>JAHFOP010000001.1:0-32126 GCA_023261605.1 Candidatus Moraniibacteriota bacterium
TAACGTTGATGAAGTGGGCGAGGCGGGTGTGCGGCGCGTGGTGCGAAAAGTCGGCTTGGAAAATGTTAATGATCTTATTGACGTGCGCATTGCGGACCGTTTGGGGAGCGGTGTGCCGAAAGCTGTGCCGTATAAACTGCGCCATTTCAAATTTATGGTGGAAAAAGTTTCACACGACGCGGTGTCGGTGAAGCAACTCAAAATCAATGGCCATGACTTGATGCAAGAACTCAAAATGAAACCTGGACCAAAAATCGGAACGATTCTGGATGTGCTTCTGGCGGAAGTGATTGAAGACGCCGAGCTCAATGACAAAGAAAAATTACTTATGCGTGCTAAAGAATTAGACAAGGAAGACATCGGGTCGTTGCGCGCTCAGGCTAAACAAAAAATCAAAGAGGAGCAGAGAGAGGAGGAGAAGCTGATTAAAAATAAATATCACGTGGGGTAAAACCGCTTTAAATAAGGGTGATTTTATTTTTCTCTTGAATGTTTTATACTATCAATAGGTTGCGTAAAATTCATTTTTTATGGCTTCACAGATTTCACATATTGTTTATGCCAAAAGATATTTTGATCAGTTGGAAGCTGGGAAGATTGAAAGTGTGATCAAAATCAATCGGGATGAGTTTATGTTGGGCTGTGTTTTTCCGGATATTAGGCGGATTGATCCGAAGATTAAAAGACGAGACACACATTTGTGTTTTGATTCACTTGATTTGAACTTTTCCGGAATGACCTCATTTCGCGCCGGATGGAAATTTCATGTGTATTGTGATATGCGCCGGGAGGAAATTCTCAATAAATATAAATTCTACGAAACCCCGCATACAACAGATATATACAATCAACCCGCCAAAGATTTGGAAGATGAAATGATATATGAGGAATATGATAATTGGGAAAAGCTGGTCAATTATTTCAATAATCCGCCGTTCATTGACAGCGAATTGGATTTTGATCCAGCTGGGTACTATCTGTGGTACGCAATGATTGCCAGATATATTGAAAAAAAACCGGATGACAAAAGTATGCGGACATTTCTTTTGAAACAGCCCGGTCTTCTGAAAAATCTGGACGAGATTATGGCCAGTATTATTGAATTGCGGAAAAATGAAAAAGTGAAAACAATTTTGGGGAAAATTTGGCGGGAGATGGTGTGAGGGGGTCGTGTTTTATAAAAAAAATATCCTTATAAAACACTTAAAGAAAATAAAAGAGGAGAGAATATAATTTTTTTACAATAACTTTATGAAAAGTGATATTGAAATTGCACAGGCGGCGGAAATGAAGAATATTAAAGAAATTGCTGGAGTAGCGGGTATTGTGGAAAGCGAATTGGAATTGTATGGAGATTATAAGGCCAAGCTGAAACCGGAGCTGTGGGAGAGGATCAAAAAAAATAAGGATGGGAAATTGATTTTGGTGACAGCCATCAATCCGACGCCGGCCGGAGAAGGCAAGACTACCACCTCCATTGGTCTTGCCATGGCGATGCGGCGATTGGGGAAAAATGCCATGTTAGCCATTCGTGAGCCATCACTTGGGCCATGCATGGGCATGAAAGGCGGTGCGGCTGGAGGCGGGTATGCACAGGTTATGCCAATGGAGGATATCAATTTGCATTTCACGGGGGACTTGCACGCCATCACAACGGCCAATAATTTACTCTCGGCGGTGATTGATAATCATATTTTTCATGGCAATGCACTGCGAATTGATCCGCAAAGAATCGCTTGGAAAAGAGCGATAGACTTGAATGATCGAGCACTGCGGGAAATTGTTGTAGGTTTGGGTGGTAAATCGCAAGGTGTGCCACGAGAAGATGGTTTTAATATTTCTGTTGCTTCGGAGATTATGGCGATACTGTGTCTAGCGGAAAATATGAATGATTTGAAAAATCGTTTAGAGAAAATAATTATTGGGTATAATTTTGATAACAAACCAATATTTGCGCGCGAATTGAAAGTGACGGGGGCGATGGTGACACTTTTGAAAGACGCGATGAAACCAAATTTAGTGCAGACGTTGGAACACACACCAGCATTGGTGCATGGCGGACCGTTTGCCAATATTGCGCATGGTTGCAACTCGGTTCTCGCGACGCGCTATGGACTTAAATTGGGGGATTATCTCATCACAGAGGCTGGCTTTGGTGCAGATCTTGGTGCGGAAAAGTTTTTCAACATTAAATGTCGAGCCGCTAAACTTCGACCGGACGCGGTGGTTTTAGTAGCTACGGTGCGTGCTTTGAAATATAATGGCGGGATGGACAAAGAAGCACTGCCTTTGCCGAGTACGGTATTTTTGAAGAGAGGCATACCAAATTTAGAAAAGCATATTGAAAATTTGAAACGTTTTGGTGTGCCAGTGGTGGTGGCCATAAATGTTTTCCCAACTGACACGCAAAAAGAAATAAAGCTTTTGGAAATGAGCATTCGAAAATTAGGCGCGATTTGTGCGGTTTCAGAAGTTTGGGCGCACGGAGGAGAAGGTGGTGAGAAACTGGCGCAGGCAGTTTTGGAAACTTTGGCAAAAAAGAAAGCTAATTTCAAAGTACTCTACAGTGAAACGCAGCATTTGAAGACCAAGATTGAAACGGTAGCCAAAAAAATTTATGGTGCAGCTGGTGTGGAGTTTAGTGTGAGAGCGAAAAAGCAAATGGAGAAATTGGAAGAAGATAGAATGGACAAGCTCCCAATTTGCATCGCCAAGACGCAGTATTCTTTGTCGGACAATCCAAAACTTCTTGGACGTCCACGAGGTTTTGTCATCAACATTTCAGACCTGCGTATTTCCAACGGAGCTGGATTTATTGTAGTCTTGGCGGGTGACATAATGACCATGCCTGGACTGCCGAAAGTTCCGGCGGCGGAGAAAATTGATGTGGATGAGGAAGGAAAAATTTCCGGGTTGTTTTAGGGAAGGATGTTTTTGATAGTTTGGGAGATTATTTTTTAAAATAAAAAATATGGTGAAAATTTTAGATGGAAAGAAGCTTGCGGAGGAAATACGTGTGGCACTGAAACTTGAGATATTAGAATTGGGAGAAAAAAAAGGAATCGCGCCTGGTCTAGCGGTGATTTTAGTGGGGGATAGTGTGGCTTCTCAGATTTACGTACGCAATAAAGAACGGGCCTGCGAGAGTCTAGGAATTTTTTCTGAGGTGCATCGGTTAGCGGAGAATATTGAGGAGGAGAAAATTTTAGCTTTAATTGCAGAGCTTAATGAAAAAAATGAAATCCATGGAATTTTAATACAGTTGCCATTGCCATCACATATTGATTCACAAAAAATAATTTCTGCCATTGATCCAAAAAAAGATGTGGATTGTTTCCACCCGGAAAATGTGGGGAGGATGTTTTTAGGCGATCCAAGATTTTTTCCTTGCACCCCGCTGGGTATAGTAGAAATTTTGAAAAGATATGAAATTAAGATTTCGGGAAAAAAGGTGGTTATCGTCGGAAGAAGCAATATTGTAGGGAAACCTCTGGCAATGATGATGCTCCGCGAAAATGCGACCGTGACGATGGCTCACTCTAAAACTGAGAACCTAAAAGAAGAAACGTTGCGGGCGAATATTTTGATAGTGGCTGCTGGGCGAGCTGGACTAATTACGGCAGATATGATAAAACAAGGAGCAGTTGTCATTGATGTCGGAATCAATCGTGGCGAGAACGGAGAATTGGCGGGTGATGTTGATTTTGAAAAAGTTTGTAAGATTGCGAGCGCAATTACGCCGGTGCCAGGCGGAGTGGGGCCAATGACAATTGCGATGTTAATGAAAAATACTACTGCAGCAGCTAAAAATATCTAAGTAAGATCTGAGATAATATTATGCAGATTGAAGTCAAAAACATAAAAGAAAATCCGGTCAATATGTTGCGCAGACTCGGGTACTCTTTCCAGCGTAATGAAGGGGAAGAAAAAAGTTTTGTGCGGCCACTGGCGGCGGCTGGTTATCCGCGCTTTCATATGTATGTTAGAATGACGGGAGCGGATATGACGATTAACATTCATTTAGATCAGAAAAAAGAAACTTATGGAGATGAAACGCGCCATCATGGCGAATATGAGAATGAAGGCGCGCTGGCGGAAGAGGTGAGGAGATTGAAAATGATTTTGGAATAAAATAAGAATAGCTTATGCCCAGATGGCGGAATTGGTATACGCGCCAGTCTTAGGAACTGGTTCTCGCAAGGGATTGGAGGTTCGAGTCCTCTTCTGGGCACAAAAATAAAAAATGCCTTGGTGGCGGAATTGGTATACGCGCATGCTTCAGGAGCATGTTCCCGCAAGGGATTGGGAGTTCGAGTCTCCCCCAAGGCACAATGGAAAAAACAATTATCTTCAAAAAATTTGCGAAAATTAGAATGGATAAATTTCTCATGGAGGAATTTTTTTTGGATAAGAAACTGACGCGTGGGGAAATTGTGCGTCAAATAAAGGAGGGAAATATCTTAGTGAATGGAAAAAATGTGAAACCAAGTTATTTACTGAAAACAAATGACAAAATTGAAATAAATATTTCTGAAAAAGAAAATGGATTGGCGTTGAATGGGAAAGTTAAATTTGAAATTATCAGTCAGGATGAAAATATAATTGTTGTGAATAAGCCGGCGGGGCTGCAGGTTCATCCCAGCACCAGGCAGGAGACAGATACTTTGGTCAACGGCTTACTGTTTAAATTTCAGGAGATCGGGCAAGTTGGAGATGCGCCAGATGTGCGCCCTGGGATAGTGCACAGGTTGGATCGGGGTACAAGTGGAATCTTGATTGTGGCGAGAAATCAGGAGGTATATTTATTGCTCAAGAATAAATTTAAAAAGCGCGAGATGAAAAAAACATATTGGGCGGTAGTACACGGCGCGCCGGAAAAAAGCGGATTGATTGACGCGCCGATGGCGCGCGCGGCGGATTATAAAAAACAAATCATTGCCACTGGGAAAACTAGAACAAAAGTCCGCGAAGCAGTGACAGCATATGAAACGTTAGCTAAAAATGACCAATATGCGCTTTTGGAAGTTTCTCCGCGCACCGGACGCACGCATCAGATTCGCGTGCATCTGGCTTCCATCGGACACTCAATTGTGGGAGACGAAAAGTATACGCTTAAAAAATTTGCGGATGACGATGTCATGGACAGGCTATTTTTACATGCCAAAAGCTTGGAATTTGAAATGAATGGCAAGGAATATAAGTTTGAAGCCCCTTTATCGGTCGAGTTTGAAAGTTTTTTGAAAAATGAGGGGATTTACCCTCGGGGGTTGACGAAAAGGGGATAAAAGGATAGTATAGAAAAGCTAAAAAAAAGGGCGGAAACTCAGGAAAATGCTCAAGCTAGGCTTCGAGACTTTTTTATTTAAGTAATTATTGTTATAATAAAAACTATGAAACAGGAAATCATTGAATTCAATAAGGTGTTGCGAGGGAAAGATCCGGTCAATTATATGGCGGGAGATATTGTCAAAGTTCATCTCAAAATCAAAGAAGGTGCCAAAGAAAGAGTGCAGATTTTTGAGGGGCTCATCATCGCCGTCAAAGGCCGCCAAAGCTCTTCTCCAACAATCACCGTGCGAAAAGTTTCTCACACTGTCGGAGTGGAAATGATTGTGCCGATTTTGTCCAAGAATGTGCAAAAGATTGAACTGATAAAGAAAGCTAAGGTACGAAGATCAAAGTTGTATTATGTTAGAGAACTGACTCCAAAGCAAAGTCGCATGAAATACAAGGATATAAAAGAGTTTGTTGGTGCTAAAAAAGCAGAAGAATTGGCAGATGAAAAATTGAGCGCGGAGGAAATTGAAGCTGCCGAGAAAGATATGGCCAAAGAATCCAAAGGCGACAAGAAAGAAACGAAGGAAGTTAAAAAAGCTGAGTAGCTAGCAGTCTTTGTGATGGAGTTGAAACATTAACTTTGCACCGGATTAATTTTTTTCAGGTATATTTCGGCGGACGTGGCGGAATTGGTATACGCGCAAGCTTGAGGTGCTTGTGGGAGCAATCCTGTGGAGGTTCAAGTCCTCTCGTTCGCACTCTAGTAGGGATCCTTAGCTCAGTTGGCTAGAGCGCCTCGTTTACACCGAGGATGTCATAGGTTCGAGTCCTATAGGGTCCACACGAAATACGTTACAGAGAATTTGAACAAGCCGGGTTAGCTCAGTGGTAGAGCAGAGGACTGGTTTTCGGTCCGTTCCAGAGTAATTTGGAAATGAAAATTGGGTGAATTCGAGGAAGCCTAAGTTGTCGAAAGATAATAGGGTAATCTCGAGCTAAGCCTCAAAGGGTCTAAGTTTTGAGGAAAGTGTAGAGACTAGCAGGTGAGTCCCAACAATAATCTTGCAAAAGCGCCCAACTCCCGCCTGGCGGGATGATGAAATAGTCCGATCCTTGAGGAAACTCAAGAAAAATGATAAGGAAAATCCTTGTGTCCCCAGTTCAATCCTGGGACCCGGCACAGATAAAGAATTTTGAATTTTGAATTTTGAATTTCGAAATAATGATTTAATTTTTAATGTTTAAATAATTAAAACATTTAAAATTTTTTCAAAATTAGAAACGCAACATTCAAAATTCAATAAGCGGGTATCGTATAGTGGCTATTACACTAGGTTGCCAATCTAGTGACACGGGTTCGATTCCCGTTACCCGCTCAGAACACCAAAAACGGCCTTAGAGGGGGCTGTTTTTGTTTTATCTAGAGTAAAATAAGTCGGTTCTAACCTAGCGCTGTGGTTCAAGCTGAAGACTATTTTTGTTTATAGTCTAATAAAAACCGCTTCACATTTCGTGAGGCGGTTTTTTGTTTGGTGAAAATATTTTCATAAAATAAAAAGCCCAGAAGATATCAGTATCTTCTGGGCTTGGGCGATGATGCCGACTTTCTTTTTTCAAGTCTGCATTTTTAGGCGACAAAATCTCGGTAAAAAATAACGCTGTCGCCGGCTGTCAAGCTGCCCATGACATGTTGGTAACTGATTATTGGTTCTTTTTCTTGATCATCATCTTCCCTTGGACGGTCTAGTTTCAATACATCATAGTCATAGGGCGCAAGACACCAGATTTTATCACGGATCATTTGCCAAAATTTCTCATTTTCCTGAACGGCAAATGCCATGGCTCCAATAATCCCAAGGAGTTTTCTTTCCCTGTATTTTGCAATCATTTCATAGACCCATGGACTCGTCCAGCCACTAGCAACTACTTCGTATATTTCTGCGACAAATTTTTTCCCGCGGTTTAGAGTCCAAACCTTCTCGTAATTCCCAGCATATTGAGGGTAGGGGCAGTTTGCAAAAATACTGCCGAGATGGAGAGCAAAGTATTCTCCCACTGTAACGGACGGGATTTCGATCACAACCTCTCCAATCGGCTTTAAAGTGTCCTCTGTTCTCGGCCAAATCGCATTTTTAATTATTTCCATAGTGCAGCCTCCTTTGTTTAGATATGGGCGAATTGTTAATGTTCTCTGTCCTTCTTTTAGACATCCAGATAGCTTAGCAAAATATTGGATAATTGTCAATATATTTAAAAGTATATATTGACTAATTTATAAAAATAAGCTACAATCAGACTATAAAGCACTAAAATTATAAAATGTTGCAGGAATTAGATAAAAAAATCCTCTATAGTCTGGATGAGGATTCATCGAAATCTTTGACTAAGATAGGCCAAGAATTGGGAATTACGCCCCAGCTCGTGAAATATCATCTGGAAAAACTAGAAAAAGAAGGGGTTATTTTGGCTTATTGGCCAATGATTGAATTTAGAAAATTGGGGTATTTTAACGTGTCCTACTTCCTAAAATTAAAAAATCTTTCTGGCGAAGCTGAGAAAAGCATGTATCAATATTTGAAAAACAAAAATGATTTTAATATTGTGATGCGCGGAGACGGCTATTGGGATTTGCACGTTACAATTTCGACTAAAAGCATTTTTCGTTCAGTCGAAATTTTCAATGGGTTCTATGATAAATTTCATCACTACATTTCTACCTATGACACAGCTATTTCTGTCGGATTCTATCAATTCAGAAGGGAATATTTGAATGAAAAAAAGACTGTTAAAAAGGTGTCTAAAAATGCCATGGCATATACGGGGGCAGACGTTCCGGAAATTGCACTAAAAAAGAAGGATCTGGAAATCATTGAAGAAATCAATAGGAATTCTAGACAAGGTTTTTCCGATATTGCGAGTAAGCTGAAGATATCAAGAGACAGTGTGATATATGGCATGGAAAAAATTCAAAAAGATGGAATCGTGCAAAGCCATGCCTTGCTACTGGATCATGAAAAAATCGGCTTTCCACGCTTTCGTATTTTGATTCAAATGACCAATCTAACTAGTGAAAAGTTTCAGGAGTTTTTTGATTTTTGCCAAGATCATCCTAACATCATTCATCTGCTACGACTGTTTGGAAACTGGCAAGCGTTGATTGATGTGGAAATCGAAAATCGAGAAAAACTAAGGAAAATTCTAGGTCAAATCACTAATAAATTTGATGGGCTGATTTTACGCTTAGAAAATACTCAGGTGTATAAGATTGATAAGTTTAGAGATATTCCGCTTAAAATAATAAAGACTGATAATTGAGTTCTCTAAGCCTAGCTAGAGTCACATGCGCCAATGAACTCAGAACAGCAGAAGCGGCCTTATACCATTAGTCTTGTTTTTTGTTATTTTTGAAGACCAGTAATAGCAAATCAAACCGGAGTGATTTTTGCTTTACAAGCAGATGTATTTTTGATATATTGTCATCAGTTTCGAGGCCAAGCAGTACAATAACCCTATAAAAGGAGGATGTTCAGTGGATAAATCAATTGTATCACTGAGGAAAAAGTGGACAAAGAAGGCTCAAATATTGTTACCAGGTCACGATCTGCAATGGAGATATGGCCAGCTGCGTGATTTTGGACAAGCAGGGGGAGGCCATTCGGTAAAAGATGTGCCGGGTGTCCCTGTGATAATGAGGAATGGCGGGAAAACGCGGACTGCTGACACGCTTTTCCCAAAGCCAGTCTATAACAAACCATCATTGAGGCAAAGCGTGGCGACTTTCATTCCCATAACTCAGGTTAAGGAATTGTCTCCTGCAGAACTGAAATTTCTTCAGAGCTGCGAAATAACCATGGGTTATTTCGACTCCCATGTGGGAAACTTTGTTGTTAAAAAGAAAGACCAACAATTTCGTGGGCAGGGTACCAGTGCTTGTGAATGGGAGATGATATAAACAAAGGCTTGAATCGTAGTTGTAAAGAGCGGCTCGTGTCCAATTGGACATGGCCGCTTTATTTTTTTTCAAGGGAATATTGTGATACAATAGTAATTACAATAAATATTGTTAGAGTAAATCAATTTAGGATAATAATTTATGGCAGTAGAATTTAAATCAAGGTTCAAAAGAACTTTTGATCTTAAAAAACAAAACAAACAAAGAATGTTTATCGTTCTGATTTTTTTTCTGGTTTCTTTTTTTGCCGTTCATTTTTATTCACTGCATTTCAGCCGATATGTTTATGTCAAAGGTTATCACATCCATCATTTCTATTTTGGCACGGCCGCGCTGTTTTTGGGTGGGATCTTGGCCATTTTGGACAACAGCCAACGCCGGATGAAGATTGCGGCCGCGCTCATTGGGATTGGGGCGGGACTTTTTGTGGATGAAATTGGATTGCTTTTGACTTGTACGTCTTTTGATAAGACTTGCGCTTATATTTTTCCAGACACACCTGACATTGTTATGATAGTGGCCATCATCATAATCTTTTTTATTGCTCTGGCTGATTCTGATCTTATTGCTTTGAAAAACAGAATATTCTTCAAAAAAAAGAGGTAGCTTTTTGTAGAAGAATTTTTATGTGCTTCGATTGTGTTATATAAAGAGACATTTGAGTGCTCTGTTTATTTTTTTGTAGGAAAAGATGTTTTTTGTTGCCAAAAATAGAATTATTTTTTTTATACTGATACTTCTTTGTTTGGGAGGATTTATTTTTCTAGTGTATCGAGCATATCATGCGCATCAAAAGCCGGTGATCAAAGAAGCTGTGCCTAGTGGTCCGAGCCGAGTGGACAATGAGGATGTTTTTTTCGCCCCGCCCTATCATTACAATCCGCCACCACTTTCGATGAAAACGATGAAGTTGAAAGGGTGCGTGGCAGATGGACTTTTGAGTGGTTATGGAGAGGATACGGATGCGGAAGTGGCTATGATTAATCGGAGTGAATGCCTGTATCTTCATCGTGCTTTGGAAACCTGGGCCTCGCCGCCGGATTTCGCCCAAGCCTTGGATGTGATGCAAAAAATCACTAAGCCAAATGTCATGTACGGGATGTTTTTGGCGGAGGATATTCGGCGAGATGTTAAATATTTTTATCCGGATGAAAACCGTTATTTTGATTTTTCAGATATGTGCAGAGACGGATCGCAAAATGCTTGGGGGGAGCATACTTGCAAGCCGAATATTGGCAGTAAAGAATATCGCAAGTATTTGAGCTTTGTAACTCATAAGGCCATGGACATTGGCATTCAGAGTTTTCTTTTTGGACAAATCTATTTTCAAGATAATCCTGACCTGGGACAATCGAAGGTGCAAGAAGTGTTGGATGATATGCGCAGTTATGCCAAGAGAAAAGGCATCCAAATTGCGATTGGAGCGCAAACTGGAAACAATACCAATGAAAACTATCTGAGGAAATTTGATTATATCGAGGGCGGAGTGGGAATTGGGGACAATGGCGTCATTGAGAATGGAGCCTGCTGGAGTCAACTTTCAAGCTGTTGGGCGCTTCTTTGGAATGATCAATATGCTTTGCGCGCTAACAATGTGATTGTGGCACTGGATTGGAGCGGCCTCAAATTTGATGATATGAGTTCTTTCGCTCGGATGGACGCGGCCAAACGGAAAGCTACTTTGAACCAGTTGTACAACTACTTTACGGCTAAGCGCGTGGGTTTTCTTATGCCACTTATGGCTACGCTTAATGTTGACAATGGCGGGTGCCATGGGCCTAAAAAACGCTTTTACAGCGCTAGTAATGATTATAACTGTCGGGACGAGAATGTCATAAATAATCTTTTGAAAAACGGCAAGTAAAAAGATGGGAAAATTAGAGTAAAAAGGAAAAAGCCAATTTTATGGCTTTTTCCTTTTATTTTGGCTAATAAGATGAGGGGCGTGGTATTATAATGGCTTAAGTAAGGTAATTTACTGAAAAACGTTTGACTTTCTGGATGTAATTTGCTATAATCATGGGTCAATTAAATAAGAGTGAGGAAGAGATTTAATTGACCGTCTTACTTGGAAACCTAGACAAGACAAGATGTTTAACAATTAAAAGAATGTTTAATGCGTATCATTAGCGCTTCTCTGGCTATCGTATTTGTAACGCTTTTAGCTCTACCGAGCTTGGCGTCAGCGGATGAGTCGAGCGGGTCTAATGAAACAAAAATAAATTTTAAAATTCAAGAAAGCGGGTTTAAAAACAGTAAAGTAGCCTTAGTAGTTAGTGAAAATGCGCTACTGACTTATGACCCGAATAACTTTAAAAGCACAATAGCGGTGTCAGAGGAAGATGTGAAAAGAGATGCGATATTGTCACGTTTCAAATCAGACGAACGGGCAAAAAATCTTCCAAACGGAAAATTCACAATCAATGCTTCGGCCTATACGGCGGCGGCGGATGAATGTGGAAAATCCGATGGCGTGACTGCTTCCGGTGTTAGAGTTAGAGAAAATGAAACCTTGGCATGTCCCGCTCAATTCCCGTTTGGAACAAAAATCCAGATTGAAGGAATGGGCACTTATGTCTGTGAAGATCGTGGGGGAGCGATCAAGGTGAATCATATAGATATCTATATGAAAACTAAAACCCAAGCTTTCAGCTTCGGCCGACAAAATTTAGTAGCTGAAGTGGTGAGTTAAAATAGAAATAACAAAAAATCCTTCCCGAAAACGGGAAGGATTTTTGTTTGACCGGATAATTGACTATAGCGAGTGGTTTTGGTAAGATTAGTTATAGTTTTGGTCCGATGGCCGAGTGGTTAGGCAAGGGTCTGCAAAACCCTGTACGGCAGTTCAAATCTGCCTCGGACCTCAAGATGATTTTGCCCGGGTGGTGGAATGGTAGACACAAAGGACTTAAAATCCTTCGACCGCAAGGTCATGCGAGTTCGAGTCTCGCCCCGGGTACAACTTAGTAGCGAGTATTCCGTGTTTTACATAAAATATAAGACTAAAAATAAAATCGCCGTGATGGAGATTTTATTTTTCCTCTTTTATTTTCTCTAAAATTTTGGGTATACGCTTGAAATCTTTAAGAAGTGTTTCGCGCATGCCGCCATTGTAGAGAGCGGCGGCGGGGTGATACAAAGTATAAAAAACTTGCAGTCCAAGGCCTTCGATTTCATGGCGCATGGCGTGGCCGTGCATCTCTGAAATTTTTTGACCTGGCAAGAATCTTTCCATAGAATGGCGGCCGAGTGTGACAATTAATTTTGGCTCAATGATTTGAATTTGTTGCAGAAGCCATGGCCAACAAAGTTTCACTTCTTCGGGACTCGGATCACGGTTGCTTGGTGGGCGGCATTTACACACATTGGCGATGTAGATATCTTCGCGTTTAAGTTTAATGGCGCCGAGCATTTCGTCCAGGAATTTTCCGGCCGCGCCGACAAAAGGCAGGCCTGTTTCATCTTCTTTTTTGCCTGGGGCTTCGCCGATGAACATGATTTTCGCGTTCGTGTCTCCTGCCCCCGGCACGACGCGCGTGCACCCGGGGCGCAGAGCGCATAGAGAGCAGGCGGACATTTTGGTGTTCAGTTGATTGAGCTGGGATTGTTTGGACATAGTTTATTTAAGTTCATGGATTCTTATCAAATCAAATTTCCCTGTTTCTGTTTCCCAGATCGCAAAAGTCGGCGGATAAATTTCGCCGGCGGTGGTGCCTGGGTTGAGGAGGGTATATTTTTTTGAATTTTCATCTGACAGGCCTTCGGCAATCCAGGGTTTGTGGGTGTGGCCGTAGAAGACGAAATCATATTTGCCGGTGCGTGCGAGACTCTTGGCTTTGTCCGGATAGTGCACGAAAGCCACATTATTTTTTTCAATGATCGCTTCGCCAAAATTTTTGAACAAGTATGTATTGCGATATTTTTTTTCTTCAGCCAAATCTCGCAGATCGTCATATTCGGCGTTGCCAAAAGTAAAAAGTATGTTGCCGGCAAAATTGTCATTCATGAAGTCCAAAGTTTCCAATGATGCCAAATCGCCACAACAAATCATCGTCTGAATTTCTTTTTCTTTGCAATAATTCAAAACTTTTTGTAGGTTGACTTCATTATTGTGGATGTCGGAGGTGATGGCGACGAGCATAGGATTATTTTCTAAATTTTTTCAAAAGTTTAATATCTTCTACGACCTTGTCATGTTCAGTTTCCAAAATCATGTCGATATTATTTTTTTCCGCGAAGGCGACGATGTTTTGAAAAGCTGTGGTGCCGATCAATCCTTCTCCGATGTGGGCGTGGCGGTCTTTTTTGGAACCGCATTCGGTCAGAGAGTCGTTGGCGTGGATGAGTTTAATCTTATCCAGTCCTATTTCAGAGTCAATTTTTTCCAATGTTGTTGCAAAGTCGCGCCAATCGTATCCTGAAGCGAAAGAATGTTGGGTGTCCATGCAAATACCATTGAGTTTTGGGTGATTGACTAATTTTATAATCTCGGAGATTTGTGTGAATGTTGAGCCGATAATATGTCCAGATCCAGCGGCATTTTCGATGAGGAGTTCGGTCGTGCCATTATAACCGTCTAAAGTTTTTTTGAGCATCGCGGCAGTTTTTTCTGTGGCTTCTTTTTCGTTCAACTCGCCGGCACTGCCCAGATGAGTCATGACGAATTTGGCGCACAAAAGGCTGGCGCGCTCAAGCTCGTCGCGCACCACGGAAACTGAGCCATAGCGGATACGATTATTGGCGGACGCAAAGTTTATATAATACGGCGTGTGAACGACAAAATTTTCCAGTTTGCTTTTTTTCATCTCAGCCGAAAATTTTTCCAAAACTTCCGGCGTTAGTTCCGGGGATGCCCCACCTTGTGGGGAGCGGGTAAAGATTTGAAAACATTCCGCGCCTAAGTTGGCTGCACGTTGTGGAGCGTTAAAGATGCCTTGGGCGATGGAGACGTGAGCGCCGATTTTCATAAAAAATGTATGAAATATTATGTGTGAAGTATATCAGATACTTAATACATTATACATCATACTTTTATACTATTTCCCATCCATCTGCCGTTTCTTGAATCTTGCCCTTAATTTCAAAGCCGGAGGCCAAGCGGTGGCCGCCACCACCGAACGTGGCAGCGATAGCTGAGACGTCGACACCTTTGTAGTCTTCTGAGCGGAGACTGCCTTTTACGATGCCGTCGCCACGCTCAGAGAGTATCAAAGAAAATTTTGTGTCTGGTACAGTGTTCAGAATGTTGGCGATTTGAGCGATGTCCTCGTTGCCAGCGCCACATTCTTCTAAATCTTTCTGTGTTAGAATAGAAACGATCATGCCCGAAGCTGGATTGATACGAGCTTTTTCAAGAGCTTTGCCCCAAAGTTTTAGAGTAGCGATGCTTTTATTGGTGAAAGTGGTTTCAATTATCTTGGACAGGCGAGCACCTTTTTTTAGTAACTTGGAAGCTATTTCCATGACACGTGAAGTAGTGCTTGAATGCTGCAATGATCCAGTGTCGCCCAAAATACCCAAGAGAAGATATGTTGCCATTTCAGGAGAGAGGTCAACTTGGTTTGCTTCAAAAAAGTTGTAAACTATTTCACAAACAGAAGAATAGCTTGCGTCAATAACGTTAATGTCGCCACGCAGCGTGATGTCGGGATGATGATCCAAAATGGCGAGGACTTGATTTTCAAGAAAGTTGTTTTTTATTTTTTCAAAGCCGCGCTCAACGCTGTCCGCGGCGATGATCAGATTATATTTTTTCAGATCCAATTGTTCAGGATTGGAAAAATCAACGCGGATGATGCTGCTCAGATAATCCGGAAATGGATCAAAACAGGCCACGTCGACATTCTTTCCAAGACTCTGAGTATATTCGCGGAATGCTAAAACCGACCCAACAGTATCGCCGTCTGGGTGAGAATGCGCGAAAAGAAGAATGTTTTCGGATTCTTTGATGGCAAAATTGAGAGTGTGAAACTCTTGGGCAAAGGTTGACATAGTGGAAGTGTATTGAGGAGTTAGTTTCTTTACTAAGCGCTAATCATGTACGAACATACTAATTCGTATAAATCAGTTTATGTTTTGAATTTAAATCGAGCCAATTTTTAAGAGATTGGTATATTAGTATTTGTTTAGTCTTTTGTAAAGATTATTTTATCAAAGATTATCTAATCTCTTTAAGAATCCTCTCAATTTCGTCAGCTTTGGATTCAGTGAAATCGACGCGAAATTCAACTTTGGGCAGTGGCTTCATGTGCAGTTTTTTATTGAGGCTGCCTTGGATGCGGCGCACTTCCTTTTGCAAAGTTTTGATGGCGTAGTTCATCTCACTCTCCGGAAAAATACTGACGAATATACGAGTATAGCGGAGATCGAGGGAAGTGTCAACTTTAGCGATGGTTATGAAAACACCCTCCTTAAGAGAGAGCTCTTTCAAAATAATTTCGTCGACATTTTGTCGGACGAGATCGTTGATTTTGATGATTCGATTGCTCATAATTATCAATTTTAAATTCTCAATTTTCAATCAATTTACAATTGTCAATTATTTAATTTTCAATTTAAGTTATGTATAATAAATTGAAAATTTTAATATTGATAATTCATTGAAAATTGATCATTGAAACTTTCTACAGTGTTCTTTTTTTGATTTCTTCTCGATAGCACAAAAGCGTGTCATCGACTTTGATTTTGGTTTCGCCGAGGAAAGTGATGCCACATTCTTTCTGGCCAACCACTTCGTCTACGTCAACTTTGTTTTCTTGCAAGTTTTTTAGAGATCCTTGGCCGATAGAATTTTCGCCGCGCATAACCTCAATGAGTGTTCCGTTGACCATCTTACCGGTCGAAATTTTCCCGCCGACAATCATGTCACCACGCCCGGTTTTGAAAATGGCCAAGACTTTCATTTTGCCAAAATCAGTTCGCTCCACAATCGGTGGCAACATGGCTACTAATTTACTTTTAATATCGTCGACTAATTCATAGATGACGCGAAAGTTTTTGATTTCCACTTTGGCGTTGTCTGCCATACGTTTGGCGACCGTCGTAGCTTCGACATTGAAGCCATACACGATTGCTCCGGTGTTGCCAGCCAAGCGAACATCGGATTCAGTGATGTTGCTGACGCCTATGTCAATGTAGTCAATGGCGACTTCAGTTGATTTAATTTCGCCTAAGATTTGTTGGATAGCTTCGAGTGAGCCCTGTACGTCAGATTTTAGAATTATATTCAAGCGTTTAACTTTTTCGTCCACGATCGTTTTCATGACAGTGCGCGTGTTGGACATTTCTTGCGTAGCATTTTGATTAAATTTTCCAATCATGGCTTTGTTTCGAGCATTGGCTTTGTCAGTTGCAACTTGCAAAATATCATTAGAGTTGGGGGCGCTGTTGAGGCCAATGAGGCTGATTGGGGAAGATGGTCCAGCTTCGGTGATGCGTTGACCTTTGAAATTTTCCATGCGGCGCACGCGGCCATAAGTTGTGCCAGCTACAATATCTTGGCCTTCTTTCAAAATGCCGGTTTTAACTAGAATAGTGGCCACAGGGCCTTTTTGTGGATCAAGATGTGATTCCAGAACGACACCTAATGGATCGCGGGTATAGTCAGCTTGAAAATCTTCCACTTCCGCCACGAGCAAAATATTATCCAATAAGTCATCAATGCCAATGTTTTTCTTGGCGCTGATTTTGGAAGCGAGGACTGTTCCGCCCCATTCTTCGAGTACAATGCCATGGTCGGCCAATTCTTGTTTCACGCGTTGAATGTTGGCTTCGGGTTTGTCAATCTTGTTGATGGCCACAACGGTTGGAATTTTTTTAGCCAAGAGATACTCGATGACTTCTTTGGTTTGTGGGCGCACGCCATCGTCCGCAGCAACCACGAGCACGGCAATGTCAGCCAAGCTCACGCCACGCTCACGCATGGCACTGAAAGCTTCATGTCCTGGGGTGTCGACAAAGGTGATCATCTGGCCTTTCTTTTTGACTTGATAAGCGGTGATGTGCTGCGTTATGCCACCGGATTCGCCTGCGGCCACACTTGATTTTCTGATGGTATCAAGCAGTGTGGTCTTGCCATGATCGACGTGGCCCAAAATGGTGACAATCGGGGGACGACCCTTCAGGTTTTCTCCGGATAATTTTTCTTTACGGAGCAGTTCATTTAACTTTTCCAAAGTCATCTCTTCCGAGGCTTCCGCCACCTCTTCCGAAACCGCAAATCCCAAGTCTTGGGCAATGATTGAAGCAGTTTCGAAGTCTATTTTTTCATTTATGGTGGCCAAGATGCCGTTTTTCATGAGCTCAGTTATGATGACACTGATGGACAAATTTAAAGCTTCGCCGAATTTTTTTACGGTGATGACTTTTGGTAGAGATATTTTTTTTGGCGTAGGCGTAATTTCAGTCATGATTATTTATTTTTTTCAATTAAAGGCTTAGAACTCAAAGCTAATTTTATGGCTTCCTTCTCTTCTTCGGTGAGGGGATGTTTTTCAGTCAGGCCGGCGGTAATGGTTTTAGTATAGACTCGTGAGCCTTCTCGGGTGAAAAGTGAAGAGATGGTCAGACCGTCATTTTTACCATTGAGAATCGCGACGGAAAAACTTTGATCGCCGCCGACATCCTTGAAGGGGTTGAAGCGGACAACGCCGAGCTTATGAAAACCGCGGAAGGCCAATGCGTTGATTTGATTGGAAATCGTGTAGAGCTCCTGGATGTCTTTGTCGAGTAGTTTTATCGATTTGGCCTGAGAAAGCAATAAATCTTCTAAATTGTCGACTTTTCCGCCAGCAAAAAATTCACGACTCTTTTTTTTCAAATTACTGACTTGGATTTGGAGTGTGATGTTCCAAGTCAGTAAAATCAGGCTAACAAGCGAAAAAACAAGCAGGGAATAGGGAAAATAGTTTTGGATGACATTAGCCATTTCCGAGATAATTTTTGCTGATTACTTGTTTCAGACTAGCATTAAAACGAGGGAATGTAAAGGTTGGGACGCAAATTACAAATAAAATAAAAAATAAAAAAAATAAAAAAGGTTTAGACTATATGGCTGAACCTGTGGAAATAAATAAAATAATGCAAAAGAACTGCTGTACAGCAGTTCTTTTTTAAAGGTGAAAAGTAAGGATATTTCCTACATCATCCCGCCCATTCCTCCCATTGGGTTGCCGGGCATCGAATCATCTTTCTTGGGCAGGTCAGTGACGACGGCTTCGGTGGTGAGGAGCATGGCGGCCACTGAGACGGCGTTTTCAAGAGCAGTGCGCGTGACTTTCAAAGGATCAATAATGCCGGATTTGATCATATCATCGAGATACTTGTCTTCGCTAGCATCGTAGCCAAAGTTGACACCTTTTTCAGAAACAACTTTTTCCAAAACGACGTCAGAGCTGCGTTTTCCAGCGTTGAGGACGATTTGTTTCAAGGGTTCGCTCAAGGCTTGGATGAGAATTTCATAACCGGCTTGATATTCATAATCCTTGTTCTTGGCTTTGCCGGCTTGCAATTCATGACCGGCTTTTACTAAAGCTACGCCACCGCCAGCCACAATGCCTTCTTCCACTGCTGCGCGAGTGGCGGACAGAGCATCTTCCATTTTGTGCTTCACATAAGTCAACTCTGTTTCAGTGGCGGCTCCCACTTTGATGACAGCCACGCCGCCGGAAAGTTTAGCGGCCCGTTTTTGCAATTTTTCTTTGTCATAGGAGCTGTCAGCGGCCGCGATTTGAGATTTGATAGTCGCGATGCGGGCTTCGATGGATTTTTTCTTGCCTTTACCTCCGACAATTGTGGTGTCATTTTTAGTGGCAATGACTTTTTGGGCTTGACCCAGAGATGCAAGATCAGTAGTTTTCAGTTCTAAACCTTTTTCAGAACTTATGACAGTGGCACCCGTCAGCACGGCGATGTCTTCCAGAATCGCTTTTTTGTTGTCGCCATACTCCGGCGCTTTAATGGCCAAGACATTCAAGGTGCCACGCAGTTTATTCAACACTAAAGTAGTCAGGGCTTCACCATCCACATCTTCTGCAATGATAACCAATTCTTTTTTGCCCAGACCCGCAATTTTTTCCAAGAGGGGCAGAATTTCTTGAATGGAAGAAATTTTTTGATCAGTGACGAGGATGTGGGAATCTTTGAGTTCAGCGGTTTGAGATTCCATGTTGGTGATCATGTAAGGAGAAATGTAGCCTTTGTCGAAATTCATACCTTCCACAATTTCCTTTTCCAATCCGAAAGTTTGCGATTCTTCCACGGTCACGACGCCATCTTGGCCGACTTCATCCATGACACGGGCGATCATTTCACCCATTTCTTTGGATTCGGCGGAGATAGTGGAGACCTGGGCCACTTCGGCTTGTGAATTTATTTTTTTGGAATTTTTCTTGAGAATTTTCAGGATGTCATCCTTGGCGGCTTCCATGCCGCGCCTTATGCCAATCGGGCTAATGCCAGTTTCCACGAATTTCAAACCTTCATTCACCAGTGCTTGCATAATAACTGTGGAAGTGGTGGTGCCGTCCCCAGCGACGTCGTTGGTCTTATTGGCCACTTCTTTGATCAGTTCTGCACCAATATTTTCAAATTTATCTTCCAATTCAATTTCTTTAGCGATGGAAACGCCGTCGTTAGTAATAACGGGGGAACCGAAACCTTTGTCCAGAATGACGTTGCGACCTTTTGGGCCAAGGGTGGTTTTCACGGTATCAGCGACTTTATCAATGCCAACTTTGATTTTTTTTCTGGCTTCAATGCCGATTGCGATTTGTTTTGCCATATGTCTATGAATTACGAATTTATACGAATGGACGAATACTAAATGTATAAAAACGGAATTAGTTATGTTTTAAAAAGCTTATTATTCTATCACTGCCAAGATGTCTTCATTTTTTATGAGGATGTACTTTTTGCCGTTGACTTTGATGTCTGTTCCAGAGTATTGACGGAAGATGACAGTTTGGCCTTTTTTGACTTTGATATCCTTAGATTCTCCGATGGCCATCACTTTCCCTTCTTTGGGAGTTTCTTTTTCGTTAGACTCTGGCAGATAGATGCCTTGGGCGGTTTTGTTTTTTACTTCTTGAGTCTCGATTAGAACATTTTCTCCAAGCGGTTTCACGTTAGTTTTTTCCATGATATTTTCATTAATAATTAGCACTCGCAGTCGGAGACTGCTAAGATGTATTTTATAGGAAAACTATAGTCTGTCAAGAGAAATAATTAGCGGAGGCGGAGGGATTTGAACCCCCGATGCCCTTTCGAGCATACCGCATTTCGAGTGCGACCCATTCAACCACTCTGGCACGCCTCCGTTATCGTACTATAATAATCTATAAGAATATCGCAAACTTATCAAGCGGGGTTATTTGGGTGATGGGTTGTGGAAAAAAGCGGTTGTTCGTTTTGGAAAATTATTGTAGAATATAAACAGCAAAAGGAAATAAAAAAATGATCGAAGAAAATAAAATACAATTAGAACAAATTGTAGCGCCATCAACCTTTGGCACTCAATTCTTGAATCCGCAGAAAATTGTTGCACAATTGGAAATGCGTCCTGGGATGAAGGTGGCGCACTTCGGTTGTGGCACTGGATATTTCACTTTTCCAATTGCTGGTAAAATTGGAGAAAAGGGTACAATCTGGGCTTTGGACATTTTGGAACATAAAATCGAACTCATTCGCAGCAACACTAAAGTTCTCGGATTGGGGAATGTGATTGTGAAAAGAGTCAATTTGGAAAAACCAAATGGATCCGGCTTGGAAGATGGTAGTGCGGACTGGGTGGTTATGGTAAATATGCTTTATCAAAACAGTAGGCAGAATCAAATCCTTGGAGAAGCGAAGCGAATATTGAATAGTACTGGGCGTATTCTTTTGATTGATTGGAAAACAGCCAGCGGATCGTTTGGACCCGAGATGCATACTCGAATAGCAAAAGAAGACTTGCTCAAGATGATTCGAAAAAATGGATTGGGAATCGCTCAAGAATTGGAAATCGGTCAATTGTATTTTGGAATGATTCTGACTAAATAAATTCCTTAAGTTTATAAAAAATTTGGAAATGAAGTACTATATAAAAATAATTATCCTGGTTATTTTCCTTGGCGGACTTTTGACGATTTCGGGTTGTGGCTGCAAACAAGCAAATCCTCATCAATATGATTTGAGTCTGGAGATTTGGGGGACATTGGATGAGGGAGATGCTTTAAATGGAATTTTTGAAAATTATAGGAAAATCGACGCAAATATTTCCAAGATAACTTATAAAAAAATCGCTACGGATACTTATAAAAAAGAATTGATAGATGCTTTAGCCTCGGGGCAAGGGCCGGATATTTTTTTATTGAATAATACTTGGTTACCATCGTTTAAAGATAAAATTGTGGCGGCACCGACGACACAAGGAGTGCTTAACGAACAAAAATTTCGCAGTAACTTCGTGGATGTGGCAGCGAATGATTTTATAAATGACGGAAAAATATATGCGGTTCCTTTGTCAGTCAATAGTCTAGGTTTGTATTATAATAAAGATCTTTTCAATCAAGCCGGCATCACGACTCCTCCAGTAGATTGGAACCAATTCATAGATGATGTGAGAAAACTTACTAAAATTGATGCGACTGGTGAAATCAGGCAATCCGGAGCAGCCATTGGCACGACGTACAATATTAATCGTTCAACGGATGTTTTGAATCTTATTATGCTACAACGTGAAACGAATATGGTGAATGATCAAGGTCGAGCCAATTTCAACAGTTCTATAATACTAGGCAATCAGACAGCTTTTCCGGGGGAGGATGCGCTTAATTTTTACACTCAATTCGCTTCTTCCAGCTCGCCGAATTATACTTGGAATCCGAATCAACATTATTCCATTGACGCTTTTGCGGAAGGGCATGTGGCTATGATGTTCAATTATTCTTGGCACATAGCGACAGTGACTAATAAGGCACCGAAATTAAATTTTGCCGTGGCTCCTGTGCCACAGTTTGCGGATACTCCTAAGGTTAATTTTGCAAACTACTGGGCATTTGGAGTAGCTAAAAATAAGATTGCAGAGAAGGGTAGTACTCAGAGTACTAAACCTCCGGCGAGCAATGATGAACGGGTGGCAGAAGCGTGGAAGTTTCTCACCTATCTGACTACCAAGCCGGATGGGACTTTTGTAGCGACTTCTTCTGGAATAGGACTGGGAAAAACTCTCAGTGCGGATTTTGATCCAGCTAAGAGTTATTTGGAGAAAACCGGTGAGCCGGCGGCCAGAAGGGATATTATTGAAATTCAGAAAAATGATCCGACTATAGGGGTGTTCGCTACAGATAATCTGATTGATAAGAGCTGGAGCGAATCTGATCCATCTTCAATTGAAGCGATTTTTGCTGAAATGATTGATCAGGTTAATAAAGGACAGTCAACTGTTTCAGATGCGCTTAAAACCGCGTCAACTCGAGTGCAATCATTAAGCAACTAATTTTTTAAATAAAATGAAAAAGCGATTATTTATTTTTTTTACTTTGGCGGGATGGATGTCTTTTTGTCCAGCAACTTTTGCTGACACTAGCACTGGCACTGGCAGCGCAACCTTTGTTAACCCGTTGGGATCAGTAACGACTGTTTCTGCTCTTTTGAGTTCTATCCTAACTAACTTGATGGGTGTGATCGCGATGATATCTTTGATTTTTATTATTTTGGGCGGGTTGATGTATATGTTGAGCGCGGGTGATGAAACAATGGTGACGAGAGCCAAGAAGACTTGGACGGGAGCGGTGATTGGATTAGCTATTGCTATGGCAGCTCCAACATTTTTGAAAACAATCCAAACGATTTTGGGCGGAAATAGCAACACAGGCGCCAGCGCGGATAGTTGGGTGAGCAGTTCGCTCACTCTTCAGCAAATCGCAATGAATGTTTTGAATTTGTTGTTGTCAGTTATCGGAATTATTGCTATGATTGCAATGGTTGTAGGTGGCATAATGTATCTAACGGCGGCGGGGAATGAGAAGATGGTTGACAAGGGCAAAGATATTTTCAAGTATTCCATTATTGGAATAGTGGTGGCTCTCTCTGCTTTGGTAGTCATCAATCAAGTCAGTGTGCTTTTGACAGGCTCTGCAGGATAAAAACAAAAATCAGGTGATTTCTAAAGATAAAAAATAAAATAGATTGGAGGTGCAATATGAAAAATAAAATTAAATCAATCGGATATGGCGCAATTTCAGCTATGATATTGGCGGCCCCGGCTCTGGCCAACGCTCAATTAGACGTCACGGCCGGTGGAGGAACTGGTCTTCCGAGTAACAGCATATTTGCGATTGTTACCAATATTATGAAATGGATGTTAGCCATCGTGGGCATTGCGGGAGTGATCGGATTTGCTTTGGCAGGATTGCTTTATCTAACGGCGGCCGGAGATGAAACCAGAATTGGAACTGCAAAGAGCGCAATGCTGGCTTCCATTATTGGAGTGATTGTAGCCTTAGCTGGTCTCGTGGCGCTGCAATTTGCTAAGACAATGTTGGGAGGTTCAGCACAATTCTAATTATAAGGAAAAGCCTTTTGAAATTTCAAAAACAAAAAGTGGCTGTGGATAATCCCAGCCTTTTTTGTTTTCAAAATAAACAAAGAAGTGTTATAATATGTTTGTAAATAAAATAAAATAGAATATAAAAATAAAATGAAAAACACGAAAAAAGTATTATTTTTAAGTCTGGTTATTCTAGGGGGAATGTTTTTTGTTGGGCAAGCGCAAGCAGCTTCTACAGGCTGGAACATTGACAGTCTAACTTCCTATGGCCTCTCAAGCGCATCTATTAAGGATATCCTGGTGAATATTTTAAATTGGATCCTAGGCATCTTAGGAATTGCGGGTGTGATTGGTTTTGCTATTTCAGGGTTTATGTATCTTTTGGCCGCGGGCAATGAAACAATGACAGGAAATGCCAAAAAAGCCATGACAGCTTCAATCCTGGGTGTGGTGGTCGGCCTTTCTGGTTTAGTTATTATCCAAGCGGTGGATATGGCTCTTAACGCAACTACTTTCTAGCTAGAACAATGCTTGCAAACTCCAATTGGAGATGAGAAGAAAACAGTAGCTGTAAAAAAAAAGCGGTTGACAAAAAAATCATTTTTTGCTAGAATCATATTGCAATGAGGGGAGTAATGGAGTTCGCGTGAGCGGACTTTTCTTTATAATAAACTAACATACAAAAGTATGGCGAGAAAAAAAGTGAAAACGGAAGAAGAGATACAAAGCGAAAGCATCGGAGATTTTGGTCGAGCTATCACGGCTCTGTGTGAAGAGAAAGGGATTTCCAAAGAACGCGTGATTGAAACAATTGAGGCGGCGCTTTCCGCAGCCTATAAAAAAGATTATGGAAAACGCGGTCAAAATATTCGAGCTGATTTCGATGAAGTGAGTGGTGCGACCAAGTTTTTTTTGGTTAAGGAAGTGGTAGATGAAACAACCAGAGAATTTGTAGCGGATATGGAAGAGGCAGATGAGGCACTGGTTGACGCGGAAAAAGGCAAATCACAAAAAAGAGTGGAAAAGGAAAAGAAAGAAACCAAAGAGGAAGAATCTACTAAAAATGAAGATTCGACAGACGAGGAGGATAAATTGTCGCGTTTCAATCCGGAACGGGATCTGACCATACTTGAAGCAAAGGAGATCAAAAAGAACGCTAAAATTGGCGATGTAATTGAAATTGAATTGCCACAGCACAGTGACTATGGTCGAGTTGCGGCGCAAACCGCCAAGCAAGTGATCATTCAAAGAATTCGTGAGGCCGAGAGAGATGCGATGTATGATGAATATAAAAACAAGGAAGGTGAACTTCTAAGCGGAGTGATTCAAAGAGTGGAGGGGCGGAATGTTTTTGTGGACATTGGTAAATCAGTGGGTGTGCTTTTCCCGAGCGAGCAAATGGAAAGAGAAAATTATCGAGTAGGACAACGCTTAAAAGTTTATGTTTCCAATGTGGACGCGGGAACGCGTGGCCCTGGCATAACCTTGAGCCGAACTGCTCCGGAAATGGTGCAGAAGATGTTTGAGTTGGAAGTGCCAGAAATTTTTGCCGGAACAGTCCAAATAAAATCAATTGCCCGCGAAGCCGGTGAACGCTCTAAGTTGGCGGTGGCATCTTCGGAGGAAGGTGTGGATCCGATTGGCTCATGCGTCGGGCAGAAAGGTACGCGGGTGCAAGCGGTTATTGATGAATTAGGTGGAGAAAAAATTGATATCATTCTTTGGAATGACAATATCGCTAAATTTATCTCAGCGGCTCTTTCGCCGGCTAAAGTTTTGAAAGTGGAAATCAATGAAGATCAAAAAGCAGCTGTGGCCGTGGTACCAGAAGATCAATTGTCGTTGGCCATTGGCAAACGCGGGCAAAATGTGCGTTTGGCTGCCAAATTGACTGGTTGGAAAATTGACATCAATGGAGCCAAGGTAGAAGCAGAGACGGAAGCTATTGCAAAGGATGAAGATATTGAAAAAATTGAAGATACTGAAGAAGCCGAAGTTGTTGCGGATGACAAGCCAGAAAATAAATAATAATATTTTCAAAAAATATGGGAAAAGTTATTGTCGTTGGACACAAAAATCCGGATACTGATTCAATTATTTCCAGTATTATTGGAGCGAAATATTGCAAAAATATTTTGAAGCAAGACGCGGTCGCGATGCGCGCCGGTAATCTGAACAATGAAACAAAATTTATTTTGGATAAATTAGGAGTCAAATCGCCGACCATGTTCAAAAGAAATTCTACCGTCAAGGTAGTATTGGTTGACCATAATGAATCCAGCCAATTGGCTGAGGGATTGGATTTTTCCCAAGTGGAAAGAATTATTGATCATCATAAAGTGCAAATAATCACTGAAACTCCGATTGCAATTCGAACGGAACCGATTGGCAGTACTTCTGCTCTCCTAGCTAAATTATATCGCGAGGCTGGCAAAAAAATTTCTAGTCTAGAAGCTAAACTTCTTATCGCGGGAATTATATCAGATACATGGAACTTGACCGGACCCACCGCAACAGAAGAAGACAGGAAAATGTTGCGCGAATTAAATGGGATTGCCAAACTAAAGATAAATGAATTTGCCAAAGAAATATTCGCGGCCAAATCCAGTCTCAAGGGCATCTCAATCAAAACCATAGTCGACGGAGATTGTAAGGATTTTAAAGTCGGAAAAAATAAATTAGGTGTAGCTCTTTGGGAAACTACCGATCCAAATAGTGTTTCTCCGCAAAAAGCTGAGATTATACAGGCTTTAAAAGAAAAGAAGGCGCGCGAAAAACTAGATTACCTATTTTTCTTTGTAGTTGATGTGATAAAACAAAACAGTTTATTGTATATTTTTGATGATGAAGAAAAAAATGTGGCGGAAAAAGTTTTTAAGACTAAAGTTAAGGACAAAGAAATGTTTCTGCCAGGCATTGTTTCTCGCAAAAAACAAATCATTCCACCGCTGACCATCGAATTGTCCAAATAATAATTTAAGCAATAACTAAAGAAGAAATTATGGATATCAAAAAATTACCTAAATCACAAGTTGAATTCGAAGCAACTATCGCGTGCGCCGATTGGGAAAAGCATCTGGAGAGTGCGGCGGCTGAAGCGTCGCGGGAATTCAAGATTGCCGGTTTTCGTCCTGGGAAAGCGCCGCGTAATTTAGTGGAACAAAAAGTGGGTAAGGGCCCAATTTTCAATGTGGCGGCGGAAAAAGCCGTGAAAGACAGTTATATCAATATTATTACCAAGGAAAAATTGGATGTTATCGGCAGTCCGAAGATTGAAGTTTTGGAAGGCGAAGAAGGCAAAGATTTGAAATATAAAGTGACAGTGGCGGTGATGCCGGAAATCAAAATTAAGGAAAAGTATGTTAAAGAAATCAAAAAAATAAACGCAGAATATAAAGATAAATCACCAAAAGTGTCTGAAGCTGATCTTGAGTTGGAACTGGAAAAATTGGCCAACAGCCGCGTGCAGTTGGTTACTGTGATGCGGGAAGCGCGAAAAAATGATAGCGTGGAAGTTGATTTTGAAGTGCTGGTTGGCGGAGTGCCGATTGAGAACGGCACCAGTAAAAAACACAATTTAGTCATCGGGCGCGGAGTTTTCATTCCTGGGTTCGAGGAGCAGGTTATTGGTATGCGGGAAGGCGATACCAAAGAATTCGAACTGTCTTTTCCGGCGGAGTATCACAAAAAAGATTTGGCTGGAAAATTGGCAACTTTTAAGGTTAAGATGAATTTGGTGCAAGAGCGAAAAACTCCTGAACTGACGAATGAGTTCGCGGCTGGCCTCGGTAAATTCAAAGACTTGGAAGATCTCAAAAAAAATATGCGCGAAGGCATGGAACATGAGAATGAACATAAGATCAAGGATGAAAAACGCGCGGCGTATTTGGATGAAATCATTAAACAAGCCGAAAGTGACTTGCCGGAAATTTTGATTACAGAAGAAGTGCGCAAAATGGAAGATGAATTGGAACATCAATTGTCGGGCATGGGCATGAACCTAGATCAATATCTAGCACAACTCAAAAAAACCCGCCAAGACTTGGAAAAAGATTGGGAGCCACAAGCGGTCAAACGAGTGATGAGCGCTCTCATTCTCACGGAAATTGCCAGAATGCAGGAGATTGTGGCCGAAAGCACCGAGGTGGAAGCGGAAATGAACAAGACCTTGCAATATTACAAGGGTGTCAAAGATATGGAAAAGAATATTGATATGGAAAGATTGTATAATTTTAGCAAGGGAGTTTTGGAGAATGAGAAAGTATTTGAGTATTTGGAAAAATTATAATCTTTACGAATTCGTGAAAATTAGTAATTAGTAAAGACAATGTCTATGAATAACATCACCAATCAATATCTCATCCCTACTGTCATTGAAAAGACTAGTTATGGTGAGCGAGCTTATGATATCTATTCGCGTCTTTTGAAAGATCGGATAATTTTTTTGGGTGGGCCGATTGATGACGTTGTGGCCAATTCGATCATTGCGCAATTGCTGTTTTTGTCTTCACAGAATGCCAAGGAAGATATCAAGATTTACATAAATTCGCCTGGCGGACAGGTGACTTCGGCTTTGGCCATTTATGATACAATGCAGCATGTGGCGCCTGATGTGTCCACCATTTGCATCGGAACCGCAGCCAGCGCCGCCGCTTTGCTTTTGGCAGCGGGAGAAAAAGGCAAACGCTTGATTTTGCCGAATGGCGAAGTTATGATCCATCAAGTCATGGGCGGCACCCAAGGCCAAGCCACTGACATCGACATCCACGCCCGTCACATTCTTAGCATCAAAAAGAAACTTAATGAAATTCTTTCCAAGCATACTGGGAACGCTCTCGCCAAAGTAGAGCGCGACGCTGAGCGCGACTATTTCATGACTGCCGACGAAGCCAAGAAATATGGCGTGGTGGATAAGATCATAAAGTAAAACCTTTCCTAAAAATTAGATGTAACAAATCAAAAAACAGCCCAACTTTTAGTCGGGGCTGTCTTTATTTGCGCGAAAGATAAAGTTATTTCAATACATTTAGCAAACTTTCGCCGGTGATTTCGTCCGGCTTGGGCAGACCCATGATGTCCAAGATGGTTGGGGCGACATCACCCAGGAGGCCGGCCACTTCTACAGGCGTGTCAATGTCACGCGGCTTAGCCCTGTGATTCTTGGCGGTGACGTACCAAAGTGGCACGGGGTTGGCGCTGTGCTCGGTGTCATTTTCGCCAGTGTGGAAATCGATCATTTCTTCGGCATTACCGTGATCAGCGGTGATGAGCAGTTGTCCATTTTTTTTGATCACGGCGGTGATCACTTTTGTGAGACAGCTATCGATAAACTCAACTGCTTCAATGGTGGCCTCTTCAATGCCAGTGTGACCGACCATATCGGCATTGGCAAAGTTAATCAGTATGAAATCATATTTTTCTTCTTCCACGAAGCCGAGAACCTTTTCTGTTATTTCCGCTGCGCTCATTTGCGGAAAGAGATTATAATTGGAAACGTCCTTGGATGGAATGATGACACGGTCTTCACCGGCGAAAGATTCTTCGTTGCCACCATTGAAAAAGTAGGTGACGTGAGCAAATTTTTCCGTTTCAGCGATACGGAGTTGTTTTAGATTGTTTTCACTGAGAACTTTTCCCAAGCACATATTAACTTTGATTGGCGCGAAAGCGACTTGAACGGGGAGGCTGTCTTCATATTGAGTCATGGTGACGAAAAAAAGATCATTGAATTTAGTAACTGGGAAATTGGAAAAGCTTGGGACGCAGAAAGCTTGAGTAATTTGCCGAGCGCGATCTTCGCGATAGTTGAAAAAAATGACAGAATCTCCATCGGTTATTTTCCCGATGGGTGAGCCATTTTGACAAACTACTGCCGGCTCAAGGAACTCATCAAAAACTTCTTTTTTGTAGGAAGCTTTCAGATATTCTTCCGGATTCTCGGTTGTCGGTCCGCTACCTTCGGCGATAGTCGCGTAAGCTTTTTGAACGCGATCCCAATTATTATTTCTGTCCATAGCAAAATATCGTCCGCCAATCGATGCAATGCGTCCGACGCCGTACCTTTCCATGCGGCTGTTAAGATCTCTTATGGATTCCAGTCCGGAAGTTGGAGAACTGTCTCGCCCGTCTGTAAAAACATGAAGGAAGACATTTTTCATTCCTTGATCTTTCATCATTTCCAAGAGAGCATACAGATGTTCAATATTAGAATGAACAGAGCCCTTTCCAACCAACCCCATAAGGTGCATCGCCTGTTTATTTTTTTTGGCGTGTGCGATAGCTTCCAAAAAAACTGAGTTTTGATAAAATTCTCCATTTTGGATAGACATTGTGATGCGGGGCATATTTTGGTAAATGATTTTACCGCTGCCGAGAGTCATGTGCCCAACTTCTGAGTTTCCCGCTTCGCCCCAAGGCAATCCAACGGAAATTCCGGAAGCTTGCAGGGCAATGTAAGGATAGTAAGCGTCTAATTTTTTGAAAGTGGGCAGTTTGGCGGCGGCGATGGCGTTGCCTCTGTCTTTCTCTCCAATACCCCAGCCATCCAGCACAACGAGAACGACGGGTCGTGGTCGAGGGGTAGGTTGTTGTTTTTTAGACATCAAATTTATTTATTATTTATAAATTATAAACTAATAATAGCATTATCGTACGCCTTTGACAAAAACTTGCTCTTCCAGTAATATTTAGTTTGAGGGATATGTAATTAATTTGTTTAAATTAGTCTAGCTTCTCTTGATAAAGTAGGTAAAGTGAAGAAAATATTCGATAAAAATTACGAAAAACCACATGATTTATCAACGGAATAGAAAAAAACGTTATGGAAACGAGCATAGCTATGGTTATTGTAGGTGTTTTGGGTTTGGCCATTGGGTCAATAGCGGGTTATTTTACGCGCCAAACAATTGCTAAAAAACAACTTCATACGGCCGAGGGTAAGGTGACAAGCCTGCTTGATGATGCAGACAAGCAAGTGAAAGAGCTTCTGATTGAAGCAAAAAACAAGGCCGTAACTATTTTGGAAGAGGCCAAGAAAAAAGAACAGGAAAGAGAAAATCAAATCATGCGCATGGAAGAGCGTATGGAAAAAAGAGAGGTTATCTTGGACGAAAAAACGGCCGAGATTGAGCGTGGCCGCGTAGCCTTGGAAAATAAGGCGGAAGAAATCAGACGCATCAGAAAAGAAGTGGAGGAAGTGCGCAAGCAAGAGCTCAAGCGTCTGGAAAAAATTGCAGGCTTGGGCAAAGAACAGGCAAAGAAGATTCTTTTGCAATTGACTGAAGAAGAAAATCGAGATTATGTTGCCAAAAAAATGAAAGAACTGGAAGCTTCCGGTCACGAAGAATTGGAAAGAAAAGCGCGCGACATTATGACGGGAGCGATTCAGAAATATGCCGGATCACATTCAGCGGACGTGACGACAAGTACTGTGAGCATTCCATCTGACGAAGTGAAGGGGCGTATCATTGGAAGAGAAGGTCGAAACATCAAAGCGCTGGAACGCTTGACTGGCATTGAAATTATTGTCGATGACACGCCGGAAGCTATTGTCATTTCCGGATTTGATCCGGTCAGGCGCGAAATTGCCAAGATCGCCTTAGACAAATTGATTGGCGACGGTCGGATCCATCCGACTAAGATTGAAGAGGCGGTGGAATTTGCCAAAGTGGAAATCAACAAGAAAATCAAAGAAGCCGGCGAAACGGCCGTGTATGACGTGGGTGTGGTTGGTCTTGACCCTAAGCTAGTTCATATTATCGGTCGCTTGCGCTATCGCACCAGCTTTGGACAAAATGCTCTTTTGCATTCTATTGAAGTGGCACATCTGTCAGGTGCGCTGGCCGCAGAGCTTGGAGCGGACGTGACGTTGGCGAAAAAAGCCGGACTCTTGCATGATATCGGCAAAGCGGTGGATCATGAGGTGCAGGGTACGCATGTGGAAATCGGCATTAAGATTTTGGAAAAATTCAATATCGGGAAAGATGTTATCACCGCGATGAAATCACATCACGAGGATTATCCTTTTGAAAATCCTGAATCAATGATCATTTCTGCCGCGGATGCAATTTCTGCTTCACGTCCCGGCGCGCGCAAAGATTCTTTGGAGAATTATCTTAAGCGGCTGGAGGAGTTGGAAGGCGTGGCGAATTCTTTCCCGGAAGTGGAGAAGACTTATGCAATTCAAGCTGGCCGAGAAATTCGGGTGTTTGTGCGACCGGACAAAATCGATGATCTGGGCGCCATGAAGCTCACGCGGGCTATTGCAGATAAGATCGAGAAAGAATTGAAATATCCCGGTGAAATTAAGGTGAATGTTATTCGAGAAGTGCGCGTGACTGAATACGCAAGGTAATTTTTAAGTATCATTAG
>JAHFOP010000001.1:32136-46932 GCA_023261605.1 Candidatus Moraniibacteriota bacterium
AAACGGGCAAGCTTTACTTGAACCGTCGAACATTGCGTGGCTGAAAATTATCCCCCCATTTGCTTTATTTGAAACAAAAAACTACAATAGAAGGTATTATTAAGTATAGCGCTCACTCAAAAAGAGTTTAGGGCTAACTAGAAGGGCAGGTGATTATTTATGGCAAACAATATAAACAAAGATGCTCTCGTGTCTAAGATTGCCGAGAAGACAGATTTGTCCAAAAAAGACATCGAACTTATGATTGATACAATGACAGATGAAATCACCAAGGCTTTGAAGAACGGTGACAAGGTCACTTTCACCGGCTTTGGAACATTTCGTGCTTCTGCTCGCACTGCACGGGAAGGAATCAACCCGCAAACCAAGCAAAGAATCACCATCCCCGCGATGACTGTCCCAAAATTCACTGCTGGCAAAGCTTTGAAGGAAGCTATCAAATAGTCTCTATATAGAAAGTATGCGTATAAAAGACAGTGGTGAAATCCCGTCTCAGGCGGGATTTTGCTATCTCATCAGTTGACGGGCAGGGCGTTTAGGGATAGTATTTATAATAGATAATTTGTGCAGGAAAAATGTACCAAATGAAAATTTAGGACGGAGCGTAGTATAGCGGTAGTACGATTGGTTTGGGACCATTTAGTCTGGGTTCGACTCCCAGCGCTCCGACAAGTTGCAGAGGATGTGAGTATAACTTAAAATAGCCCTTGAGGGCTATTTTTTGATCTTCAAAAAAAATAAAAAGAAGCTGGGGATTAATTCTTTGTAGTAGATATAGGTATGCGTTTTATTTATGACAAACGGAAAAATATTTTTAACAGTTTTGTTTTTTGTCGCTCTTTTGACAGGGTTTGTTTTTTGGCAATCCAATCCCTTTTTTGTCCCAGTAAAAAATCAGCCTGCTCAAGTCTCTTTATCGAAAAATCAGAGCCCGCAAAATAGCGGAAAGGCGTCTTCAGACTCTAATCAAACTGATCAGGCGGCTGACAGATCAAGCAATTATTCAGCGATTAGCGCAACTGATTTTTTGCCACCGCTTACGCGCGCCAGCGAACGAGTCACCAAAAAACCGTTCGGAATTTTCATTACGCCCCAAACTTCTCCTGTGCAGCCGGAACGATTCCAAGGTTATCATACGGGAGTTGATTTTGAAATTTTTCCGTCAGAGTTGAACGCTGACGTCTCAGTCAGTGCTATTTGTAGCGGAAAATTATTACTCAAGAAATATGCGACAGGTTATGGCGGCGTAGCTGTGGAAAGTTGCACGCTCGATGGCTCTCCGGTCACGGTCGTGTATGGGCACTTGAAACTGGACAGCATCACCGCGTCATCCGGTGATAAAATTTTAGCCGGTGACACGGTGGGAATCTTGGGCGCGGATAAAAGCGCAGAGACGGACGGCGAAAGGAAGCATTTACACTTAGGGATACACAAGGGAAATAGCGTAAATATTTTGGGTTACGTGCAAGATAAAGTTGCTCTCACTGATTGGCTTGATCCGTGTCTCTATGTCTGTCAAAAATAAATCAGAGCCAAGTTTGTAATAGAGTCATGTAAACATTTTTTATCAGAATACTATGTCTTCAAGGATGAAAAACAAAAAAATAGTGTTGGGAGGGGGGTGTTTTTGGTGCACTGAGGCGGTTTTTCGCAACTTAAAAGGCGTGTTATTGGTGCGTCCTGGTTATGCGGGAGGCATGACAGAGAATCCGACTTATGAACAAGTTTCTTCCGGCACCACTGGCCATGCTGAAGTGATTGAGGTCGAATATGATTCGAACGAAGTGGCGCTCAGTGATCTTCTGACCGTGTTTTTTGTGATGCACGACTCAACGACGCCGAACCAGCAAGGGCAGGATGTTGGTCCGCAATATCGCTCGGCCATCTTCTGCACGACAGAAGCACAAAAAAGAGAAACCGAAGAATTCATAGATGTTTTGCAACGGGAGATTCCGGAAAAGATCGTGACGGAAGTCACTATGCTTTCCAAATTTTATCCGGCGGAAAATTATCATCATGATTATTATCAAAAAAATCAAAGTGCGCCGTATTGCCGGGTTGTGATCGATCCGAAACTCAGAAAGTTGCAGGAAAACTTTAAGAAACTTTTAGTTTAAAGATATGATCGAAAAAATTCAAAAAACTGAAGCCGAATGGAAAAAGATTTTGACGCCGGAACAATATGCCGTGATGCGCGAGCATGGCACCGAACATCCTTTCAGCTGTGAACTCAATCAATATAAAGGCAAAGGAGTTTATAATTGCTCTTCATGCGGTTTGCCGCTTTTTAAAGCTGATACTAAATTTAGATCTGGTGATGGCTGGCCGAGCTTTTATGAGCCGTTTGCATTGGAAAATTTGGAAGAAAAAGAGGATAATAGTTTCGGGATGAAGAGAGTAGCTGTTCTATGCGCTCGTTGCGGTTCGCATTTAGGACACGTTTTTCCGGATGGGCCGGCACCAAGCGGCAAGAGATATTGCATGAACGGGGTGGCGTTGAAATTCAAGCCTACCACAGAATAAAAACAATCTTGTGTTGTACTAATGGTCAGAATTAACAATAAATATATGATGGGAAATTGGGGATATTATGGCGATGGATATATGATGCACAACGCGGGTTTTGGCTTGTTAGGAAGCGCAATCTCGTTGGTCTTTTGGATTGTCATAATTTTTGCCATCGTCTGGGCAGTCAAAGCGATTGCTTCGGGCGGCGGGTTTCGTCATGACATGCATCTGCCTCAGGAAGACTCGGCCATGAAAATTTTGAAAGAACGCTACGCCAAAGGCGAAATTGGGAAAGAAGAATTTGAAGCGAAGAAGAAGGATTTAGTGGCCAAGTGAAATTCATCTCAAGGCACGATTTAATCGCTTCCGTTTTAATGCGGAAGCGTTTTATGTTAGAATGAGGCTATGCAAAAATATTTGGATATAAAATTAGCGTTTATTGCAGTCGTGGCCATGCTTTTTTCCGGTTGTGCTTTTGGTAACGCCGCCAAAAAAACGGAAATGAATTTAGAAAACAAGCCCTCAATGCAAAGTCAGAACACCAATGTGCCGGCGCCAGAGCAAGATTCGCAAGTAAGCAATCCCTCGACTAATAACGGCAATCAAGGCACCGGAAAAAATACTGATGCTAGTACTGTCCTGCTAACTCCAGCTGCGCCATCTCAAGATAGTGCGACCAAAACGACTGATATCAGCAGTAGCGCGGCCGAGTCTAGTATTCCTAAATTCAAAATAATTGATCGCTTGGTCGGCTGGGGGTTTACCAAGTCCAATAATCGCTCGATTGATACGATTATCATTCACTCGTCATATAACGCTATTGGCAGCGATACACATGACTTGGATGACATCATCAATAAAGAATATAAGCCCAATGGCGTTTCGCCGCACTACATCATAGATCGCGATGGAAGAGTATATCGCTTAGTAGCCGATCAAAATATCGCCTATCATGCTGGGGTTTCCAAGATGCCGGACGGCCGCACCAACGTGAATGATTTTTCCATTGGAATCGAAGTAGTGGAAACACAGAGCGAAAGTCCCAGCGCCGCCCAATACGCCTCGCTCAAAAGCCTCATCGGTTATCTGAAGGGAGAATACAAAATAAAATACGTTCTCGGTCACTCCGACATTGCGCCTGGCCGAAAAGATGACCCGTGGAATTTTAGCTGGGGCAGAATAAAATAAATTTATGGAAATATTAATCAAAATCAAAGAAAAAAAGGTGAGAATATTGTTGTTTGAGAATGGGGCGGAGAAGGATGCGGTGGAAATCGCAGAAGAGCACAGCCTTTCCAGGGAGCTGTTGCCAAAAATTGATGAACTTCTGAAACGAAATAAGCTATCGACTAAGGATGCAGAATCGGTGCATGTGGAAAGCGATCAAGATGAGTCTTTTACGACCACGCGGATTGCTCGGACGGTGGCGGAAGCCTGGAATTTTACTGTGGATAAGTAGCGGGTTGACAGGATATTAGAAGGGAGTAAAATAGAAATAAGGAGAAGCGTTTTTGACGAAAAACTCCTAAAAACTGCAATAAAAATTTAAACGGGTGAATCTGGACTGCAAGGCACTTGCATTATTTTTCGTTCCGTGTATAATAACATTATCTCGAATTTATTGCTTTTTATATCCTAAAAAGTTTTTAGGATTTCAAAATTCTGAACAATAAAATTAAATAATTAAATACCCTTTTCATAATCCCATCGGTATTGCTTCGTTTCACGAAAACCCTCGTAAAACGGGCAAAGTGGGCCTTATTTTTATGACTAAAATTGAAAAAAAACTAAAGGTTAAAAAAATCTTTAGCTCGGAATCATCCTTGTCTAAGAGAAAATTTTTCAAAACCATGTCAATGGTGTCCCTGCCGAATTTGATTGAATCGCAAACTGATTCATATGATTGGTTTTTGGAAAAAGGATTGAAAGAACTTTTGCAAGAAGTCAATCCGATTGGAGACTTCACGGAAAAAGATTTAGAGCTGTCTTTTGGCGAATACTATTTGGATGAACCAAAATATGATGAAGTGATGGCCAAAAGCAAAAACATTTCCTATGAAGCCCCTTTGCGTTGCAAAGTTAAACTAGTCATCAAAAAAACCGGGGAGGTGAAGGAGCAGGAAGTTTATCTGGGAGATTTTCCTTTGATGACTGAGCGTGGAACTTTTATTATCAATGGCGTGGAAAGAGTCGTGGTCAGCCAAATTATCCGCAGCCCAGGGGTGTTTTTCACTATGAATTATGTCAAAGGCAAGAAACTTTTCGGAGCGAAAATCATTCCGAATCGTGGTGCATGGTTGGAGCTTGAAACTGATTTTGATGGCGCCATCTTCGTGAAAATCGATCGGAAAAGAAAAATTGCTATCACCTCGCTTTTGCGAGCTTTTGGTTACGCGACCGACAAGAGTTTGTTGGAAATATTCAAGGATAGTGATAATGGAGAAACTCATTATATTGAGAGTACAATTGAAAAAGATGCCACTAAAAGCCAAGGCGAAGGGTATAAGGAAGTCTATAAGAGAATTCGGCCGGGGGATTTGGCGACAGAATCGAACGCTAAATCAGTGGTGGACTCGATGTTTTTCAGTTTTGAAAAATATGACTTTGGCGGCGTTGGACGATATCGTTTGAATCAAAGATTGGACATTGAAATGCCGGATGATGAGGCGCATCGCATTTTGACCAAAGAAGACTTGAATTTGATCATCAAAGAAATTATCCGCCTCAATAATGATCCAATGGCTATGGCGGATGATATTGATCATTTGGGAAACAGGCGCGTTCGCTCAGTCGGAGAACTTATCCAGAATAAATTGCGGGTCGGTTTTGCTAGAACGGTACGAAACATCAAGGATAGAATGAGTACTTGCGATTTGCTGACCGTGGTGCCTGGACAACTTGTCAATTCACGTCCGATTGCAGCTGCTATCAAAGAATTTTTCTCCAGTTCTCAGTTATCTCAATTTATGGACCAGGTCAATCCATTGGCCGAATTGGAACACAAACGTCGCATCAGTGCTATGGGACCGGGCGGACTCACGCGTGAGCGTGCTGGTTTTGAAGTGCGCGATGTGCATCCTTCCCATTATGGTCGTATCTGTCCAGTGGAAACTCCAGAAGGTCCAAATATTGGTTTGGTCGGACATCTGGCTACCTATACTCGCGTGAATTCTTACGGATTTTTGGAAACACCGTATCTCAAGATCTATCATACGATGGAAAATAAAGAAGAATTGTTAGTGGGAAAAATTTTGAATGAGAAGATTGGCGAATATGCGGAGGGTTCAAAAATAGATGCAGCTACTGCTGGAAAAGTCGCTAAAATTAAAGATAAAAAAATTATTGCAATCAAGCCTTGGATCAGCCAAGAGATTGAATATGTCAATGCTACGAAAGAAGACCGCAAAACTATCGCTTCGAGCGGGATTGAAGTTGACGACGACGGCAACATTATACCGGAAATCTTGGGGGCACGCGTGAAAGGCCAAGCGACGGAAGTTGAAGCTTCCAAGTTGGACTATATTGATGTGAGTGCCAAGCAATGTATCTCTGTGGCGACGGCTCTCATCCCATTTTTGGAGCATGATGATGCTAACCGAGCCCTTATGGGAAGCAATATGCAACGTCAAGCGGTGTCTTGTGTGAAACCGGAATCTCCATTAGTCGGAACCGGTATTGAAGACAAAGCGGCGGCTGACAGCGGGCAAGTAGTTATCGCCAAGATGGAAGGAGAAATTGTGGAAGTTGACGCCGATCATATTATTGTGAAAGAAGTGGCACCAGCGGGCGCTAAAAAACCATTTTTAAAACGAGAATATCGTTTGCAAACTTTTGTTAAGTCCAATGCTTTCACATCCATGAATCAAATCCCCCGCGTGGTTAAAGGGCAAGAGGTGAAAAAGGGACAACTTTTGGCGGACGGAGCTTCAACGGATAATGGCGAGTTGTCGCTGGGGCAAAACATCATGGTAGCGTTTATTCCGTGGGAGGGTTCAAATTATGAAGATGCCATCATCATTTCCGAAAAACTGGTACAAGATGATCGCTACAGCTCTATCCACATTGAAGATTTTTCCATTGATGTGCGAGATACCAAGCTTGGCCCAGAAGTGGTGACGCGGGACATTCCTAATATTGGAGAAGATCGTCTCAAAAATCTGGACGAAACCGGCATAATCAGAATTGGCGCGGAAGTTTCTTCCGGTGATATTTTGGTCGGAAAAATTTCTCCGAAAGGCGAAGGTGATTTGACGAGCGAAGAGAGACTGCTCCGAGCTATTTTTGGAGAAAAATCTCGAGACGTTAAAGATAGCTCCCTCTATTTGCCTCATGGTGAATATGGCAAAGTGGTTGACATCAAAATCTTTTCTCGTGAACAAGGGGATAAACTTTCTACCGGAGTCATCCAACAAATTCAAGTTAGTGTGGCACAACTGAAGAAAATTTCCGTGGGAGACAAATTGGCCGGACGTCATGGCAATAAAGGTGTTATTTCTCGTGTTGCGCCAGTGGAAGATATGCCGTATCTCCCAGATGGTACACCAGTTGATATGATCTTGAATCCATTGGGTGTGGCAAGTCGTATGAACATCGGACAAATTTTAGAAACTCATTTAGGTTGGGCAGCTTTGAAATTGGGATATAAAGCCGCCACTGCACCACTAGATGGCGTGACCGAAGATCAGATTCGGGCGGAACTGAAAAAAGCCGGCTTACCGGAAGAAGGTAAAATAAAATTGATCAATGGCCGAACGGGAGAATTTTTCGATAACGAATCTACTGTGGGCATCATGTATGTCATGAAGCTTCATCATCTTGTGGACGACAAGATTCATATGCGTTCCATCGGACCATATTCCCTCATTACGCAGCAGCCATTGGGTGGCAAGGCGCAATTTGGTGGACAGAGATTTGGGGAAATGGAAGTGTGGGCCTTGGAAGGTTATGGTGCCGCTTATACTTTACAAGAAATGTTGACGATTAAATCCGATGATGTGATGGGTCGCTCAAAAGCCTATGAGTCTATCATTAAGGGTGAAGTGATCAAAAGTCCGAACATTCCAGCTTCTTTCCATGTTTTGGTGAGTGAACTCAAAGGTCTCGGTCTTAACGTCGAACTTGTGGGAGCGCGCAAAGATGAAGAAGAAAAAGAAGATCAAGCTATATAGTTCAAGTTTAAAATAAATTAACTCAATTACAATATGGAATCTTTTTCTACAACCAAAATAAGTGATTTCAGCAGCGTCCGACTGAGTATCGCCAGCCCGGAAAATCTCTTGGAGTGGTCGCACGGTGAAGTGGTCAAACCAGAAACAATTAATTATCGCACCCAGCGCTATGAACGCGAGGGTCTATTTGATGAAAAAATATTTGGACCGTCGAAAGACTGGGAATGTTATTGCGGCAAATACAAGCGCATTCGTTACAAAGGCATTGTTTGTGACAAATGCGGCGTGGAAGTGACGCGATCGATTGTGAGACGCGAGCGCATGGGACACATCAAATTGGCCGTACCGGTTTCCCATATCTGGTTTTTGCGCGGTGTGCCATCGAAAATCGGCTTGGCTTTGGGCGTGGGCGTGCAAAGTTTGGAAAAAGTAGTATATTTCTCCAGCTACATCGTGCTCAACGTCGATGAAACAGAAAGAGAAAGAGCCTTGGCCAGTTTGGAGCAAGAATATAAAAATAAGCAAAAAGAAATCAGCAAAAATTTTGGTGATGGCAACTCGGAGGCGAAAGATAAGGTGGATGAGTTGAAAGGCATCTACAAAACTTCCAAGGATGAATTGAAAGGCATTCATGCTTTGCAAATCATTTCTGAAATAGAATATTTCAATCTGTCTCTCAAATACGCGCAGGTCTTTTCAGCTGGCATCGGAGCGGAAGCGGTGCGGACGATTTTGGAGAAGATGGATCCGCAAAAAGAAATCGATAAATTGAAAAAAATTCTGGAAGAGGAAGAAGTGACTGACAGAAAAAAATTGCTGAAGCGCGTGAAACTGTTTCAAGGTTTCATTTCCGCTAATATGAAATTGGAATGGATGCTGTGCACCATCATCCCTGTTATCCCGCCGGATTTGCGACCTATGGTGGCATTGGATGGTGGACGTTTTGCCACAAGCGACCTCAATGATCTCTATCGTCGCATCATCAACCGCAACAACCGCCTCAAGAAACTGATTGAAATCGGTGCGCCGGAAGTGATCACCAGAAATGAAAAGAGAATGTTGCAAGAAGCAGTGGATGCTCTGTTTGACAACAGTGCGAGACGCTCGCAAGTCAGTGTGGCGGCTTCAACCGGTCAACGTCGAGCGCTCAGATCTCTTGCGGATACGTTGAAAGGCAAGCAAGGACGTTTTCGTCAAAATTTGCTCGGTAAGCGCGTGGATTATTCTGGACGATCTGTTATTGTGGTCGGACCGAAATTGAAATTGCATCAGTGCGGCTTGCCGAAACGCATGGCTCTTGAACTTTTCAAACCTTTCATCATCAACAAACTCATTGAACGCGAATTGGCCTACAATGTCAGAAGCGCTGGCAAGATGGTGGAAGCGGAATCGGAGGAAGCCTATGATATTTTGGACGAAATCATTTCTCATCATTATGTGCTTTTGAATCGCGCTCCAACTTTGCATCGACTTTCCATTCAAGCTTTTCAACCAGTTTTGATTGAAGGCAAAGCCATTCAGGTTCATCCGATGGTGTGCAGCGCATTCAACGCTGACTTCGACGGAGACCAGATGGCGGTGCATGTGCCACTCACTGATAAGGCACGTTGGGAATCTGAAAATTTGATGTTGAGTGCTAAAAATCTTTTGAAACCGGCCAGTGGAGATCCGATCACCATTCCAACTTTGGATATGGTGCTCGGTTGTTATTATATTTCGCATATCGTTCCAGGAGTGAAAGGCGAAGGAAAAATATTTTCCAATTTTGACGAAGCGATTTTAGCTTGCGAACTTGGATATGTGGATATCCGCGCTAAGATTACCGTGCTTCATGAAAAGAAAATGTTGGAAACTTCCATCGGGCGGATCAAGCTTAACTTGATTATTCCAAAAGAGATTGGCTATATCAACGGAGAAATGACCAAGAAAGAATTGAAAGGTTTGGTGGCCACCGTTTTGGAAGTGTGCGGACGAGATGAAACGGCGCTTTTTGTGGACAGAATCAAAGATCTTGGGTTTGAATCAGTGACTAAATCAGGCATCAGTTGGGGCATGGGAGACTTGAAACTGCCGAAAAACAAGAAAGAAATTATGGATAAAGCCGAAGTGGAAGTGGAAGTCATCAAAAAACAATATAACATGGGCCTTCTCACTGAAGAAGAACGCAAAAGCAAAGTGATTGAGGTTTGGAACAATGCCAAAAATAAAATCACTGAGGAAGTGAGAAATTCGATGGATAAAGAAGGTCCGGTCTATTCCATGGTCTATTCCAAAGCGCGTGGCTCGGAATCCGTGGTGGTGCAGATGGCAGGTATGAAAGGTCTTATGGCTGGACCGACCGGAGAAACCATTGAACTTCCAATCAAGAGTTCGTTCAAAGAAGGTTTGAATGTTTTGGAATATTTCATTTCCACCCATGGGGCGAGAAAAGGTATGGCGGACACGGCTCTACGAACCGCGACGGCTGGATACTTAACTCGACGCTTGGTGGATGTGTCTCAGGATGTGATTGTCAAAGAAAATGATTGCAAAGATAAGGGCGGTGCGTACATTTTCAAGGAAGATTCTGATCGAATCGGACAAAGCTTCGCCAGCCGCATCATCGGACGTGTGCTCACGGAAGATGTCATTGATCCAAAAACCGGGAAAGCAGTGGCTGCCAAAGGAGATTCCATCAATAAAGAGCAAGGTGAGAAGATTGAAAAACTCAATGTGGAGAAAATCAAAATCAGAACCGTGGTCACTTGCAAAACTATTCGTGGCATTTGTCAGAAATGTTATGGCACTGATCTCGGACGAGGCAATTTGGTGGAGATCGGACAAGCCGTGGGAATTGTGGCGGCACAAGCCATTGGAGAACCAGGAACACAGCTCACGATGCGTACTTTCCATATCGGAGGTATCGCCGGCAGTGACATCACTCAGGGTCTGCCGCGCGTGGAAGAAATTTTTGAAGCGCGTCCTCCAAAAGGTGAAGCCATTATTTCTGAAGTCGCTGGCAAAGTGCTGGCCATTGAAAAACAAGATAAGCATATGGTGGTGAAAATTGAAGCGGAGGATAAGCAAAAAACCATCAAGGAATATCAAATTCCGGCCGGTTCAACTTTAAAAGTGGCGGAAGGCGAGTTGATTGGCTTGGGGTCGCAGTTGAGTGAAGGCCACATCGATCTCAAAAAACTCTACAAAACAATGGGTTGGGAAGCAGTCTATCGCTACATCGTGCGAGAAATTCAAGAAGTGTATGCTTCCCAAGGTGAAGGCATCAATGACAAACACATTGAAGTGATTGTGAGACAGATGTTCAGTCGTGTGCAAATCATGGTGGAAGGCGACAGCCAATTCTCAATGGGCGATATCGTGGAAAAAGATGATTTCAACGAAAGCAATTTGGCCGCCAAAGGTTCCGGCGCAGCCGAAGCGCAAGGCGAGAAGATGCTTCTTGGCATCACTAAAGTGGCTCTGTCCACTGATTCTTTCCTCTCGGCAGCTTCTTTCCAAGAGACAGCGCGCGTGCTCATTAACGCAGCTGTAAAAGGCAAGGAGGACAAGCTCAGAGGGCTCAAAGAAAATGTCATCATCGGTCGCCTCATTCCTGCGGGTACGGGCTACAAAGGATAAAACTTTCAGATATATCTTACTCAGAACGTCAAAAAACGCCTCATAAAAAGGGCGTTTTTTGACAGAGCCGTTTTTATATGCTATAATGGACGAGGTTATAGAAAATAATATAAAAATATGTCCTCTAAACACGAAGCACCACGACCACTCCCTCCATCTGAATCAGAAGCTGAACTTGGTAAGGATGAAATAGCCAGTGTCCTAAAAGAAGAGTTAGCAAAAAAAGCCGGTACATCTTCGGAGAATGTTGTTGGCGCTGATCACCGTGTTGCAGCGACACCAGAGGATATAGCGGCGATGGGAGATATGGAAATTGATCTGGATGGCAATAAAAGTATTACTGAATTATTGAATCCGAGACCCACGGGGAGAGAGCTAGATGAATTGTTAGAGAGGCCAGAAGAGGTGCCAGCTTCAACTCCGGAAGGAGAAGCAAAAGCAGAAAAAGTTGAATCGCCAAGTGCAGAAGCTGGTGTGACTGAAGCGGAAATTGGTGCTGAAATGAGTCCTGAAAACCAGGGTGTATTTAGAAAAATGTCAGCTGGTGGAAAGAAAATAATGAAGCAGGCAGCCGAAAGCTGGCATGAAAATAGTGTTAAAATTTATGAGGGTAGTATGGGAATGGCTGACCGAACATTTCGAGCATCTGATAATGTCTTGGAAAAAGGGAAAAAAGTAGCGGGCAAAATTTATGATGGGTTATATAAAATTCCCGGCGTCAAAAGAGTTCTTGGTAAAATGGAAATTGCCTATAATCAGATGTTCATCAATAGACATGAAGGCAGAGCCGTTGGCTTTAGGGAACGAATGGATAGTACGACAAAAGAATTGGAGATTTGGGCTGGTCAAAAAGAAAGAATCAAAGGGGTTATTGAAGATTTGAAACGGAAGGGAATTTCAACAGAATCTATGCAATTGGAAATAAAAAAGATCGAACGTCAGGAAGTTAAACTAATGCACGCAAAAAATCGCGATCAAGACAGAGTGGAAAAGAGAGAAGAGAAATCCAAGTTGTATACCAATAGAAGAGATGCTGTGGCTGATAAATTGATTAACAGTTATAACGAAAAAATCAGACCAATTGATGGCAAATTGGAGGCTTTGCAAACAGGAAGAGACAGGGTAGAATTGCAACTGGCTATAATGGAGGCCAAACACAAAGAAGAGGCTGCAAGCCTGGATGAAATTAAGAAGCAAAAAGAAGAAATGGAAGATACATACCGAATGCTTAATTGGGATGAGAAGAAAATAAGTAAAAATGGAGTCATTAGAATGCTTGAAAAGCAATTAGCCGATGGTTATGGAAAAATGAAAACTGAAAGAGGCGAGATAGTGCGAAAAATGAATAAAATAGATGAGCGAATTTCTAAACTGGACAAAAAAGCGAATCCAGCTAGAAGTAGGCGTGAAGATTTGATTCGGATAAAAGAAGGTCGGCCGATTAAGTTTGATGTTGAAGAAAGAAAGGGTCTAGCTGATTTAACAGACAGGGAAACTGCAACGATTCACACTCGCGAAGGTGAGCCCAGGGAAGAAACTGACGATGAAGTGGAGTCAGAAGAATCATCCGCAGCAGAAGCAGAAGCAGAAGCTGAAGCTGAAGAAAGTCGGGAAAAAGTGGAAAATTGGACAATGAAGGAGCTTCTTGAAAGTTGGAACAATCATTTGGATGAAAAATATAAAAAAGAAGCTGTTAGTGAAAAGATTGATCCTAAGGAATTCTTTAAGGTTATGGAAAATATGGGTTCAAGTCAGAATGCTAAAGTTGACGGGGAAAGTTTTGAGAGTATTTTGAGGACTTATTGTAAATTTAAAAAAATGCCCATATCTAAATTGAATGAAAGCATTGGTGCTTTTCTGAGAGATAAAATGGCCGACGAAGAATAGGGTTGGCGTAATTAGAATTTATTTAAAATATTATGGAAAATTTTGACGCTAACAAATCGAACTTGCCTACCGAAGAAGAGTTGGAGGGTAAAATGAAGAAATTGATTGCACAGGCAGAAATGGTCAACGCAGATATCGATCAAACTAATGGAGAGGCGAATGCGGCCGTGGATGAGCTTAGTCGCGAAGTTGGAGAAGTAGAAAAAGCCGTGGATGAGATGAATGTGGAATTAGGAAAAGATGAAAAAACGGCTGAGGATGAGTTGGACAGGCTTATGATGCAACGCGCGGAAGAAATTGCGGCTGAAGATGCAGAGCCGGATGAGGATGAAGCTGAGTAAAAATTGTTTTTGACACGAAACGCTCCTTTTTCTGGGGCGTTTTTTTGGTGTGCTCAAAAATATTTCAGAAAAAACCGAACCTTGCAATATTTTGCCTATTTTTCTGTAGTATAGTACGATTGATGGGGAGAGGAATAATCGATCAATAATCATAAAACAAGCTTGAATACTGATGTTTCTGAAATAAAAAACCGCCTGAATATTGTGGATGTTTTGGGTGACTATATTCGCTTAGATAAGGCTGGAGCCAATTTTCGGGCTCTCTGCCCTTTTCACAATGAGAAGAGCCCGTCTTTCATGGTCAGCGAAGAACGCCAGATGTGGCACTGTTTTGGGTGTCAGAAGGGCGGTGACATCTTTGCTTTTGTCATGGAAATGGAAGGATTGGATTTTCGCGAGACGCTGAAGATTTTGGCGGAGAAAGCGGGGGTGCAACTTAAGAGCTTTGATCCGGAGGCCACCAAGAAAAAAGATCGCACTTTGGAAATTTTGGAACTGGCCACGAAATGGTACGAACATCAATTGTGGAGCGGACCCGGAAAAATAAAAATTGCCGGCTATCTGCGCGAACGAGGCTTGCAAGATGAAACCAGTCACGATTTTCGTTTGGGCTATGCGCCCAAGGGCTGGCGTAATCTGTTGGGTTTTTTGAATAAGCGCGGTTTTCAGCCGGATGAAATTTTGCGTACTGGGCTCATTATTAAAAAAGACAATTCCAGTGAATACTATGACCGTTTTCGGGAGCGCATTATGTTTCCAATCAGGGATTATCTGGGTCACGTGGTGGGCTACAGCGCTCGCGTGGCGCCGGGGGGAGACGAGACGCAAGCCAAATATGTCAACACGCCGGAAACAGAAGTCTATCATAAAAGCAAGATTCTTTATGGCATTGATCAAGCCAAAGACAGCATTAAAAAAAAGAATTTTGCGCTACTAGTAGAGGGTAATATGGATGTGATCGCGGCGAGTCAAGCCGGACTGAAAAACACCATTGCAGTCAGCGGGACAGCATTGACGACCGATCAAATTGGTATCATCAAAAGATATGCGCCGCGCATCAAAATGTTTTTCGATATGGATTCGGCCGGTGAAGCAGCCACGAAAAAAAGTGTAAAGTTGTGTTTGGAAAAAGATTTAGCAGTGGAAGTGGTGACGCTCCCGAGCGGTAAAGACGCGGCCGACATCGCGCGCGAAAATCCCGAGCAGCTGCTACGCGCTGTGGAAAAATCACTGGGCGTAATGGAATATTTTTTGCAAAAACTTTATGCCAAATT
>JAHFOP010000028.1 GCA_023261605.1 Candidatus Moraniibacteriota bacterium
CACTTTCATCAAACTCTCAGCCACATTAATGGGCACTCCATATTGAGCCAATACATCAGCTTGCAGATGTATCACGTCATCCAAATACGACAAGCCTTTCCCGACTGGGTGATGTGCAATTACCGCATCCACTCCAAGCTGTTTAGCAATCAAAAGCTCTCCTGCATCAATATCAATTCCTGCCATTATTTTTTTTATTTTTTTCCCACTATCATAATGGACTGTTGAATCCATATAAGGATTAGTTAATCTTTCTTTGTCAAAAGTTTTTTTCTCTTCTGCGGAAAGTTTTTCGTACTGTGTTTTTATCCTAGCTAACTTCTTTTTAACATCAGCTAATGGACGCAGATCATTCTTCATTCCGAATTCTATAGCTAATTTATATATTTCTTGTATATTCATAATTTTTAGAAAATAATTACTTCAAATTCTCCCTCAAATAACTTTCCAATTCTTCGATTTTAATCCGTTCTTGCTTCATTGTATCACGTTCTCGCACTGTTACTGATTTGTCGTTTAGAGTTTCAAAATCCACGGTCACGCAAAACGGAGTGCCGATTTCGTCTTGGCGGCGGTAACGCTTGCCGATGGATTGCGTCTCGTCATATTCTGCCATGAAATTCTCACGCAATTTTTCATAAAGCTCTTTGGCTGGAACGGAAAGTTCTTCTTTTTTGGAAAGTGGCAAAACCGCCACTTTGATTGGCGCCAAGCGTTTGTCCAATTTCAAAACGACACGCGTTTCATCACCCACCTTTTCTTCTTGATAGGCCTTATCCAAAAACATAAACATCAATCGTCCAATGCCCACGGAAGTTTCCATGATATGCGGCACGAATCTTTCATTGGTTTTCTCATCAAAATAACTCAGATCCACACCGGAAAATTTACTGTGTTGCGACAAATCCCAGTCGCCCCGTGCATGAATACCTTCTACCTCTTTAAATCCTCCAAGGGATTTGAAATTATATTCAATGTCATAGGCCTCTGACGCGTAGTGTGCCAGCTTGTCATGTTTGTAAAAACGGATTTCGTTTTCTTGCATGCCATAATTCAAATACCACTCCCAGCGTGTTTTTTTCCAATATTCATATTTTTCTTTCATGATGCTCGGGTGCAAGAAATATTGCATTTCCAATTGTTCAAACTCACGTGTGCGAAAAATGAACTGACGCGCCACGATTTCATTGCGAAAAGCTTTGCCCACTTGCGCGATGCCAAACGGCAATTTCACATGCAACGAATCCAGAGTGTTTTTATATTCCAAATAAATTCCCCCGCAAGTTTCCGGCCGCAAATAGACCACATTTTCTTCTTTGAGTTCATCGGTTGGAGAACCGATATTAGATTTAACCATCAAAGAAAATATTTTCGCCTCAGTCAAATCAGCCGAACCACAATTTGGACATTTCAGTTTTTTCTCGGAACGCAGTTTATCCAAATGCATATTAAGTTCCTCTAACGGCGCCTTGTCAGCATTGATGCCAAATTCTTCCAAGATATGATCAGCGCGATATCGCGACTTGCATTTCTTGCAATCAACTTGCGGATCATTGAATCCTCCCACGTGACCGGAAGCTACCCAAGTTTTTGGATGCATGAAAATGGCGCTATCAAGTCCAACCACATCTGAGCGAAGTTGCACCATATGGCGCCACCATGCGTCACGGATATTGTTTTTGAGGAGCGTGCCATAATGCCCATAATCATAAATGGCACTCATCCCACCATAAATCTCACTCGACGGAAAGACGAATCCTCGGCGTTTACACAGCGACGTCATCTTTTCCATCATATTTTCTTTTTTCTCTTCCATATTATTATTTTAAAAAATTAAAAAATCCCGTTCCAATAACTCAAAAATATTAAAAAATATTTTTAAATTACTAGAACGAGACTCATGCTCGCGGTTCCATCTAGTTTCCCCGATTAAAATCAGGACTGCTTGATTATATTAAACTTTCCCTCAGGAGCCAAACCCCGAGTACTTCTTTTATATCACGCGCTTTATCTTTTGTCAAAAGATAAAATAGATGTATAATGTAATTATTCATACCCTCTAATAAAATTAACTTTGGAGAATAAAAATATGAACTTTTTACCCAAAGGAGAAATTCGCTATCTTCTAGAGAATCAACCCAAAAGAAAAAAAATTCTGCATGCGGCGCGACTTGACAATGATGAAGCGTCGGAGAGGGAAGAGCCCAATCCTTTCACACTGGCGAAACCTACCGGCGAAGACGTGCTCATTATAAGAAAAACAACAACAGAGGAGGAAAAAGAAAATGGTGACGAATAAAAAAATTCGGCACCATTTTTAATTTTAGGAAAAAATTTTATTTTATCTTGCGTCGCAATAAAGTCTTCGCCGGCAAAGCATTACTAAATCGTACGAAGAATCGGTTAGCGTGTCCGCCGTGAATTTCCGACACTTCTTCCATTTTATAGTTAAGTATTTTTTTGATTTTTATCTTTATGTTGCCTTCCGGCGTCACAGCTTCAATTGCATCTTGGAAAAACATTTCATTGTGGACAAAAACAATATTGAAAATTTGACCATCAATCTTTTTTTGTCCCTCTACTATTCCTGCGAATTTGAATGCCGGCTCGCTCAACTTTCCTTCGAAATTATGTTCCGGCTCGGCTCCCAAAAGAAAGCCCTTGGTGTATCCCCTGTTCACCAGCTGATCCAATTCTTTTTGCTGTTCTCTAATAACTTTCTTTAAATCTCTCGCGCCAATGGCATCAATGATTTTTCGATACGCGCGCGTTACCACAGAAACATAGTAGACACTCTTAGCCCGTCCCTCAATTTTGAAACTTGTCACACCGGCCGCCGCTAAATCAGCAATATGCTCCGACAAATTCAAGTCCCGACTATTGAAAAAATATGTCCCATGTCGATCCTCTTCTAAGTCAATTTTATGGCCATTAACTTTTTCTTCCACGTCTAAACAAAGAAAGTCCCTCCCTTCATTTTTAACTTTCCTGCCTGCCGGCGAGGCAGGTACTTTTAAACTTTTGACTGGATTATACCCCCACCGGCACGGCTGCGTGCAATCCCCCAGATTGGCACTTTTATCATTCATCCATTTAGACAAAATGCAGCGGCCAGAATAGCTCATGCACATTGCCCCATGAATGAAATATTCCAACTCCATTTTCGGCACCGCAAATTTAATTTCACGAATCTCAGCCAAGGTGACTTCACGCGCCAGCACAATTCTTTTCACTCCAACCGATTGCCAAAACTTCACTGCTTCGATGTTGGTCGCGTTAGCTTGAGTCGACAGATGAATCTCCACTTTGGGTAAATGTTTCTTGACGAGCATAATAATCCCAGGATCTGCCACAATTACACCATCGATTTTCAGAATTTTTAAAAACTGCAAATGCTTTTTAATATCATTCAGATGCTTATTGTGCGCATAAATATTGAGTGTTACATAAATTTTCTTTTTGTGCTGATGAACAAATTCCACTGCTTCCCACATTGATTCCTCCGTGAAATTGTTGATCCTCGCCCGCAAAGAAAAATCCGGCACCCCGCAATAGACCGCATCTGCGCCATAAGCCACAGCATATTTCAACTTCTCCAAGTTGCCAGCAGGAGCAAGCAATTCAACTTTTTTCATTGCTTTTTCAATTTATTCATTAGTTCCATATAAAATTTCAAATTATGCGCCGCCGCCAAACGCATCCCCAGCGGATCTTTAGAAACGAAAAGATGGTGCAAATAGCTTCTCGTATGATTTTTACACAACTCACAATCACACTGAGAATCAACCACTGAGAAATCTTCTTTGAATTTTCCGTTATTAATATTCAGCGTTTCATAAAATCCCCCTCCTGTATTTTTTTGATCAGTGGAAATTTCATCGTTAAGCTTTGATTGAAAATCTGAAATTGAAAATTGAAAATTATTTTTCCGCAGGAAGATTCTTCCGTGCCTACCTTCTCTTGTCGGAATAACACAATCGAACATATCCCAACCATAAGAATGACAGCGCACAATATCCTCCGGCGTACCGACACCCAGCGCGAAACGCAAAGCATCTTTTGGAATGCATGACGCTGTCTCGCGCAAAACTTCAGCCAAAAAATTTCCTTCCGCGTCAACGTGGCGCGCCCCAAAACCATAACCATCCCAGCCCAAGGCTGGTCCGCCTATGGCGGAAAAACCAATCTTAATTAATTCCTCCGCACAATGCTTTCTTAAGTCCAAATATTCTCCTCCCTGAATAACACAAAAAATCAATGGCCGATTTTTTTCTTCTATATTTCTTAGCTTCAACTGTTTTTTATACTCAATCATACATCTCTCTGCCCAACGAATCGTCCGCTCAACGGAGTCCGCAATGCGCTCACGCGCATAATCGTTCGGTGGCACATCATCCAGAACCACCATCATGTCCACGCCCAAATCGAATTGAATCTGAATGGATTTCTCCGGCGTCAAAACATTACGCGCGCCATTTACCGGTGATTTGAAAACCACTTCATTTTCCGTAATTTTCCCCATATGCGGATTTTTGTGAATCAGTGAAAAAATTTGAAAGCCACCAGAATCGCTGAGTAATGGGTGTGACCAATTCATAAACCGATGCACTCCGCCAGCCGCCCGAATCAATTCCATCCCGGGACTGAGAAACAGATGATAGGTATTGACCACCATAGGTCCCACACCGACATTTTCCAAATCATTGCCACTGAGCGATTTCACAAATCCCCGCGTCGCATCCGGCATAAAAAACGGAGTTTTGATTTCTCCGTTTTTGGTCGTGATTTGGCCGACTCGCGCTGTCTGTTTTCTCGCACTTATCTCAAACATCCATTTTTCTTTGACTTTATTCTACTTTGAAACTCTACTGCCACCAACATTTATAGTAGCTGCATCCTCAGGTAAATTGATAGTTTTTGCTTCACTGCTAACACTCAAATCCTCCAATGTGAAAAGATCTTTCGCGCCAAGAGTTGCTTGCCCTAAAAGCCCGACTTCTCGACCAGCTTGTTCTGGCGATGGTTTTATCTTCACTTGAAAAGCCACCTCAAGCGGAGCACTCAGCACTCCTTCCCCAGCGTCCATCTTGCCAATATTCCAAACAACAGAGTTAGTTCTTTCGTTATAACTCAACCTAGCATCATCCGGAAAAATCTTCCCAGTCATAGTGGCATTGGTCGGCAAACTGGCTGTCACTGTAACATTGTTTATATCATTGGAAACATTCATGGCTTTCCAGTGTAGCGTATAGGTGGTTTCCTGTCCAACTTTCGGCGGTATAGGTCCAGAATTAGTGATTGTTGCGTCATGATAAAAACCTCGTGTTTCCAAAATTATTTTACTGTTAAGTTTCATATCCAATCTATTACTGGAAACTATCTTGTTCATTGCAATCGGCGTCGACACATCCGGACTGTCAATTTTCGCCAAGCTAGTAACAATGAAATTTTTCTTCTGTTCACCATCTAATGGTATATTATTTTTAACTCCGATAGAAAAAACGATATCTCCGCTCGTCCCAGGGGCTAAATTATTGAAAGCGGGAATATCAGATGCTTTCCACGTGATCAGATTGTTCGACGCGTCAAAACTTCCCCCTTGCATATCTAAAGTAGTATAATCCAAAACGGGGCTGTCCAATTTTTCCGTCACAATCACGTCGCGCAAACCCAGGTTACCGTTGTTTTTATAATTTATTCTAAATTCAAGATGTTCGCCGGCATCAACGCTAAGTTGTTTTTTATAATTAATTGTCTGAGCGATGAGAAGAGGTGAAGTCATTATGCGAGTAGCGACAGTTTCATCGTTATAACTCACAAATTCTCCTTTATCCATCACTCCCATAGACACCGTCGCCAACCTAGTCATGCCACTTTCGGAGTCCAATTGCCCACTTATGACCACCTTTCCCGCCTCTCCTGGTTTTAAACTGCCAATTTTCCAAGTGTTTCCGTCTGACGACTCAGTTGGAACAGCATCAAAAAATTTGAACCCTTCTGGATATTGCATCTGCAGTTGAAGACCATCCAATGTCTCCGTGCTGTTGTTGCGATAGTTGATCAGATAATCCAACGCGTTGCCCTTAACAATGTCTTGCGGCCCTTGAATTTCCAAGGTGATTGGAGCAGGAATAATATTCACGCCAAGTTGGTTTTTGGTTTCAAATTGCCCGAAGAAAAACGCCGGCTGATAATCTAAACTCGCCCTCAAATAAATCAACGCGCCTTTGGGGCTATACGCTTTGCCAGTGAGGAAAACCTTGCCGGAAGAGCGCAACGCCACTGAACCTAAAGAATAGACTCCCGAAGTCGGCCCCTCTTCTTTGAAATTTTCATTGGCTGCTGGTTTGAACTCTTCCGGATAAGAAACCTTGATTACCGCGTTTCTCATCCCAATCCAGTTGTCATTTTTATAGTCAATTTCATACGTGACCGCTTGCCCACTTTCTGATTGTTCTGACCCGCGAATAGAAACGCTGGAATTCTTCACATTGAAAGCCGCTTGTCTGATTTCAAAAGCAACAGCTAGAAGCAAAACCATGGCCAAAACGACAATCAATGCCAAAAGCCCCTTGGTGATTTTTCCTTTTTCCGCCTGTCCCAACCCCACGCTTTTCTCCATCCACAAATCTTTTTCGTGAGGAGTATTTACACCTGTCTCACTCGCCTCAGGATTATACTGCGTGATTTCATGTTGAGCCAGATTTTCCTCTTGCTCCTTTTTATATAGCTTATCTTTAATGTTAAAAAGAGACATAAAAAAAAGTATTTTTTATTTAACCGCTCAGCTGTTTTTTTACATTTATATTATACCACACAAATATACACTTTCTAGCCCGCGATCCATTTGATCGCCTCATGCGCCACCAGTTTCAAATTGCTCAAATTTTTCTTATCCGCCTTTATTTTTCCGAGATTTTCAATCCTGTTTTCCAAAAATATCCGGATGAATTTTATTGTTTCATCCGTTATCTTGACTTTCTTCCCGACGTGCGCCGCACAGGCATTGCAAACCGTCCCGCCCCGTTCGCTCTCGAAAAAATTCTCTCCCGAGCGCAAAGTTGCGTTGCAGGCCACGCAACGCCCCATTTCCAAACCATAGCCCAAAAGATGAAACAATTTGAAAATGAAACCATAGGTGAAAATGTCCGCCTTGGCCGTTTCTTCTTCCGCCAGACCATCTATAGCGCGCAAATAGCCGAGCAACAGTTCAAAGATTTTTTCATCCTTTTCTTCTTGCGTCACCAGGCGATCGAAAATATTGAGCGTCCAAAAAATTTTTTCCAAAAAATCAATTCCACCCTTAGCTGAAACAAAAAAATCCACCGGAATCACACCCGTGATTTTGCCTTTCCCGCGCGCACGCGCCACAAAAACTTCCGCATGTGACATTGTTTCCAAATTCCCAGCCAATTTAGCTTGCGGCTTCCGCACGCCATGCGCCACCAAACGGATTTTGCCCGCTTCTTTGGTGTAGAGCACATACATCCGATCCGTTTCGGCAATGTCATATTTGCCCAAAACTATCGCTTGATATTTATAGTCCATATTCAAAAAATATTTTATAGCCTAACCCCCTTCTTTGCATTTTAGCGCAGATCGGAAAAAGATAAAAATAAAAACCTAGGAAACGACGTTGCCGCTTCCTAGGCTATTTGAATTTGTCTGTATCAACCAAATACAGACAACAATAATGATTTTAAGTATATTCTCTCCAATGGCTTGGCTATAAGAGAGATATCCCCGTTAAAGTGTTCGAATCGACGTTCCAGATTGACAATGGTTATGTGCGGGCATCTCTCACCTAAATCAGCCCTTATACCCTGTTCGAAACCAAGAACATCTCCAGATACGCCTACTATTGGTGTTTCTGGTCGGTTCGCCAGCATAGCTCTGATAATTTCTAAGCCATCAACACCAGGCATATCTTTGTCAGTTATCACAAGATCCACAAGCTCCGTAATATCTTCTATTATCTCAAGAGCTTTGATCGGATCTTTTTCCCACCTGACTTCCAGGTCAAAATTGTCAAGAGTAATATGCTCTAACAATTTCGACACGATAAGACCAACTGTAGTATTATCTTCTACGAGCAATATAGACTTTCTTATTTTCTTTTTCTCCATGTTTTCCCCCTTCTTTTTTTTAAGATTGCTTTTTTCTCTCTCTTTTTTACCCACAAACAATATTCTAGTTAATCACATATTCAAAAAAAATCAATAAAAACTGCCGATTTTGGCAGTTTTTATTTGCCTGATTATATTTTATTGTCTTTTTTAAGCCATTTTTTCCACTTTTTTGGCTTTCGCCCTTTCCAAGATAGACCAAGTTTTATCGAAAGCTACTGATAAAAAGGCGATTGCCATAAGCGCAATAGAAAATATCATCAATATCATCGCTCCAAAAAACAAATGGTCAATTATTTTTATTTTATTGTCACTAAACCAATTCAAAATCGCTTGTTGTCCCCCATTGCCTCCAAACAAATTGGACTGTTCTGGCAAAACATTTTTTGCTGACAGGACTTGGGGGATGATTTGGCCCGCATCAGTTTTCAAAGCAGAGTCTTTGAAAGGAGCAAATGTCTTCCCGCCTTTTGACACACCCGCAAAAGTTGTGCCAAATTCTTGTACAGCAATGATAGAGGTTTGTCCATCCGTCACTTGGGTTCCGACCGCCACACCAATTTCTTGATAGTTCGGATCTAAAATGTTTTTCCGGTGAGTTGGACTTTTCATCCAAGCTTCTTGTTCGTTTTCAGCTGTTTGAAAATTGATGGCCAGATTTTCTCCGGCGAAGTGGTAGTCATAGCCTTCTTCTTGAAACCAGTGCCACGGATTCACGCCTGTCGGCGAAGTGTGTGCGAAATATTTATTGGCAAGCATGTCATTCAATTTGTCTTTGGCTATTTGCATCAGCTTGTCATTGGGAACCACTTCATCAATGCCTTGAGCAGAACGCGCCAAATTAACATACTTGATAATGTTGTCCGAAGTAATCTCACTAGCCGATGCCGATGCCACCAAAAAAACAAAACTGAATATCACAGTGCTGATTTGAACGAGATATTTGGTTTTTAGTGTTTGTTTACGCATTTTTTGTTTTGGTTCCTAAAAAAAGAAAAACGGGTCTTTTAACCCGTATTTTGGCTATTCCTAGCCACTTACAATCTAATTATAGCATACTTTCAGCCTAAATGCAAGCCTTTTACCCCTAAGCCAAATAAAAAAAGTTTCCGCCGGATATCCGGACAGAAACTTTATTTTTTTCGGTGCTACACATGAATCAATCCTCTTCTTGTTCTTCAAAGGCTAAATCTGTATATAGATCTTCTGACACCTCGTTGCCACCGTCTCTTCGCCCATCAATAAAATTCTTAAACCATCCTACGGAGAGTAATCCCAAGATGATAAGTATTAATATCGTAGCGCCATCCAATTTCATCATGTCCTCCCTCTCAAATTTTTTTATTCGCTTGCTTGGGTTTGTCTACATTCCAAAACAAACCCGCAATCCCTCCGACAATAAGGCAGACGAGTGCTGCTGCCAAGAAAAGATAACCTAATGAATCGGTATTGATATCTTGGAACATATTTCCCTCCCTTATCGCTTGATGGCGATGGTGATTTTTTCTCCGTCGATTTCGAATTCTTTTTCTGCATCGACAGAAGTGTTGTTTTTGGAAAGAACTGCTTCCGCCAAAGTTTCTTTGGCAATCATATTTTTCAACTCTTCATTCTCAAAAATCTGCGACATTCCACTGTACCAAACTTGAATGCGATTGTCCACCTCATATCCAGCATCTTTTCTCATTTGTTGGATGTGACGAATAATTTCCCGCGCCTGACCCTCAAGTCTAAGCTCTTCCGGAATATTATAATTTAACTCGATGTCTTTTTCGCCAAAATTCGCACCTCCCACAACCCTTTTAACATTCAATTCTTCAAGTATAATATATACTAATTCCTCCCTTGGTTTTTTATTCATTAGAAATAACTCGCTAAGTGGCTGCCTTACTTTAATGCCTGCTTGAGCTCGCAATTGCAATCCCTGGGTCACAATATCTCTAACTCTATTCATCTCATCATTCAATTTAACATCAATCAAGCTTTCATCTGCTACTGGAAAATCCGCCAGATGCACCGATTCCTCGCCAGTGAGATTTTTGTAAATTTCTTCCGCGATGAAAGGCGTGAATGGTGCCATGACTTTGGAAAGTTCCACAAGAACATAGTATAAAGTCTGATAGGCTTCGTTTTTATCGCCGTCATTTTCTGATTTCCAAAATCTTTTTCGCGAACGGCGGATGTACCAATTGGAAAGATTGTCGACAAACTTTGGCAGAAGTCGGCAAGCTTTGTGCAATTCATAATTTTCCATATGCACATTGAAATCCTTAATGAGGCCATGCAATTCAGAAACCAGCCACTTGTCCAAAAGACCGTTCAGTTTTTTCGGATCAAAATTTTTGTCCGCCGTGAATTTATCAATGTCCGCATAGAGCACAAAGAAAGAATAGGAATTCCAAAGCATGCGCATCATGCCACGAGTAATTTCTCCCACTTCGTTTTCAATGAAATTCATATTCTGTGCTGCAACTACTGGCGAACTCATCAAGTAATATCGCACACTATCTGCTCCATACTTTTCAAACATCTCTGTCGGATCTGGATAATTCTGAAGTTTCTTGCTCATCTTTTTCCCGTCTTCGGCGAGGACAATTCCATTTACAATCACGTTTTGAAAAGCTTCTTTTTCTTTCACTCCGCTAGCGATAACATGCAAGTAATAGAACCAAGCACGCGTTTGATCGACGCCTTCCGCGATGAAATTAGCCGGGAAAGTTTTGTCAAAACGCTCTTCGTTTTCAAATGGATAATGTTTTTGAGCATATGGCATCGAGCCTGAGTCAAACCAAGTGTCCAACACATCCGGCACTCGCTTCATTTTTCCCTGACATTTTTCGCAAGGAAATGTAATTTTATCAACAACATGTTTATGTAAATCATCAATTTTCTCACCGCTCAATTTTTCTAATTCCGCCACTTCGCCAAAAACTTTCTGTTCACCACATTTATCACATACCCAAATCGGCATAACAGAAGCCCAAAAACGTTGGCGGGAAATTGACCAGTCACGTGCGCCTTCAAGCCAATTGCCGAATCGTCCTTCTTTCATGTTAGCCGGCGACCAATTGATGTTTTTGGCCAACTCCAACATTTTGTCCTTAATTTTCGTTACTGCCACAAACCATGAACTGGTGGCATAATTGATGAGCGGCGTGTCACATCTCCAACAATGCGGATAACTATGTGAGTATTTTGATGAATGAAATTTTTGACCTCGTTCGTCTAGAATTTTTACAATAGTAAGGTCTGCTTCCCTAATTTCTTCTGGGTTATTTTTGGCTCGAGGATTAAGATCTAGCCCTGATAATTCTCCCATTTCCTCCTTGAAACTTCCGTCCATCGCCACATGCTGCACAAATGGCAAATTGTTTTCTTTCCCCAATCGCCTGTCGTCCTCTCCGAAAGCCGGCGCAATATGTACTACACCTGTCCCTTCATCAGTAGTCACAAAATTATCAGCATAAATTTTCCAGCCATTTTCACGATTGGTTAATTTCTTGTCTTTAGCATAGAAATTAAAAAGAGGTATATACTCTAACCCCCTAAGGCGACTACCCTTAAATATTCGTACTTTTCCATCTTCTAATAATTCCGTCAGATCTGGAGTTATACTATATTTTCCAGTAAATTCTGGACTTTCGAGTATTTTTTCTGCATGATTTTTAGAAACAATGATGTGAAATTCTGATGTGCCATCATTCCCAAATTGTCCGTTTCCATCTACGAAGTTATCAAAAAATCTTAAACTTACATAATCAATTTTATTTCCAACCGCCAAAGCAACATTTCCTGGTAATGTCCACGGTGTCGTTGTCCATGCTAAAACATAAACTTTCTTATCTTTCAGATCAGCGCCTAATAATTCTGGATTTTTTAATTCAAACTTGGCAACAACGGACAAATCCTTAATATCCTTATATCCTTCCGAAACTTCTGATTGTGACAAAGTAGTCTCACACCTCGGGCAAACATGCATTGAGCGATAATCTTCATAAATGAGACCCTTGTCCCAAAGCTCTTTAAAAACCCACCACACACTTTCCATATACCCCTTATCCATCGTACGATAGGCATTTTTCATATCAGCCCAGCGCCCCATCCGTTTCACGATTTTTTCCCACACATCAACATAGGTAAGAACTTTGCTACTACAAAGCTCATTGAACTTTTCCACGCCCATCGCTTCAATGTCTTTTTTCTTCTTGCTTCCCATTTCTTTCTCCACGATGTTTTCGATCGGAAGCCCGTGGC
>JAHFOP010000065.1 GCA_023261605.1 Candidatus Moraniibacteriota bacterium
ATTCTGGCTGGCTGGAAAACATGGCAAAAAGTTCATTCCAACAGCCAAAACAATCAGGTTGCGCAGAATAATTCCAGTATCATCTTTTTTTATGGTGAGCAATGTCCACATTGCCAAGAGGTGGAAAAATATATCGCTGACCATCAACTGGATCAAAAAGTGCAATTTTCCAAACTGGAAGTCTGGAGCAATCAGGCCAATGCTAATTTGATGGCGCAGAAAGCAGCAGGCTGCAAACTGCAAACTGGCCAGATCGGAGTGCCATTTTTGTGGTCAGCCGGCAAATGTTATGTTGGCGTGAATGAAGTGGAAAATTTTTTGGACGCGGCGGCAAAATAAGAATATGGTCTTTAGCCTTAGCTTTTAGTAATTAGGAAGAAAGAGTGATAAATATGAAGAAATATTTTAGATATATTTTTGTGGTCATGGCGGGAATATTCTTGCCGGTTTTTTCTGTCCAAGCTTTTTGTCCGGTTTGTACAGTGGCAGTGGCTGGGGGAGTGGGACTTTCCCGCTACTTCGGAGTAGACGACATCATTACTGGCTTGTGGATTGGGGCGTTGCTCGTTGCGCTAACAATTTGGACACTGGAATGGTTGAAGAAAAAAAATGTGCGGTTTTGGGGCGAAAAAACACTAACGACAATCATCTATTATGCCATGGTAGCTCTGCCACTCTACTGGAACGATATTATTGGACACCCACTCAACAAGATTTGGGGTGTGGACAAGTTGATGTTGGGAATTTTTATTGGTAGTATTTTTTTCTTCGTGGGCGGAATAGCCCACTTCAGATTGAAGGATGCGCGTGGTAAGGTTCTCTTTCCTTTTCAAAAGGTGGTGTTTGCGATAACACCCCTTATAATCTTAAGTGGAATTTTCTATTTTTTAACGCGGTAATAATTTGTTCTATTTAATAACCATATGGAAAATGCAACACAGGAAGCGGGAATCATCAAAAATGTCACAGAACTCATTGAAAAGGTGGACACTATGAAAAAACAGGATAAATTGGATCTGAGTTCAGACCAAGATCTGTCCATTGCCATTATGAATCTGGTGAGTATTGAAGAACATTTTTTCTTTACGGGAGCAAAACTGGGCAAGCCGGAATACTTTGATCTGTTACAAGAAGTGCGTCAGATGCGGGGCGAGTTGTTACGCAAAATCGTTAAGGATCCGGAAGGTGAAGTGTGGTGCATTTCAAAGCACTTGTTGGCGGCTTCGATGCGCCTCATGGAAGTGGGCACTAAACAACAAGGTATGGGGCGAAAAGTTGAGGCGAAAGAATTGTTCCAGAAGGCCTACGATCTCTATTCTTTGTTCTGGGGCATTAACATGAAAGTTATTTCAATAGATAATATTAAGCATATTGATTCTGAGGCGATGAATCGCCATGACAAAATGGAAAATAATATTGTTGAGAAAAAAACAGAAACCACTGCGTCAGCCGTTGCTCAGACGGAGGCTGGTAGGAGTGGTTTTATGGGCAAACTGGGTGAATTAGTCAGGAAAGCGATTGATTGTTGCATTGAATAATTGAAAAAATTTTAAGGTGGGCTTTGGTCGATGCCCTAAGATATAACAAATAAAAAAACTTAATCTACAATTTATGTTTATGAAAAAAGTAATCACAGGGATTGCCTTTGGAGTAACGGTGTTGGTTTTGGCTGGTTGTGGCAATAAAGCTGTAACGACTCAAAAGCCATCCCAAAATGGTCAAACGGAAAGTGAGCAATCGGTGAAAAATTCTGTTGTTCAAAAAATGCCGGCTGCAACCGGCAAAGTTGATGATACAGTGAGCGCGATTATTGATGGAGCGAATAGTGAAGGCGTAGCCGCGACCAGTACGGACGCCGATGCGAATGCTGCCGTTGGAGACAGTCAAGATATTAATAATTTAAACAGCACTTATGATCAAAATGCATTATAAAAAAATTAGCGTTGCAGTGGCAACTTTTGGTCTTTTGGCAGCCACTGGAGTTTTAGCTGAAAGTGCGGCCACAGTATCAAATCGACCGCAAATGATTCAGGACAGAAAAGATGCTCGCCAAGAAATCAAAACGCAAAATGTTTGCGATAGAATCTCAGCGTTTGCCGAAAATCTCAATCAAAAGGTTTCTGGACAAGAGAATCAAGTTAAAACTCGTCAGCAAGAAAGATTGACGAACTGGGAGAATAAGACTAGTGAAGCTGATGCCAATTTGGAAAGGTTGCGGGCTGATTGGGAGAATAATCGGAATGAACAATTCGCTAAATTGGAAAGTGCGGCCAAAACAGACGCGCAGACAAAGGCGGTGAGTGCTTTTGAATTGACGACCAAGACTGCTATTGCTACTCGCGAATCATCTGTAGATGCGGCCATCACGGCCTTTCGCACTGGAGTGAAAAACGCCATCACTATGCGACAAGGACAATCAGATAGTCTTATTTCCGCTTCCGCTTCAGCTCGAGCGGCGGTACTAGCCAAAGTTCAAGCTGATTGTGCAGCCGGTGCTGACGTGGCCACAGTGCGAGCTGATTTCCAAAATGGCCTAAAAGGAGCTCGTACACAGATGCAAAACGATCGCCAAAGTGTGACTAAGGTTGGTTCAATGGTTCAAGCTCTTGTTCTGACTCGGCGCACAGCTGTGGAAAAGGCGAGGAGTGATTTCAAAGCCACAATGGAAAAAGCGCGCCTAGCTTTGAAGGCCGTTTTCCCTGATCAATCTTCAACTACGACTGACACGACCGTTACGAACTAAAAGTTTTCCAATAACTTTTATCAAAAATCCACTTTGCGCTAGGTGGATTTTTTGTTACGTAGCATGTTACGTAACAAGGTAAGGATTAGAATACTTACATAAAAGTAAAAATAGCTATAAGAAAGCTAAAATAAGCTAAAAAACGGCAGGTGTGATTGGCAGGATAATACGCAGGTTGTCCTCAGACTAGATACCGGTTGTGAAATACTATATACTTATATATATGTTTCCACGTACTAAAAATCTAAAACTCTCGGTCATTAAGCAAATGGAACTGCGGGCGGCCAAGTTTCCCGACACCATTTCTTTGGCGCAAGGCGTGCCCAGTTTTGACACGCCGGAATGCATTAAGCGGCGAGTAGAACTGGCTTTGAAGCAGGGCGTAGTAGCGAAATATTCCTTGTCGCCTGGGATTGCGGAACTTCGCGAACTAATTGAAACTAAATTGGCGGAGCAGAATATGTTCTATGATTTCGAAAAAGAAATTCTCGTGACGGCTGGTTCGATTGAAGGTATCACGGCGACAATTTTAACCATTACTGAACCTGGCGACGAAGTCATCATTCCTGAGCCGACTTATACATCGTACCGTGAAGTAATTATTTTGGCCGGCTGCACGCCAGTTTATGTCCCGCTGAGTGAAGAAAAAGACTGGGCGTTTGAATTGGAAAAATATGAATCAGCCATTACGCCCAAAACTAAAGCGATTTTCTATTGCAATCCAAATAACCCGACTGGAACGATTTATTCTAAAGAGCAGTTACTTGGCTTGGCGGCATTGGCTGAAAAACACAATCTATATTTAATTTCTGATGAAGTTTATAAAGATTTCATTTTTGAAAAAGACAAAACTATTTTTTCTCTGGCGGAATTGCCCGAATTAAGGAATCGCGTTATTCGTCTGTTTAGTTTTTCTAAGTCATATGCCATGACCGGTTGGCGGGTGGGTTATTTGCATGCTGCCGAAAGTATCGTGCAAGAAATTCTGAAAGTGCATGATTCTCTCGTGACTTGTGCGCCGGTTATTTCCCAATATGCCGCTATGGGTGCGCTGGAGATGGGAGAGCGGGATGTGCAGTTTTTTAACGGTGAATACAAAAAGCGGCGCGATTTGATTTGTAGGCGATTGGACAGACTTGCTCATATTTTTTCTTATGTCCGTCCGGAAAGCGCTTACTATATTTTCCCTAGAATTATTAAAAAAGATATACCCTTTGGCAGTTACGATTGCCCAGACAGTTTTTCTTGGCGTTTTGCTCTGTATCTTTTGGAAAAAGCTCAGGTGGCGGTGGTGCCCGGCGTGGCTTTCGGTCCGAGCGGAGAAGACCATATTCGGATCAGTTTTGGGCGGAGTGAGAAAGATATTAATTGTGCGTTTGATAGGATGGATA
>JAHFOP010000029.1 GCA_023261605.1 Candidatus Moraniibacteriota bacterium
TAGTCGGTAACGTGGCCTATCCAGGGAAAGTGGAAGGAAAAGTTGTAATCCATCTGTCATGGACTGATACGACTGAGATTGAGGAGGGAGACATTCTGGTGGCAGGCATGACCAATCCGCAAATGATCCCCTATATCAAAAAAGCAGCCGCTATCATAACGGACGAAGGCGGCATCACGTGCCACGCCGCTATCATTGCCAGAGAACTGAAAAAGCCTTGCATCACCGGTACGAAAAACGCTACGCAGTTGTTGAAGAATGGCGATCGGGTGGAAGTGGATGCTGATAAGGGAGTAGTGAGAATCTTGAAATAAAAAAATACAGCCCAATCTCGAAAGATTGGGCTGCGGCATAGCCGGCATTCACACGGGAATGTTGGCTATTCGGCGGAGAATTTTCTGGCGACCACCCGGTATGCCATTGAAACGATGGTCTCGGCCGTTAAGTCATGTTCTCTCTGTTCTAAGGATGGCCATGGATCAGAAATATTTACATTATAGATCTTCTCTTTGGGTATCCGATGTCTCCCAAAGAGGTATTCGGCGACCTGCCTGTCTAAACAGACGAAAAGATCAAATTCGTCCAGTTTGACATTATCAACCCATCGCTTGTTATGCCCCGACATATCCAGCCCGAGTCTTTTGGCCGAGGTTGTCGAGAAGATTGATGCCGGACCGCCTTTGGTAGCAATCTCAAGGATTCCCGCACTCTCTACTTTGACATCATGTCCGGCGTTCTTGAGAAACATTTCCAGAACTGCTGCCATAAGCGGGCTCCTGTCAGAGTTGCCGTGACACACACAAAGAATGTTTGTTATTGCCATTTTCAGGCCTCCATTTGTAAAAATACAAGTTTAACAGCATAAACTGGCCCAATAGGACCAGACCAAGATTCCCAATCTTGACCTGTTATTGTAGCACGAAATAGTTTTTAAGTCAAATTTTTTATAAGAATTGAAAACTATCCAATTTTGCATATATCAAAGGGGATTATTTGTCTTTTAAGGTGATTAGCGTTATATTTAGGCTAATGAAAATACATGAAGGTGATTGATAATTAACACTGGTATCACCATCTAAGTTTTGTATGACGGCAATCTGGTAGAAGTGGATGCTAATAAAGGCATAGTTAGAATTTTGAAGAAATAATATATGGAACGGGAAATGATCGAGAAAATCAAAAAGATAGATTGGCACGCTGACTGGGGTGGGAGTTCTCCGCTTCTGGATATTTCGTTCGCGCCGGAACTATATTTCTATGGCATGGAAAGAAAGTTTGGAAAAAAATATTCAAGCGTTCTGGTGATCATAAAAGGAGGGATCGCACAGGGATATCTGCCAGAGATGGAATATGAGAAACTGGGAAAATATCTGGCGGATAGGATAAGAACCGTTGAAAATGCCGAAAAATGGTCGGCAGAATTTATCGGACTGGCGGATGAGATGTATTCGATAATCGGCCTTGCTCCGGATAAATTCTTAAAAAAATGGAAAATTTCGAAAAGGATCTATGGAGATTTCGGGGCTTATGCCGAAGCGACAAAGACCGTCTTTGACGTCGCAGGGAAAGAGTTGTCCCATCGGACTAGGAATATCCTGGCTGCTTCCAGGAAATATTGCGAAAATTTTTATTCCCAGAGCACTAAGACATATCAAAAAGCGATTTCCAAAATGATCAAACCGACTGGATATGGGACTGAAGATATGCTGTATATGACGAGGAACGAGCTGATCAATTTCATGGGAACAAAAAAAGTGCCGCCAATCGAAACATTGAGAGGAAGGCGAACATATTGCGGGATATATTTTGCGGGCAGAAAAATGATATTTCTCGATAAGAAAGATGTCCAAGACATTGAGGATTTTTGGTTGGGATCAAAAAGGTATGAGCAGATATCGGGGACAGTGGCTTTTCGTGGCAAGGCCATTGGAAAGTGCAGGGTCATCAGGGACTTTAGAGGCGCTAGGATCAAAACCGGAGAAATCTTGGTGACTGGTATGACCGATCCGAATTATGTGCCTCTCATGAAAAAAGCTGGTGCGATCGTGACGGATGGCGGAGGACTGCTTTGCCACGCGGCGATTGTGGCTCGCGAGCTCAAAAAGCCCTGCATCATCGGCACCAAAATCGCCACTCAAGCTTTGCATGACGGTGACCTAGTTGAGGTGGATGCGGAGAGTGGGGTGGTCAAGATTTTGGAAAAAATTGGAAGAGAAGCTGACTATTGACATAATCACCTAAATAATATATATTTAGGATAGTGTAATCACCTAAATCGTATATTTTATGAAAAAAATAACCAGAACGATTCAAGAATTAGTTGAAAATAGCCTATTTAAAGGGAAAATAGTGATTATTTATGGTGCCAGACAGGTGGGGAAAACTACGCTTGTCAAAGATATTATTGAAAAATACTCTGAGAATTCAGTGTATTTCAATTGCGATGAGCCAGATATAAGAATGATGCTAACCGATAAAACCTCGACCGAAATAAAAGCATTTCTAGGTGATAAAAAGTTCGTTGTTTTAGACGAAGCTCAGAGAATAAAGAATATTGGAATAACCTTGAAACTTATTGCGGATAATTTTCCAGATATTCAAGTTATCGCGACTGGCTCATCATCATTTGAGCTGTCTAATAAAATTGCTGAGCCGCTTACGGGAAGAAAATATGAATTTTATCTCTATCCTTTTTCTTGGGAAGAGTTGGATCAAAAATTTTCCGACCTTGAATCACAAAGGTTGCTTGAATCAAGATTGATCACGGGCATGTATCCAGAAATAGTGTTTGGAAAAGAAGTTGAAAGGAATCTTAAAAATTTGGCGACTAGCTATTCTTATAAGGATGTTTTGGAATATCAGAACATTAAGAATCCTGAGGTTTTAGAAAAAATATTACAAGCTCTTGCTTTGCAGATCGGCAACGAAGTTTCTTATAACGAACTCGCTTCTTTGGTTGGAGTTGATAAGGTGACAGTATCAAATTACATCCAAATATTAGAAAAGGCATTTATAATTTTTCGATTAAAACCTTTCAGTAGAAATCTGAGAAATGAACTAAAAAAACTGCGGAAAATATATTTTTATGATAATGGCATCAGGAATGCATTGATAAATAATTTGAATCCGCTTTCTCTTAGGCAAGATACAGGCGCTTTGTGGGAAAATTTTCTAATTAGCGAGAGATTGAAACGTAATAATAACAACGGCTCAGATAGGAATGTATATTTCTGGCGAACTACGGCAGGACAAGAAATTGATTATTTGGAGGATTTTGAGGGAGGTGTGGATGGTTATGAATTCAAATGGAAAAGAGATAAATTCAAAATTCCAAAAGTATTTGTAACTGCTTATCCGGAAAGTCAAGTGAAATTGATAAATAAGGAAAATTTTAGAGAATTTGTTACCTAGTTTATTTCTAAAGCTTCGATAATCAAAAAGTCTAAGGGATAAAGGGCGCATAACTTTTCTTTATTTGAAAATATGCCAAAAATCCATCTGACAAAAGAATACGAGCGGGACATCAGTCTGATCATGGAGGCGATGTGGGCGCAAAAATTGGCCAGTTTCATCCCTGAGCGGTTCGGCATCGAATCTCCCCACGAAGTCTTTATCGTTTTTTATGTGACTGCGGAAAATCTGCAGATCTGGGAAAGTGCCGAAGCCCTTTCGTGGTTCAAAGATGTTCTTTTAGAAAAAAATCTGAACAGCTCTGCATTCATGGACGAAATTATCTCTGACTATGGAAAAGTGATTGCAGAAATGGAAAAATATTGGGAGGCTGGTCCGTCGGAAGACAGGGCGGCATTGAAAAAATATATGGAACTTTTGGGAGAAGCTACGGCTCTATTCACGGCTTGGTATTATCCGCTGATCGATGGAAGAACTCCGAGAGAAATCCGTGAGCGTCTGCTCGAACTGAGGAGTGCGGATGAATTGTTCGCTAGGAATGACATTTTTATCAAAGATTGCGTGGCAAGGATGGGCGGAGACAGGGATCTGGCCAACTTCATTTTCCCCGAAGAATTTCCCGATCTGCCTGACAGAAAAACATTAGAGGCGCGGACAGTTGGTGTGGTTTCTGTCGGCTATGAAAATTTTATCATGACCCTAGAAGAATTTGCGTCCCAGAATCCGGAATATTTTTTTGAGGGACTACGCGATCGATTGGAAGAGGTCCAAGAATTGTGCGGACAGACAGCCTTCACAGGAAAAGCGGCCGGAAAAGTTCGTATAGTCAAAAATCAGAAACAGATGATAGCAGTGGAAAAGGGCGACATCATCGTTTCGCCCATGACAACGCCGGATTTTTTGCCAGCCATGAAGATTGCGGCGGCTTTTGTGACTGACGAAGGCGGCATCACCTGTCACGCGGCCATCGTTTCGCGTGAGCTCAAAAAACCGTGCATCGTCGGCACCAAAGTTGCGACAAAAGTTTTGAAAGATGGGGATTTGGTGGAAGTGGATGCGGATCAAGGAGTAGTCAATATATTAAAGAGAACTAAAAAATAGACATGAGATAAAAATATCTATGGAAAATGATAATATATAACTGGTTTCGTGCTTTGGGATAAGAGTAGGGGTTTTATTAAGGATGATTATCTGTTCGTGACGAAAGCTGATATAATAACGGAGAAGGCAGAAAAAATGATTCTTGATGGAAGTGTTGATGATATCAATAAATTATTAACTATAAAATAAAATATATGGAAGGTTTTAATCCAGATCTAATTGGGCCGGATTTCATCAAGCCTGAGAAGAAAGAACAAGAAAAATTCAGTCATATTAAAGTTTTTCGTGTTAGGCATGGTGATACGGAATACTACGAACATACGCAGGAAAAAGAACTGGGGCCGGATGATTTCGATATAACATCCAAAGGTGAAGGGCAGATGAGAACAGCGGCTGAAACCATTGAGCGCGAGCTCAATAAAGATGAGGATGTTGTGTGCATCGTAACCAGTCCGAGAATTAGGACGCAGAACGGAAAAAAAATTATTGGGGAATATCTAAAAGACAGAGGTTTTTTATTGTGGAATGACGCGAGAATGGATAAGCCGCAAGATAGGGTGAGAAATATTGATGTCTATGGCGAAGATGGTGATGTTGTGCCGGTAGGCGATGAACAGTATCCAGAAATTTTCAATCAAGTCATTGCTGATTTGGAAGAACGCACTCCAGAAAATATGAGCCGCGATGCTTATATGCGTAAGGATGGTCACGAGAAGCTGGAGTCTTTTGAGGATATTGGAAAACGATCCAGAAGACAACTGTCTGGTTTTATGCGTATCGCTAAACGCATCCAGCCAAAGCTAGATAGACGTATCGTTATAATTCAGCTTGAGCATTGTGAAACGCTGGATGATTTCTATGAACAAGCTAGTTCTGGTGAATATGCCATGATAAACGATTCCGGGCCAAGCAAGGGAGATGTAGTTGAACTCGATATTCCAGTTGATGGTGATGAAATTAGAGTGGAATTTTTAGAAAAGGAAGTGGGTAAAAAAAGGAAGATAAAATTCGATTATCTCTCGGGTGAATTCACACCAATAAAAGCCGAATAGTTTTTATTGCAAGGCTGAAAACTTACTAAGCTTTTTATTATGCCAATATCAAGAAGTAAAGAAATTATACAAGAAGTTTGCAATAAGCTTAAGCTTGAGGCGGATATTGAAATTGATGCAAGATCAATGAAAAAACTTTCAGTGCAGGGGTTTAATAGTGAAGTTTATACCGCAAAAGCCGATAGCGACCTCATCATCCATATATTGAATCAGAACCAAGAACAAATCAAACAGAGCATCAATAAGAAATTGGTCAGTATTTCTAATTTGCTCAAGACATTTCCAGGAATTCCTAGTGCAGAATTTTTCTATGAGGGCAAGCTCGAAGATGGGCGTTTTCTTTTTGCGCAGGAAAAACTTCTTGGAGATAATTTAGGCCGTAGAAAAATTGAGAATGGAAAGATTATTGATGAATTTTATCCAATGGAAAATAAAAAATATTTTGAACAGCTAGATCGAATATTGGCAGATCTCCATGGGATAAAATTTAGTAAGTATGGGTGGCTAGCGGGAGAAAAAGGAGGACTTGACGGTACGTATAACAGTTGGGAAGACTTCATATTTATTGAGTCAGCATTATGGATTCGGAACATTTTTGATAATCGAAATAACGGATATGTGATATTGAAAAGTACACTCAGTGAGGTAAAGAAAAAAATCGAATCATTATATAGCAGGAAGCTGCACTTATTTGAATCGAAAGTACCGTCATTTGTTCATGGCGACATGATTAATCCCGGCAATATTTTAATAAACAATGGAAAAATTTCTGGTATAATTGATTTCGAGTGGGCCTTGGCAGGAGACGCGGCCTGGGAATTTGCCTACTCTGGAAATCCTGCAATCAATAATTACTTTGATTTCTGCGATAAGGCTGGGATTGTATGCGATAGGACACTATTTAGCGAGAAGATGAAATTCTACAAGATTATCTGGCTGCTTTGGGCTGTTAATGTACATGCAAAAGGTGCGACGCTAAAGGAGATATTATTCAAAGAATTAGTTAAAAATATAAAGTCTTTAAATCTATGGGAAGCGAGAAAACAATAAAAATCAAAATTCCAAAAGATGTCCACGTTGCCTGGGAGAGAGACTTTTCTTTTTTAGGGTGCTATCTCATTGCGCAACAGCATCTGAAAGAATTGAAACGTTACATCGGTGTCGGATATTCAATGTGTGCATTTTTTCATGACAATAGCCATGTCGTTTTTTATAGAAGTGAAGCTGACGAGGAAAATTTCAACAGGAAGATAGCGGAGAGATTTCTTAATGAAAAGGGCTATGCAGATTTTGCGGTGGGAAAACTAAAATTGCTTACGGATAATTTTGATGAGTTTCTTAAGAAAGAAAAACGGCTAACGAAGGATAATGTTGAAAGGTTTTTTGAAATGGCCAATGCACATTTTTCTTTTCATCTGGCCGTATTTTGGTCAGCTGACTATATTGCGAAACATGATCTTATAGAAAAAAATAAATCTTTATACGCATTACTCGAAAAATATCGTAAATATAATGAACATGTCTTGCCTGCAATTGAGCGCTGGATTGCGGTCCAGAAAGGGGATATTTCATTGATGCGGCCCGAGGAATGTCTGGATATTTTTTTGCGGAACAAAAAAATTCCAATCGCGCGGGCTAAGGCCAGAAAAAATTCTGCTTTTGTATATTTCGACAAATGCTCTCAGTCGGTTTCCATCGGCAGAAGCGCTAAAAATTTAAAAGAAAAATTTGACAGAGTTTTCCTAAAACGATATCCGTTTGACGGAAAATCAATAAAAGGAATTGTGGTATTTCCCGGGTGCTATAGGGGTCGGGTTCGCGTGGCTGAAAAGTTTGAGGACCTCAAAAAAATAAAAAAAGGAGAAATTCTTGTCGCGCCTATGACGCGCCCGGCTTATAATATGTATATAAGACATGCTGGAGCAATTATAGTAGATGAGGGAGCGACGCTTTCGCATGCATCTATCCTCGCCAGAGAATTTAGTATCCCTTGCGTGATTGGTACAAAAATTGCGACAAAAGTTTTGAAAGATGGGGATCTGGTGGAAGTGGACGCGGACAATGGAATCGTGAAGAGGTTCGATAAGGTGAATGATGCATAGGCTAGCTTGACAGAGTAGGCACGGATGATACAATTGTAACTGTTATAACCGTCATAAATGTAATATGGGCAAAAAAGACCTTGTATTAGCTGAAATTTATCGACAGAATAAGCACTGGAAAGATGCTGATGTCTTTTTCGCTGATTTGGAAGAGATAAAACATAATCGTGTGATGTTTGAAAAGATTCTTCCTTATTTGGAGAAAAAAGAGATCATTTCCATTATCGGGTTGCGTCGAACTGGGAAAACTGCTCTTTTGAAACAGCTTATCCAAAAAATAATCAAAAAGACAAAACCGCAAAGCATTTTTTTCCTTACTTTAGATGAAGACTTACTTGGCAATATGGTTGGGCTGGCTGATTATATCAATACTTTTTTGGAGATAAGTGATTCCGGTAAAAAGCGTTATATCTTTATTGATGAAGTGCAATATGCTTTGCGGTGGCAACACATCATCAAGCGCTATTATGACACGGAACCGAATTTGAAATTTGTAATCAGCGGATCATCGGCTTTGTTTATAAAAAAACAAACTACGGAAAGTTTGGCTGGCCGGATTTATGAATTCAAATTGCCCGTTTTGAGTTTTGAAGAATATCTAATGATTAAGGGGGTGTCAGACGGATTGCTTTTTGATTTCAAGCAATTTGCTATTTTGCCAGGGCAAAAAGAAATAAATGAAACCGGAGTTGAAAAATTGGTTCACCAGTGGGGGAGCGAACTGAAAAAACATTTCTACGACTATTTGTTCTTTGGTCAGTTCCCGGCCTTGGTCAAGGAGGCTGATATTGAAGTGCGCAAAAAATATTTGATCGAATCTGTTTACAAAAAAACATTGGAATATGATATTCCAAAAATATTCGGTGTGGAGAAAACAGAAGAATTGAAATTTTTGTTTCAGATAGCGGTCAGTGAAGTGGGCTCAATTGTTGAAATCGGAAATTTGGCAAGCGAGGCGGGACTGAACAAGGAGACAGTTAACAAATATCTGCGGTATTTCGAAAACAGTTTTTTGATCCATTTTGTCTATAATTTTTCCAAGTCGTTCCGTAAGTCCAAGAGACTGCTTAGAAAAATCTATTTGGAGAGCGTCAATTTTTATGCGGCTTTTCGCGATATTGATAATCTAGCGATTGATTCTCCGGCCGTAGGTTTTTTGGTGGAAAATTATTTCTATAATATTTTGCAGCAGCAATATCGATATATCTCTTTCTTCCGGGTAAGAAAAGAGGAATTTGATTTCATTGTCGCTAAAGATTTGATGGATAAAAAAAGCTATCAATATTTTGAGGTGAAACACACCAATAGCATCAGAGAGGGGGAGCTGACTTTTATTAAAAGAAAGGCGCAAAAAAGCGACGATATTTATACAATAATCTCAAAAGATGAATTGGAATTTTCTGCACAACGAAACATATTTCCGATTTGGATCATGAGAAGTTCTTAATCATGCGCGAACTGAAAAACCTTGCATCGTCGGAACGAAGATCGCCACGCAGGTTTTGCATGACGGAGACTTGGTGGAAGTGGACGCAAATGAAGGAGTAGTGAGGATAATTAAGCGATAAAATTATGGAAGAGACTTTTGAAATAGATAAAATCATTAGAAATTTTTTACCGGAAGCAAAGCCGGAAATTGTCAGCTGGCATCAAGGTGAAATAAATCGCGTGGTTATTTTTTCTGATGCCGGAAAAGAATTTGCCTTGCGGATCAAAAAGAAACCTTTTCCGGAAAGCAGCCTTATTTTTGAGAAAGACTTTTTAGATAGTTTGAACAATTTTGTTTTATCGGTGGAGGTGTCGAAAATTTTTCCAACCGTTTCGGGTGATTATTTTTTCGAGGATGATGAACATTTCTATTCGCTCATGTCGCGTGTTCCCGGTGCACAACGATTTGAGAAATGGTATGAAAGTCATCTTTTCACACTGGAAGATGTTAAGCAAGGATTTAGTATTCTAGGATTGTTGCACAATAGCTGTCGCCAAATTGAAATTGAAGACAGGAAGAAATCTCCGAGCGTTTTGGAATTGCTCGATCAATTTGAAAAACGATTCGCTCAAACTGATTCGATGGTTGGTGTGTTTCATGAAGCAGTAGTAAGAGAAAGGGGATTTTTATTAGAAAAGATTGGGCAAATTAGAGATGAGTTGAAGTTGGCCAACTATGAAAAACTGTCGCTCTTTCCAGTGCATTATGACATCAACTACACCAATGTTCTTTGGAGCGGCGAAAAAATTGTCAGTCTCATTGATTTTGATTGGGCGCAGTTTTCCACTTTAGAATTTGACTTTGCCCAGATGTGCAAACTGACTTGTGGAAGTTTCAAAATATCGTCCGGAGATAATTTATTGGATGAAGAAAAACTGCGGGTGGCTTTGGAAGCATATAATGAAAAGGCAGATGTGCCATTAAAAGATGAAAAATTATTAGTAACTCTTCTGGATTGCAGTTCTCTATTTTTGGCGCATTGGGCGTCGGATACTTTTTCGCAAGAGAAGACAAAGGAGAAATATTATCTATCTTTTTTTCAAGCTGGGTTGGATCGACTGAGACAAGAAATAAAATTATTAATATAAAATATATGGAAAACTTTGACAGGACGTTCAGACCGGAAAAAAGAGAAAAAGGAAAAAATTGTAAGCTGAAAATTTCCTTTCTTCGCCATGCCAATAAGGCAGATTTTGATCCGCATAAGAGCGGAGCGATTTCGGAGTCTGGTCTTTCAAAAAAGGGAGAAGTTGGCAGTCAAGAACTTGGGAGGAAAAAGCCAACTGATAAATTTTTCAAGACCTATGCTTCTCATCTGTCGCGATCGCAAGCTACGATTGACAATGTGCTTTTGGGAATGTCTGAAGGGAAGGATGATTTTCGAAAACCAGGGGAAAGAATCAGAAGTCAGATTGACGCGCCGCATTTCTCTCCAGCTTTCATCGAAGAATATCGCGCACATTTCACTCCCAAGCCGGACAATTTTGAAGAACTGTCAGATGACGAAAAAGAAAAAATTGTCGAAGAGATGGAAAACCCAGGGGTGGAATATTGGATCGGTCTTTGGGACGAAAAATTTGATGAGGAAACGGAATCGGCCGCAGAAATCGCGGAAAAGATGGCCAGCTATTTTTCTCATTTTGACGAATTGATTGAAAAATTGAAAGATGGATCAGAAGTTGATATTTTAAACGTCACGCATCGGACAGCCGTGGAGCCGTTTCTTTTGGCTTGTCTTAAACCGCCCTTCGAAAACATTCAAGAAATGGGCGGACCGCTGAATCTTTTGGAAGGTTTTGAACTCCTGATTTCAACTGACGAAAAAGGTCAAAAGGAATACGTCGTGAATTTTCGTGGCAAGGAATTTGGGATTGACTTGAAAAAAGTGGCGGAGTTGAACAGAGGCTATAAGGAGAGGATGAGTAAAAATAAAGTCTAAACGCTTATGGAAGAAAAACTGCCCATAAAATCAGACAGAGAATTGTTCAAATGGGGGCCGATCCCTGGGTTTTTCTATTATACATGTGATGTTAAGGGAATTTTCAGTCATTTTTCTGGAGAATATCATGGTGAATGCCCATGGCCGAAGTCGATTTTGATTTTCAAGGACGGTCAGATGATTTGGGTCAATGACATGGCCGCGATGGTGAGGAATGGGAAGAAAGTATTTTTCAAATATGTGTTTGCAAAAGAGAAAAAGAAAAAAGTTTATGCAGATTGGAAAAGAGGTGTGAAGAGGTTGGATGAAATAGAGAAGCGAATAGAAAAGACGGATCTGAAAAAACTGGGAAAAGATGAGTTCATGAAGCTTTGCCAGCTCTTTTTCGATCAACTTTTGGAATTTTGGTCTCTGGGAATCGTGCCGGAATTTGCCGGTTATGGCGGGGACAAAGTTTTAGTGGCGGAATTGGGAAAATATATCAAGAATAAAATTGAACTGTCGCAAGTTATGGAAATCCTAACTGCTCCGGAGAATCTGTCTTTCTATCAAAAAGAAGAATTAGAACTAGCGGGAGCGGAAAGTGTGACGGCGCATGCGGGAAAATATTATTGGATAAAAAATAGCTACGCGGGGGCAAAAAGCGCAAAGCCAGATTTTTTTGAAAAGCGCCGAAGAAAAATTCCAAAAAATTTCTTGGAGACACTGTCAAAAAGCAGGAGTGAAACAAGAAAGCGGAAAAAAGTTGTGCAAGAAAGATATCATCTGCCGGAAAAAATCATGGAAATCGCTCGGGCGATTGTTTCCAGTGTCAGTTGGCAAGATGAAAGAAAAAAATATATTTTCATTTTCTTGCATTATAAGGAAATTGTTTTGCTTGAAATGGCTCGTCGATTGTCCATGCCAAAAAGGGATTTGCTCAATTTTGATAATTATGAAATTTTGGATATGTTGCGCGAAGAAAAGAGATATTCGGGGATTTTGGATCGTCGAAAAGCTTTCGCGCTTGTAATGAACTCCCATAAATTTAAGGTGAAAAATTCCGTTTCAGCTGGGCAGTTTTGGAAAGCTTATACCGAAGAAGAAATAGATAGGAACGTTGAGCAATTTTCTGGAATCACTT
>JAHFOP010000030.1 GCA_023261605.1 Candidatus Moraniibacteriota bacterium
TTTGGTGGACAAAAATTCTCGCATCCACACGGCTTTCAATCAGACTGTGGCAGCCACTGGACGGCTGAGTTCTAGTGAACCGAACTTGCAAAACATTCCGATTCGCACTGACCTCGGACAACTCTTGCGCGTGGCATTTGAGGCGGAAAAAGGATTCCGACTGGTGGCAGCTGACTATTCGCAGATTGATCTGCGCGTGGTGGCGCATGCTTCAAATGATAAAAAAATGATTGAACTTTTCTGGGCGGGCGAAGACATTCACACCGCCACAGCCGCGGAAATTAATCAGGTGACCAAAAGTCAAGTGACGAAAAAGATGAGAAGTTCTGCCAAAGCTTTGAATTTCGGGATAATTTATGGTATGAGCGTCTTTGGATTTTCCGTGTCCGCCGGGATTGATCGAGAAGAAGCTAAAAAATTCATCGATGCCTATTTTGCCAAGTTCACTGGGGTGGCCAACTATATGCGCACCACTAAAGAAGAAGCTAAAACTAATGGCTTTGTCGAAACGGAGATGGGACGTCGTCGTTACGTGCCCGAGATCAACGCCCCCAACTTCCAAGTAGCCCAAGCCGGCGAACGTATGGCCATCAATATGCCCATCCAAGGCATGTCAGCTGACATTGTGAAGCTGGCCATGATTGAAGTTTACAAATATATCACGAATGATGAGCGAATAGCCGCGAACGTGCGGATGCTTTTGCAAGTGCATGACGAAATCATTTTGGAAGTGAAAGAAGATTTGGCCGAAGAAGTGGGTGAAAAAGTGAAAGAAATTATGGAGAATGTTTATAAACTCAAAGTGCCTTTGATGGTGGATGTGAAGATTGGAGATAATTGGGGAGAAGTGTAAGATATCGACTGGTATATCAAGAAGGCTCTTTGTTTAGAGCTAGATAGAAAAGGCTGGAAAAAGCAGCGATGGCAAAGGCCAAAGTGAAGGCATATCTTAAGTTCAAGAAGAAAAGCAACATAATGATGGGCAGTACAACCAAGCGGCTCAGATTGAAAACGATTTCTCGATGTACGATCATTCTAAAATAATCTCCTTTGGCGGCAATATCATAAAAGCGGGCTGACCAAGGGATGGCTAAAACATTCTGAGTCAAATTCTTATAAGTGTCCACAAAAATAACGGAAGTGAATCCAGTGACGAAAATGCGTCCAATCCAACCGAAGAAATAGAGAAATGTTCCAATTTTAAGTAATTTCTGCTTGCTTTTTAGATCAGTAGCGCGCCCGATGAAATAGAAAATCATGAAAGTTAGAAGAGTGGTAATGGAAGTGATGGCTCCAATTGACTCGGTGCTGAAGGATAAGATTAGGAGAAAGATTGGCCAAAGAATGAGTCCAATCCAAGATTCCACGGCGTAACCTGAAAAACTGTAGAGCAGATTTAAGTTGTCTTTTTTGAAAATATCCCGAAGGATATTTTTCCGGTCGAAGGATATTTTTTCATAAGAATCTTGCGTCATGAAAAGAGGAATCATGGCGATGAAAAGGAAGATTGAACCAACAGCGAAGAGTGTTGGAAAGCCGGAGAATTTAATGATTATGCCACCGGCCAAAGGGGATAGGATTCCGGCTAGAGTGGCGCTGGCTTGGGTCATGGAAAATTCTCTCCCGCGCTGTTTTTTATCTGAATGTTGAATAAAATTCAAGTGGAAGCTATAATTATAGAGCATCATCTTGAAGGCGCGGAGGATGGGCAAGATGAAAAAGAGGACAGGAAAAGCTTTAATGTAGTTTAGCCCAATGAAAAAAATGATGAAAATGGGAGCGGTGGCGAGCATGGTATGCTTCACACCAAAGTGGGCTACAAACTTAGCGCCGGAATAGGAAAAAAGCACAAAGCCGAGCGAAGTCAGAAAGAAAAAGAAAAGGATGTCTGAAATCGAGTAGCCCAATTTGTATAAATAGATCGGAAGGAAAACGGAAATAAGGCCAAGAGCGAAATTAAAAAGGCCGTAAGAAACATAAAGCTCATTCATTTCTTTATTTCTTAAAAAGTGATGCATGGCGTGGCCATTGTGCTGAACGGACATTTTTTTGAAGAGTTAGTCGATAATATAATCAGTATAACATAAACAATAGATATGCCTGAATTACCAGAAGTGCAAACGGTGGTGAATGATTTGAATGAAAAAATCAAAGGCGACGTGGTCGTCGATTTTTGGAGTGAGTGGTCGAAAGCAATTAAGAATAAGTCACTGAAAAATTTTCAAAAAGAAATTGTTGATCGAAAGGTTTTAGGTGTGCGACGGACTGGAAAGAATATTTTTATCGATCTATCTGGTGGAAAAACGCTATATATTCATTTGAAAATGACAGGACATTTACTAGTTAAAAGAGCAACGTTACCTGCCTCGCAGGCAGGCCGGAAAGTTAAAAGTGAAGAGGAAAAATATTTTAGTGACAGGGTCAATCAATATATTCGCCATAGTTGGGTGCTGCAAGATAAAAAAGGAGAAACTAAAAAACTGGATTTTTCGGATGTCAGAAAATTTGCCAAGATTGTTTTGGATGATACGGATAAAATTAATGAACTTAAAGAAATCAAGGCGTTAGGAATAGACGCACTGGATTTGAAGTTTACTTTTCAGAAATTCCAAGAGATACTCGCACGAAAACCAAAAGGTCTGATTGGGATAATTCTTATGGATCAAAGCTTAGTAGCTGGTATCGGGAACATTTATCGCAGTGAAATTTTGTTTTCGGCAGGGATTTTGCCAGAGCGTAGGATTGAAAAAATAACATTGGACGAAAGAAAGAAACTCTATACCTCAATTGGCACAATCCTTAAAAAGGCTGTAAAATTGCGAGGCACTTCCGATTCTGATTATCGAGACACAAGCGGTGCGCCGGGTTCTTTCCAGAAAGTGTTGAAAGTTTACCGCAAGGATAAGCAAGAGTGTCAGAAATGTGGTACAATGATACAAAGAAAAACATTAGGGCAAAGAAGTGTTTTCTTCTGCCCTGAATGCCAAAAATAATTTTTTAAATTTTCATATTTTATGAAAACGTCTTATAAGACAATCATTGCGGTTATTGTCGTAGCAGCTTTGATTATTGGCGGTAGTGTTTATTTGATCAAAAAATCAAGAAGTGGCAGGGTAAAGCAAATAGATCTAAATAAAAAAGCGGCGCAAAATTCCGGTCCGGCCAATACTGGTCCGGTCAGTCCGATTTCTGGTGTGAGTTGTGACAATTGGAACAAGCGTCCAATTGCAGTCATGCAGCCGGCAGATCCGACCGCGCGCCCAGCTGCCGGTTTTTCCGATGCGGACATGGTTTTTGAAATGCCGGTTTTCACCAATTCCAACACGCGCTTGATGGGAGTGTATCTGTGTAATGTGCCCAACGAAATTGGCTCAATTCGCAGTGGTCGCCATGACTATATCCCACTGGCCAAAGGTTTGGATGCGGTGTATATCCATTGGGGATATTCTATTTTTGCCGAGAGCTTGCTCAAACAAAAAATCATTGATAACGTTAACTGTCTGACGACATCTTATTGTGCTCGCTGGCCAAAGACGGGCGTGATGCAACTTGAAGATACGGGGCATATTACGAAAGATAAAATTGAGCAAGCGATGCAAGACTATGGTTATCATACTGATGATAAATTTGCAGGGTATCCACATCAAGAAGAGGCGGGACTCGACCAGCGTCCGAGCGGCGGGGATCTACGTCTGGCCTTCCCAGGAAAATATGGCGTCAATTTTGATTACGATAAGGAATCGAATACGTATTTGCGGACTTGGGATGGTACGCCCGACACCGACAAAAACAATGGTAAGCGCGTAGCGCCGAAAAACATCGCTGTGCTTTTTGCGGAGGACGCTCAGATAAAATTGGCGGATGAACAAAGTTATATTAACAGTGGTCTCATGGATCCATGGTCACTAGTGCCGAAAGAAGATCAGGCCGGCATTGATTACAATGGGGTAGGACGCTATAATAATCTTCAGCTGGGCGATCCTTGGTTTGATACGACCGACAGCGGCGATGCTTATTTCTATTTCAATGGTCAACAAGTGAAAGGGACATGGAAAAAGGACAAAGCCACATTGGACAGCAAACTTTTCTTCTATGATGAGAGTGGCGCGGAAATCAAATTTGTTCCGGGCCAAATCTGGGTGGATGTGATGGAGCCTGGACAGGGGATGAAATGGACGCCAGCCAGCTAGATAAAATACAAAAATGATTATTTTTCTTTACGGTGAAGATGCGTTTTCTTCGAAACGCAAAGTGGCCGACATAAAACAAAAATATCTCAACTCTGATAAGTCCGGTTCCGGCTTATCAGTTTTTGATTGTGAAGAGGATAGAGATGCGACGAAAAAAATAATGTCCACGGCCTTTACGGCTAACTTGCTTTCACCTAAAAGATTAATAGTGGTGGAGAATATGCTGGGAACTTTTTTGGCAGAAGAACAAAAGATTATGCAGGAATTTTTGAAGAAGAAAGGCAAAACGCTTATTGAGGATGGGGATACAGTGATAGTTTTTTGGGAAGGCAGTCAGCCGAAAAAATCCGGCGCACTGTATAAATTTTTGGAGAAAAATGCCAAGAGTCAAAATTTTTCAAAACTGAGCGGAGTGAAATTGCAGCAATGGGTTTTAAGAGGCTTGATTGAAATTGATCCGGCCGCTAAAATTTCCAAGCTAGCCCTTGAGAAGTTGATTGTTTATTGTGGCGAAGATAATTTTGTTTTGTTTTCTGAAATGCAGAAATTGGCTAGTTACGCGGACGGCAAAATGATTGAGGAAAAGGACGTCGAAAAATTAGTGCGAGCCAAAATAGACGGCAATATATTCACTATGGTGGACGCAATTGGAGCCAACAACAAAAAACAGGCGCTCGGAATGTTGCATAAACACTTGGAAAAAGGGGATGATCCGTTTTATATTCTCTCGATGTTTTTCTATCAATTTCGCAATATGTTGAAAGTGGCTGATTTGAAAGAACAAGGTATGCCAGAATATGAAATTGCACGAGTAACCAAACTTCATCCCTTTGTCGTGAAAAAAAGTCTCGCGCAAGTTTCGCGTTTGCCTCTCGCCAAATTGAAAACCATCTATCAAAAATTGGGCGAGTTGGACACGGATGTGAAGACCGGGCATATTGAAATCAAATTGGGGTTGGATAAATTTGTGGTGGAATTGTAAATATGTTTGAAAAACAAATTATTATTGATAGTTTAAAAATACATTATTATCAAGGTGATAATTTTGATGAGAATAATACTATTGTTTTTTTGCATGGTTGGAATTCTGAAGCACTGCATCTGAAAACTATTTTTGCAGAGCTGGAAAATTTTATCGCCCTTGACTTGCCCGGTTTTGGAAAAAGTGATTTGCCACGCACTGCGTGGGCGGCAGCTGAATATGCTGATTTTCTGCAAAAATTTCTCGGTAAATTAGAAATTAAAAAACCTATTTTAGCGGGGCATTCATTTGGAGGAAGCGTCATTATGAAATATTCATCTAATGGTGGAACAGCTAAGAAAATCATTCTGATTTCTTCTTCTGGCATAAGGAAACGAGGGTTGAAAATAGGGCTGTATAAAGTTATGGCTAAAATAATGAGAATCGCACTAATGCTTCCGGGGCTATCTTTTTTCAAGGATAAAATCAGGAAAAAAGCATATAAAATGATAGATTCAGAAGATTATATCGAAGCGGGCGCTCTGACCGAAAGTTATAAAAAAATCATCCGAGAAGACTTGAGCGAAGAAATGCAAAAGATTCGAACCAAGACTGTTTTGATCTGGGGTGAAAATGATTGCTCGACGCCACTGGCGCAGGGCGAACTTACGCATAGGCTTATTGAAAATTCGGAACTGTATATTGTTAAAAATGCCGGTCATTTTTCCTTTATCGATCAGCCGGCAGAGTTTCAAAAAATATTTTTACGCGAAATTGATGCTACTTAGAAACCTAATCTATATTTTGCAGCTCAATCTTTATGACGTAAAGAGTTTTTTGAAATTTGCTTATTCACATCCGGCTTGGTGGAAGTTGGAAAAAAGAGCCAGTCTTGTTTGGACAAAAAAAGCTAAGTTAGTCTATGTTGTCACGATATTTTTTCTGCTAGCAATCCTGGGTTATGCATATTCTCGCTTTGGCCTACTCAGCCTCGGTGTCATATTTTTTGAAGTTATCCTCCTGCCTATTCTCATCGGTTTTGCAACACTTAGTATTTATCCGATAGATAAATACTTAAAAGGGCGACTGGTTAAAAAAGCTAAACTTATCTTACGACAATATGCTCAAGATGTTACGGTCGTCGGCATAACCGGCAGCTATGGCAAAACTTCGACGCGGGAAATTCTCGCCAGTATTCTTGGTGAAAAATTTAGCGTATTTAAATTGGAAGAAAACATCAACACCGACATTGGGATTGCTGATTTTATCGTAAAAAATCCTGCTTTTTTGAAAGGCAAGGAAATATTTATCGTAGAAATGGGCGCGTACAAAAAAGGGGACATTAAAGAACTTTGCGAGTTGGTCAATCCTGATTATTCTATTCTGACAGGAATAAACGAAGCTCATTTGGAAAGATTTGGCAGCTTGGAAAATACTATTCAGGCCAAGTTCGAATTGCCGAGTGCGACGAAAAAAATGACAGTGTTGAATCTGGATGATGAAAACGTGAAGAATAATTTCCAAAAATTTGATTTGAAAAATTCAGTCGGGGTGACAAAAAGTGTAGTGCAGGATTTGAAAATATTGGATAATTTTGCGGGTCTTGAATTTAAAATTGAGAATAAAATTTTCAAGACAAAACTTTTGGCAGAACATAATATTTCTCTTATTCTCCTGTGCTTGGAGATAGCCAAGGAATTGGGGATAAGCTTGGATGAATTGGCGACTGGAGTGGAAAAAATCTCATATATCCCGCACCGCTTGGAGCCGATCTATAATGACAAGACGGATGTTTGGGTGATTGACGACAGCTATAATGGGAATTTCAATGGGATTGTCAGTGGTTTAGCCGTGCTGGGCCGTGCGCATGGTCGACGAATCGTTCTGACGCCAGGCCTTGTTGAACTAGGCAAAAAAATGGAAAAAGTGCATAATGAAATCGGTCAGCTATATGCGGATCAAAAAGTAGATCTGGTCATTTTGATAAAAAATACAGCCACGGCCTGCATTGTGGACGGCTTACGCACAAAAGGTTTTGCGGATTATAAAATATTCAATTCGACGACTGAAGCTCACGCTGCCTTAACGGGAATTATTCAGCGTGGCGACACGATTATTTTTCAAAATGATCTGCCGGATAATTATTTTTAATAAAAATATTATGAACATTGGAGTATTTTTTGGTGGTAAAAGCCCAGAGCATGACGTGTCTATTATCACAGGAGAGCTAGTCATATCGGAATTGAAAAAAATGGGTATGCATGTCACGCCTATATATATAGGTAAAAATGGGGAGTGGTATATTGATGAAAGATTAGGAGAGCTTAAATTTTTTCAGAGCAAAGAAAAAAATGCAGCACTGAAAAATTTTGAGAAGTATGTCTTAAATTTGAAAGAGTCAATGGGTAAAATGGTTTTCAATAAGAAAGGTCTTTTGGTGACATCGAATATTGTGATTGACGTGGCTTTCCCGTGCTTCCATGGTTCGAATGGTGAAGATGGCACAATACAAGGGATGCTCGAGATGTTCAATGTGCCTTATGTTGGATGCGACGTGGCATCCTCCGCTTTAGCTTTTGATAAAATTTTGACGAAATTGTTGTACCAAAGCTTAGATGTCCCGACAGCTAAATTCGTATATTTTAATGGCGCTGATTGGAAAAATAAAAAAGAGCAGCTTCTCACAGAAATAAAAACAAAATTACACTTTCCACTTTTTGTAAAACCGCCGCGCCTCGGTTCGTCCATTGGCATTACGCGCGCCAAAGATGAGAAAGAATTGGAATTTGGCATCGAACTGGCATTGCACTATGGCGAAAAGGTTTTGGTGGAAGATGGGGTGGAAAACTTGGCGGACATCACTTGCTGTGTCATTGGGAATGATGAATTGACGGCTTCTCTCGTCCAAGAGTCGGTTTTTGACAGCGAACTTTTCAATTTCGAAGAAAAATATCTGAAAGATGGTGGCGCGCAGACTGGCAATGCCAAGAATAGCTTGATTATTCCGGCGCGGCTTGATGCAGAAATGACAAAAAAGGTTCAAGATATGGCCAAAGAAATATATAAAAGCATTGGTGCAAGTGGCATTGCTCGAGTAGATTTTCTTTTTGATAAAAAAGAAAACAAACTCTATGCCAATGAAATAAATCCTTTGCCCGGTACGGTCTATCATCATCTCTGGAAAGCTAGTGGTCTAGAGTTGAATGAGCTTTTGGAAAAACTTTTGCAATTCGCCAAAGAAAGATATATAGCTAAAAACAAAATCACATACACCTTTAAAACTGATCTCATGGAGTTTGCCAATTCAGTGAAATTGAAAATGGAAAAGTAAGATTATTTTTTAGGAATACAAAAAAACCACTCTTTTCCAAAAGTGGTTTTTTGTATGTAAGCTTATTTTTTCAACGCCACCGCTTTCACGGTTTTATTGAGTCGGGACTTCATTCGTGCAGCAGTATTTTTGTGTAGGACTTTTTTTTGAGTGGCTTTGTCGATGGCTTTTATCGATTTTTTCAGAAATTCCTGAGATGCGACTACATCATTTTTCGCCAGAGATTCTTTAGTGGCTTTAATGGCGCTGCGGAAAGCTCCTTTGATTTTGCGATTCTTTTCCGTTTTCCTTTCAGTCACCCGCATATATTTCTTAGCAGATTCTTTGATTGGCATATTCGCTTCGCTCAAGGTAAAAGTTAAAAGGTAAAAGTTTTAAAGTTTAGCTTGATAATTTTAAGATTTAAATAAGTAAAAAGTAAAGGTTTTTTACTTATCATTTGTAGCATGAGGAGAAATTTTTGGCAAGTGTCGGTTTCAATGCTAGAATTGAAGCATGATTGCAAAACTTACCGGAAAAATTGAATATCTGAAAAACAGCTACGCCGTGGTGGATGTGAGTGGTGTCGGATATAAGGTCAATCTCAGTGCGTACACTTTTGGCAAAGTGGCTGGCACGTCCGAAATTAGCCTTTTTATCCATACTTATGTGCGCGAAGACACCTTGGCGCTCTATGGTTTTTTGGTGCCGGAAGAACTGGAAATGTTTGAACTTCTGATTTCCATTTCCGGCATCGGTCCAAAAGCCGGCATGAGCATTCTTTCCATTGCCACACCCAAAACTATCAAAACCGCGATTCTCAATGAAGATCCATCCATTCTCACTAAAGTTTCCGGCATCGGCAAAAAAACAGCTGAGCGGGTGATTTTGGAATTGCAAAACAAAGTGGCCGATATTTCAGTGGGCGACAAAGAAGAAGCCACAATCGACGTGGATTCGATTGAAGCCTTGATGACGATGGGTTATTCCAATACTGAAGCCCGCGATGCATTGAAAAATGTGCCGGTTGATATTAAAGATGTAGGGGATAGGATAAAGACGGCTCTGAAGAATTTGGGGAAAAGATAGAAATATAACTGAAAAATATGCCTAATTTAAATCATCTATATAGTCATATAAAAAAATATGGTTCACGCCATCAATCTTTGTATTTCCTAAGCATCATGCTTTTTTTCTTTGCCATTTTTGACGGCATAATTTCATATATAACCCCTTTGATGTTGACGGAAAAAGGCTTCTCTGACACTGCGATGGGCGTTATCATAGGTAGCTCCTCAATTTTTGGAGCATTTTTTGATTTTATCTTTTGTAGATTTTTCAAAAATACTACTTATCGAAGAGTCTTTATGCTGATGTTTATTGTTTGCTTTTTTTATCCATTAATTCTTTGGAAAGCTAAAATGACTTGGCTTTTTGTGGTAGCAATGGCTATCTGGGGTGTATATTATGATCTGTATAATTATGGAACATTTGATTTTGTTGGAAGACACACAAAAAAGGAAGAACATTCTTCAAGTTTCGGAGTGATACAAGTGTTTAAATCTCTAGGAGCTATCATCGCTCCACTAGTGGCTGGGTTTACTATAATTTCAGCGGTTACATTTGGATCAATAATGCTCACTTGGCTTTTCCTGGGTATCTCAATTCTTTTATTCATAGCGCTTTTGATCCAAACAAGAAATGAAAAAAATTATTATCATGAAGGTGAATGCTGCACGATAAATTCTTCTGGAAAAATTTTGGTCATGTTTAAAATTTCAAAAATAATTTTTCCTGCGTTGATTGTAACTATGATGCTATGTGTAGTTGAAGCATTTTTTTGGACCATCGGGCCAATCTATGCCAGCGAATTGAATCTTGGCCAATGGAGCGGACTACTTGTTATGGCCGATGCCATACCAGTGGTTCTTTTTGGATGGTATGTGGGCAATTTGACCAACAAGTTAGGCAAGAAAAAAACTGCTTATGTCACTTTTCTTCTAGGATCGCTGACACTGATTCTTTTCATATATGCTGGGAGTAGCGCTATGCCAGCTGTGGCACTGACATTTATCCAAGCTTGCTTTTTAGGATTGTCTATGCCAGCTATAAGTAGTGCCTACGCTGATTATATCTCGGAAAATCCTGAGCTTGAAAGTGAAATTGAAGCGGCAGAAGACCTTTCTGTTAATATGGGATATGTTATCGGCCCGATGCTCGCTGGAGTCATGGCAGATGCACTGGGCTATCATAATAGCTTTGGGCTGTTGGGAATAGCTGGTGTGATTATTGCCCTTCTTCTTCTAAAATTTGCCCCAAAGCATATCAGCATTAGAAAAAGTCAATAGCGGAAGAAAAATAACATATTAAACTATGCTAAATAACCCAGAAAAATTCATTCAAGCCAATTCGCCGGATGGCGGCTTTTTGCAATCGGAAGAATGGCGGTCTTTTCAGGAGGCGGTGGGACGAAAAACGTATAACATTTCTTCTGATGGTTTTTGGGCGAATATTGTTGAGCATACTTTGCCGGCAGTGGGGAAGTATTTTTATGTGCCGCGCGGACCAATTTTTTTAAAAAATAATAATCTTGATCAACTTTTGGATTTAGCAAAAAAAGAAAAAGCTAGTTGGATTCGAGTGGATGTGGAAAACGAGGAGAAGCTGGAAATATTAAAGAATGAATTTCCTGGGCATATTGAAAAAGCGCCGCATAATGTGCAGCCGAAGGAAGTTTTTATTATTGATATTACAAAAACTGATGAGGAGATTTTGCTCGAAATGAAAAGCAAAACAAGATATAATATTCGATTGGCAGAGAAAAAAGATGTAAAAGTTTTTGCATCAAGAGAAGAAAAGTATGTAAATGAATTTTTGCGCTTGGTGAATGTGACGGCGAAGCGGGATGGGATCACTGCGCATCCGGAAAGTTATTATCGAAAAATGATAGAAGTGATTTCGAGTAATATTTTGAAATTGTATGTGGCGGAATATGAAGGAAAAATTATCGCAGCTAATCTAGTATTATTTTACGGCAATACGTGCACATATATGCACGGGGCATCGGATGATGAGGTTCGTAATGTCATGGCACCATATTTGTTACAGTGGACTCAAATCAAGGATGCTAAAAAAATGGGATGTACGAGGTATGATTTTGGAGGAGTTAAAATAATTAAAAGTGAAAAGTTACCTGCCTCGCCGGCCGGCAGGAAAGTTAAAAGTTATAATAAGTCGTGGGCGGGGATTACGCGGTTTAAGACGGGATTTTCACCCAATATGATGGTGACGCGATTTATCGGCAGTTATGATATAATTATAAACTTAAAAGTGTATTGGTTATACAGAAGTATTCAGAAAATAAAGAGTTTTATGAAATAATAAATATTATGAAGAAACTCATTCCGCAAAAGTTGAAAAACTACTATCATCTGGTGCAGGCTGTGGTTGCCCATGTTTGGTATGGTTTTCCGTCGCGGCATATCAAAATTATCGGGGTGACGGGCACTAATGGTAAGACGACAACAGTGCAG
>JAHFOP010000066.1 GCA_023261605.1 Candidatus Moraniibacteriota bacterium
GAAACGCGGAGTTGGCAAAGCATAGTCTTGGCCAAAAATTTTTGTGATGGTTTTTTGGGCGCTAATCATCGATTCCATGGAGAGATTGGTGGAATCAGTTCGCATGTAGGTGATCAATCCTTGTTCATAAAGTTTTTGCGCCGCCATCATGGTTTGTTTGGAAGAAAACCCTAAATTATTAATGGCCCCTTGTTGTAAGGTTGAAGTTGTGAATGGAGCTGGCGGTGTGCGCACCGTCTCTTTTTTGACCAGATCCACAATCTGGCAAACAGATGATTGCAATTCAGTTACAATTTCATCGGCCCGGACCTGACTGGTAATATTGGTCTTTTTTGTTTTATAATCACCGGCAAAAAGCTTGAGTGTGATAGACTCATCAATTTTCTCGCCGTTTTTTTGCAAAAGACTGGCGGTGAAAACAGTTTTGTCTGAACCAGCTCTAGCTTGGAGTTTAGCATCGACTATCCAAAAATTTTCCGCTTTGAATTTTTCAATTTCTTTTTCTCGTTCAACAATTAGGCGCAATGCAACTGATTGGACGCGTCCGGCGGAAAGTCCCCGGCGAATTTTTTTCCAAAGGAAGGGTGAAAGTTCGAAACCAACTAAGCGATCCAGTATTCGCCTGGCCTGTTGGGCATCGACCAAATCTAAATCAATGGCACGTGGGTTTTCCAAAGCTTTTTCGATGGCGCTTTTAGTGATCTCATGAAACACGATTCTTTTTGTTGATTTGGGGTCAAGATTGAGCGCGCTCAGGAGATGCCAAGCAATGGCTTCCCCTTCGCGGTCTTCGTCGGAGGCTAGGATGATTTCGTCCGCCTTTTTAGCTAATGTGCGCAAGCTCTCGACACGATCAATGGCCTTGGTCGGAATGACATACTCCGGCTGAAAGTCATGCTCAATATCAACCCCCATCTTTTTTTCCGGCAAATCACGAATATGACCGTAGGAAGATTTGACGGTATATTTTTTTCCCAAGAATTTGGAAATGGTCTTAGCTTTAGTGGGAGACTCAACTATGACGAGTTTCATACTCTAATTTTCAATTATCAATTCTCAATTTTCAATAAATTTTGTTATTGAAAATTGTAAGCTGTAAATTGTGAATTTATATAATTATATAGTTCTGTCCTCCGACATTTTTCACCCAGCCTTTCAGTTCCATCATGGCCAGCGCGGAAGAAGTGAAGGCAGTTTGAAGTTTAACGAGTTTCGAAATATTGTCAATGTGAAGAGGTGTCGAGGAGAGAATTTTCAATAATTTTCCTTCAGCTTCATTGGTTGGTATTTTGGGTGAAGAAATTTTTTGTTTTCCGCTTTTTTCCAACCCGAGTTCTTCCAAGATATCTTTGACCCCCGTGACAACTTTTGCGCCACTGCGGATGAGTTGATGGGTGCCGAAGGAGCTTTCGGAAAAAATGGAACCGGGAACGGCGAAAACTTCACGATTATTTTCCAAAGCCATTTGCGCGGTCAGGAGCGCGCCACTTTTTTCTCCTGCTTCCACCACAATTGTTCCCAGTGTGAGGCCTGCCACTATTCTGTTGCGTGCCGGAAAAGTCATAGGGCTGGCAACCGTTCCGAGAGGGCATTCGCTGAGAAGCGCGCCTGAGGCAGTGATTTCGCGTGCGAGATTGAGATTGCTTTTTGGATAAATATTTTTTTCGTCCAGATTATTTCCCAGCACCGCAATCGTGCGTCCGCCGGCATCCAATGTCCCGCGATGAGCCCAGCTGTCGATGCCGAAGGCCATGCCACTAACTACTGTGATTCCGGAAGCGCCGAGGTCTCTGGCTAAATTTTGAGCCGCTAACGCACCGTAGGCGGTGTTTTTTCTGGCGCCGACAATCGCTACCATAGGAGAAGTGATGAGATCTGAAAAATCAATACTAGCAACTTCGAGTGAGCTCTTAACATAAATCAAATAAGGCGGATGCGACGATTCTTTGAGGAGTGCTGGATAGTTGGGACTGTTCCACTCCAGTAATTGAATATTTTCTTTTTCCATATTTTCCCATTCCCGATCGGGGTGAGTGTGTTTTCTTTCTTCGAAAATGCGTTCGGCCAATTTTTCTCCGATGCCACTTTGGAGAAGTGGTTCCAAATTGGCTGACCAAGCAGCTTCAGCGCTGCCAAAGAAGAGCATAAGCTTCCTCAGTTTTTGCGCTCCCACGCCGGAAATTGTATTTAAGGCGTTTAGATATTTGATGTCGCTGGCGTTTGTCATATTTTTTTAAATGTAGCATAATATGCACGCTCTTGACAAATTTTTGATATATGCTAGAATAGTGTGAAATTTAAAAGTATTAAATAAACCCAATATGCATAAAGAAAAAGAGGTTGAGAAAACAGCAAAGAAGGAGCTTTCTCAAGAGAGGTTCAGTTTTTTAGCTATGGCTGAAAAAATATTGATGGATATGTCAGTGCGAAGCGGAGAGATAGTTCGTCGGCGCTTTGGATTGGTATCTTCACGTGGTGAAACGTTGGAGCATATCGGCCAGCGCTACAATATAACCAGAGAAAGGGTGCGCCAAATCATAGCGGAAGCTATGAAAAACATTTCTCAAAAATTGGAGCACGAGAGTTTTTTGGCGACAGAAGAAAAAATAATTTTTACAATAATTGAAAATGGTGGTATAATCAGAGAAACAGATGCAGTGGAAAAAATAAGTTACAGTTCGGATCGAGAAGCGAACGCAATCAAATTTTTTGCCAGTTGTTCCAAAAAGATTTTTACAGTTGAGGAAAAGGGTGTTTTGGAAAAAGCTTGGGTTGTTTCTCGAGAACTCATTCCCAAGATCAAAAAAATCATTCTGGAAGCGGAGAGAACCGCACTAAAAGAGAAGAAGCTTTTATCGGACAGCGAAATGCTGGATCGGTTGGCGGTGTTGTTGCTGGAAACTTCTAAGGAGGAGATACTGAATTTTTTGTCAGTGGCGGCTAAAGTGAAAAAAAATAAATTCGGGAAATGGGGCATGATTCACTGGATGGAAGTTTCTCCCAAGGGTACGCGGGAAAAAGTCCATTTGATTCTGAAAGAACACAAAAAACCTCTTCATTTTACTGAGATTGCCAGCTTGATTGATGAATATAAATTGGGGAAAAGGAGCGCCCATCCGCAGACAGTGCATAACGAGCTGATCAAAGACGAGCGTTTCGTTTTGGTGGGGCGGGGAATTTATGCTTTAGCTGAATGGGGATATTTTTCCGGCACGATCAAAGACATCATTGAAATCATTCTGCAGCGCGCAGCACGAGCCATGAAAAAAGAGGAAATTATTGCGGAAGTTTTGAAAATGCGAAAAGTGAAAAAAACAACCATTATGATAAATTTGAATAATCGGAAATTTTTCAAAAAGCAAGGAGATTTATATTCGGTTAAAAAATAAAAGATTTTGTGAAATGTTATGAACAACGTTTCAGACATTGGTTCTGCATGGGGAATTTTCGGACAAGTTTTTGGGATGTTTTGGTGGATTATTCTGCCCATTTTTTTATATAAACTTTTTGCGTTTCTTTGGCAGGATTTTTCCGGTTGGTATAGCGCCAATTCTTGGACAGCTCTCCAAAAGTGGACTCTCTTGGAAATTCTTCCACCTCGCGAAATCGAGCGCGGACCGAAAATGATGGAAAATATTTTCACGGGTATGGCTGGAGTTTTGACGACATTCAACACCTTTGAAGAATACCTGAAAGGTGCTTGGTATCATGATCGCTTCAGTTTGGAACTGGTTGGAGAAGAAGGTACGATGCATTTCTATATCCGGATGCAAAAAAAATATCGCACTATGATAGAAGCGCATGTCTATGCGCAATATCCAGACGCTAAAGTTTTAGAAGTGGCTGATTATACAGAAAAATTTCCCAAAATTGTGCCGAATAGATTTTGGGACTTGTGGGGGGCGGATTTTGAATTTGTGGCGAAAGATGCCGTTCCAATCAAAACT
>JAHFOP010000031.1:0-1891 GCA_023261605.1 Candidatus Moraniibacteriota bacterium
CCCAAAAATTACCTTTTGAAAATCAATCCCCAGCGCCATCATCCTTCACGAATACTGCGCCCAGACCTTCTTTTATCAGCAACTCAGCCAGTCAACCAAAAGAAATTGTCAACCCCACGCCGCAACCGATCAAAATAACCCCCAGCCATTTTGAAAGAAATTATCGATCGAAAAATATAGTCGATCTCAAAGAATAAACAAAAAATATGCTCTCTAATGTTCCACAATTCATCGACACCGAAGACAAGATCGTCGGCCCTTTCACCGCCAAACAATTGGGCTGGATGGCCGCAGGCGGAACCTTGTTTCTCGTTGCTTGGAACACTCTCGACACTTCATCGGCCATTTTTGCCGCCATCGTTATCGCGGCAATCTTTGGTGCCTTGGCCTTCTACCGCCCCTATAACCAATCCTTCTTAAAATTTCTAATCTCTTCTGTTTCTTTTGTCTTCAGTCCCAAAATCTATATTTGGAAGAGAAATTATGATAGTATAAGAGTAGCCTCAAAAACAAAAGAAAAAAACGTTGCACCAATCATCCTCAAAAAAACTATTGATGATAAAAAAATCATAGATATTTCAAAAATACTGGACAGTCAAAATCGCTAAGATTCTCCGTTTAGTCTGCAAAAAAACAATTTCAACAACGATGGAAACTCTCTATTCCAAAAAATTAGCCAACAAAAAAACCACCGCGCCCACGCAAGAATTTTTGGACGTGGCCGAAGTGAAAGAAGATGTCATTGTTTTGAAATCAGGCACTCTGAGAGCAGTCTTGGCTGTCAGCGCTATCAATTTTGATTTGAAATCCAGTGATGAACAAGAAGGCATCATCGCGCAATACCAAAACTTTCTCAATTCCATTGATTTTCCCGTGCAAATTTTGATCAGTTCACGAAAATTGAATATGAAAAAATATATGGACTTTCTGACCGACAAGGAGAAAAGCCAGCCCAACGAACTTTTGCGCGTCCAGTTGGCCGAATACAAAAGTTTTATGGAACAATTGGTTTCCGTGTCCAATATTATGGAAAAAAAATTCTACATCATCATTCCTTTTTCTCCGATTGAAAATGAAAATAAAGGGTTTTTCAGCAATATCGGCAGTCTCATCAACCCGCGGAAAAACATTTTGGAAAAAAGAGAGAATTTTGAAACCTACAAAAATCAACTCTATCAAAGAGTCGATCACATTGTCGCGGCTCTTTCCGGCATTGGACTGCGTCTCATTCCCCTGAAAACAGAAGAGCTCATTGAACTCCTATTTGATTCCTACAACCCGGAAACATTCAACGCCAGTGAAATGAAAGACACCAGCCAACTGGATCTTTCCAAATAAAAACAAACAAGATGTTAGACTTTTTCAAAAAAAACAACCCGACAGATTCACCCTTGAAACCTTCCGATGATGTTTTAGCGTCGGAGAAATATTATCAAGAAGGCATCGCACGCCTCAATGATTTGATTGCTCCCGCCGCCATCAAAATAGATCCAAAATATATCCGTGTCGGAGAAACTTTGGCGCAAACAATCTTCATCGTAGCTTACCCGAGATTTCTTCACAGCAATTGGTTTTCTCCGATCATAAACATTGATTTGCCAATTGACATTTCCATGTTCATCCATCCAATCGCGACTTTCGATATTTTGAAAGACCTCAAAAAAAATGCCACGCGCATAGAATCGCAAATTCATATGAGCCAAGAAAAGGGGATGATTCGCGATCCGGCTTTGGAAACAGCCATCCAAGACATTGACAGTCTGCGTGACAACTTGCAACAAGGCACGGAAAAGTTTTTTCGCTTTGATCTCTACATCACAGCCTATGGAGAAACAGAAAAAGAGCTTTCGGAAATCACCAAATCCATCGAGGCCATTTTGGAAGCGCAATT
>JAHFOP010000031.1:1901-11749 GCA_023261605.1 Candidatus Moraniibacteriota bacterium
TGGTCTATGTCAAACCGGCCGTTTTCAAAGCTGAACAAGGATTCAACTCGACCTTGCCACTGGCCAATGACGAACTGGACATCGGGACTTCCATGAACAGCTCTCCGCTTTCCACAACATTCCCTTTTGTTTCCTCGACACTTTCCAGTGATACCGGCATTCTCTATGGCATCAACCGGCACAACAACAGTTTGATCATCTTTGATCGTTTTGAAATGGAAAATGCCAACATGGTGGTCTTCGCCAAATCCGGCGCTGGGAAAAGTTATTCCGTGAAGCTGGAAATTTTGCGCATGCTTATGCTCGGCACGGATGTCATCATCATCGATCCGGAAAATGAATACAAGCATCTTTGTGATACGGTCGGCGGATCTTTTGTGAAAATTTCTCTCAATTCAGGCAATCATCTCAATCCTTTTGACCTGCCGCGCGTAGGTGAAGACGAAGACGCGGAAGATATTTTCCGCAACAACACCGCGGCCATCTTGGGACTTTTGCATATCATGCTTGGCTCCATCACTCCGGAAGAAGATTCTATTTTGGACCGCGCCGTGCGAGAAACCTATGCCATTCGCGACATCACGGCTTCGATAAATTTTAATGCTCTTCCGCGGGAATCCTACCCAACCATGTCCGATCTCTATCAAGTTCTCAAAAATATGGACGGCGGAGAAAATTTGGCCATCAGAATGGAAAAATATACCGAAGGAGTTTTCTCGGGCTTTCTCAACAACACTTCCAATGTCAAAGTGGACAATCAGATGATGGTTTTCAATATTCGCGATATGGAAGAAGAACTGCGCCCTGTCGCCATGTACATCGTCATGCAATTCATCTGGAATGAAATGAGAACCAATGTCAAAAAAAGATTAGTCTTGGTGGATGAAGCTTGGGTCATGATGAAATATGACGACGCCGCTTCTTTCATTTTCGGCATTGCAAAACGTTGTCGCAAATATTACACCGGCCTCACCACCATCACGCAGGATGTCAATGATTTTCTCGGCTCTCGCTACGGCAAAGCGATTGTGACCAATTCTTCCATTCAGCTCCTCTTGAAACAATCTCCCGCGGCCGTGGATGTCATCAGTGAAACTTTCTATTTGACCGAACAAGAAAAATTTCTACTCTTGGAATCCAACGTCGGAGAAGGCATCTTCTTCGCCGGCACCAAACACGTCGCTATCAAAATTGTTGCTTCCTATTCTGAAGACCAAGTCATCACCACCGACCCAGCCCAATTGGAAGAAATTGAACAAGCCAAAAAAGAATTTCGTGATGAATAAAAACTATATATGTCCCAATACGATCCACAAAAAAGACAAGCCATTCTAGACGCACGAAGAGAGAGCAGGAAAAAAGAAGCGCGGGAGCATTTAAAAGAACGTAGTACCGGAGAAAATCAAGAAGCAGCTAGAAAAAATATTGACAAGTTCAAGAGAAACAACGAGGCGAAAAATAGCGTTAAGAGTAAAGCTGATAAACTGAAGGGTATAAAAAATCTGGCCAAAAATGCCACCCCTTGGAGGATTTTGTCACTTCTTAGCGAGTGCCATCTGTTCCTTGATATACCCTATGCCATCGCTCTTTTCTTTGCTATCCTAAAAGACATTCTCGATTTATCGGAAGTAACCGGCATCGGCTATGCCTTTGTGATAGTTTTCACCTTTATTTGCTCTGCTTTTATTGCTATGATGATGCTTCTCGCGCGCGGCAGTGGGGGAAACGGAAACAGAAAAGATATTCGCAGCTGGCTGACTCTTCTATCTGGAACAACGGCTGAAATGATTTTCGGCATAGACATTTTGCCCATTGAAACCCTGACCGTCCTCATCATATACACATTCGCTCTCATGGCTAGAAAACAAGCCGCCGAAGAGAAAGCTTTGGAGCGAAATTCTCAAGAAGTCTACGCGTAACATTGTCTAAATCATTTTAGTTTTATGCAAACAATCACTGCTTATTTGGAAAAATTATCCGCTCATAAGGAACTCTTGGTCACTTCTTTGGTTGCTGTTTTTTGCATTCTCCTCTCGGCTTTTTTTCCAACCGACAATCAATTTCAATTGATTTCCAAAAACATTTTTTTTCTGGTTTTTCTTCCAATGCTCTACATCAAGCTGATTCTCAAGGGCAATCTCTCTGATTGGGGCTGGAATTTTGAAAACAAAAAAGAGGGCGCTCTTCTGGGTGCCCTGGCTTTCTTGGCCAGCTTAATCATTTTTTATTTGATCATCCGCTTCACCACTTTTTCTTCTCACTACACAATCAGCCCTCTGGTGCGAAACAATTTCGGCATATTCATTCTGTATGAATTGGTTTTTTTCAATATCTTTTTTTTCACGCAAGAATTTTTCTTCAAAGGATTTTTGCTTTTTTCTTTCCGCCCATTTTTTGTTTATTCTGTCCTCATCCAAGCGGGAGTCTACTGCGCGACCACTTTTCTTTCCAGTAGCCCATCTTTACAAGCATTACCGCTTATTTTTCTTTCCTTAATCGGCGGCTATGTGACTTACAAAACGCGATCTTTTTTGTACTCGTATATTTTCGGATTATTGTTTATAATAATATTAGATGCTTATATCATTCATCTGGTAAAATAAGTTTACTATGCAAATGAAAAATAAAAAAAACTTTTTCCATCTCTTGGTTTTGTTAGTCCTGCTTCTATCCTCGGCTGTTCCTGCGCAAGCCGATTTCAGTTACCCCGCTCCGGCGGCGGCGGCGACACAAGCCTTCAATGCAATCCTCGATTTGCTCGGCATTAACCGATCCGCCATGCAATACGGAGTGGCCGTCATGAATGCCGCCCCGCAAAAACAAACCGCCCCGCAAGTGTCCTTAACTTTCACCCCCAGCGACCCACAACTCGGCGACAAACTCACTGCTACCGCCACCCCACTTTATTTCATGAATGATACCAACAAGATTTATTTTACTTGGTTTCTAAAACAAAAAGATTGCGACAAGTCTGACAGCCCGAGCGGAGACGAGAAAAGCCGGTGCGACCTGAACAATGATGGCCGTGTGGACATTGAGGATTATAAGATAGAAGCGATACGCATCATTGCTAACGCCGATTTTAATTGGGAAAATGCCGACTATTCCCATTCTGACAGCAACAGCGCCTATAAAGCCGTTTTTGGAGGAGATGATCAACGCGGGAAAAATCCATCTTGCTACATCCAGGACGTTCCATCCGGCAATGCCTATCCTATTGATTGCAATTCGCATCTCTTCCCCGATGCTCCGCATGAAAACACCGGTGACGGTTCATATAATAGCGAGGAGGAAAAATTCTGGCACACCGATCCTACCAGCACCGACACCGCACAAACCGGCAACACCGATGAAGCCAATGTCGCGGGACTTGGCATCAACACTTTCACTTGGAATTACACCCCTGGAGATGAAGTGGGTGTCGTAGTGGAAGGGTCTTCCATTGAACCATCGCTTACACTGGACGGCTCTTACCGCACGATGTGGGCCGCTCCCAAAGGTCTCTGTTCCAGCAATACAGTGGATGCCAACACCGACTATCCCAAAACTTCCACCACCACTCTTTCAACGTCAATAGACACTCCGGATGTCGGAGAAACAACCACGGAGACAGAAACAACCACGCAAACAATGACCAATCAGGATGGAATATTTGCCACAATAACAACTACCATCGTTGACACGACTACAATCACCAACTCCGAAACCCAAGCCATTCTTTCTCAAAACTCCTCTCAAATTTCTTCCAGCAGCGCAACCATCGATATTTCTGATGATATCCACAGCCTATCATTGAAAGACAACGGCCGAACCATCCAGTCCATTTCCAATGTTTCCGACTTGAATGCTTGCTTATATGATAACTTGGTTACGCCGGCAGAAAACAGTCCCGAGAGTCAAAAACTGGACGTGAGTCTATCTTTTTCGCCATCTTCTCCAATAAATGACCCTTCCAGTTATTCCAGTCCTGAACTGAGCAATGGCGATGAGTTGATCGTTCAGTCGTCCATTCCCAATGCTAACGACGCGACTTATTTGCAATATTCATGGCAAGTCTTTGCTTCCGATGAGCCAAATCCAAGCTCTTGGGGAAACCCCTTACCAAAATCTTCCTTGCCAAACGCCACCCAAATGGACGGGCTGGGACTCTCTTCTTTTAAATTTAAATTGAATCTGGCTACTCAGAAAAAATATTTAAATATAATATTAACTGCCAAAGAAAACACAGGCGACAACCTCTTTCGAGAAGGACACGCCAGTGTGCTCGTCCCGATTATCTCCAATAGCAATGTGATCGATGTTTTTGACACATCTCTTTCTGGCACCTCAGATCCGCACGTCAGTATGGCTGATGAAATTTGCACTTCCGCAGTGGAAAACGCTATTTGCCCAGTAACCAAAAACAGCATCATCGGAGTCAAGATAAATTCATCCTCTTTGACAGACTTTTTTTGGACAATTGATGGCACGCCTTTCACCTACCAAGAATGTTTTTTTGACGGCTGCGATTTAAACAAACAAACCAACGTAGCCTATTTCCCCGCCTTGAAAGAAATTGGTGATCAATACACCATAACACTGACAGCCACCAATCAAGAAACCGGTGAAAAAGTGAACTTAGCCAGAACTTTTCAGGTGGTGGCTCCAACAATTTCCATATCTTCGGCTGATGAAAGCGCCTGTAAGCCGGTTCTTTTAGGCAACTACATAGATATGAGTGGCAGAAAATGGCCGGACTATAGTCAAACTGATTTTATGGGGCTGGCTGATAATCAGCTGACGTTGCGCGCTGTGACAACAGGCTTCACTGCTTCTCCGGCTGATTTGTTTTGGACTATTGATGGCACTACTATAAATGTGGATACTGTGGCAGCCTCACGCTTCGCTATTGATGCTAATGGAGTTTTGGCTCTGCCCACCAAACAACTTGGCGAAAATTATGAAGTTTCCGTCGGCACTCTTTATGCCCAGAGCAACCTAGTCAAAACTGCCCTCAATAAATACTGGAACGTTCCCTACGACCAGTTCTATGAAAAAAATATCTCCGCTCACATTTCTATCCAAATACAAGAAGGATCTTTGCCAGTCGCCTCCGTTCAAGCCAAAAAAATCCTCGCCACCATCTACACCAGCACTCCTGCCTATTTAGCCTTTCTCTTGCGTATCGTGCTGACAATTTCCCTCATTCTTTTCACCTCACAACTAGTGCTGTCATTTTCCCCAATATAAAAAGAGAAAATTAAAAAAATGAAAATTAAAAAAATAATCTTAGCGCTTTTTGCGACAATAGTTATTTTCCCGACCCTTACTTTGGCCACCGTATCTGCCTACACCTACACCCCCATGGAAGCCATTCCGGGGTTTGGCAGTCCCTCAGATTTCCCCAGCTACGTCCACGCTATTTATAAGTTTGGTTTGTGGACCATTGGCATCTCAGCTCTTCTCATGATTATGGTCGGCGGTTATATGTACCTGGTTTCGGCTGGCAATTCCTCACAAACCGGCAAAGCTAAGGGCGTTATCACCGACGCCATCATCGGACTCATTCTGGCACTCGTTTCTTGGCTACTGCTCTACACCATCAATCCGGATTTGGTTAAATTGCCAGCCGCGAACACTAGCTCAAGCTCAAGCGGTGGTGGAAGTGGTGGTGGTGGTGGTGGTGGCGGTGGTGGAAATGGAACCTGCTCTCCCGCGCAAAGTGGGGATTGTTCAGTTGCAAATTTGCAAAATACTTGCTTTGGATCAAATGCTGAACAAGCATCTTCTATTTGCATGGGAGAAAGCGGTGGCAACGCAACGATTCCCAGCGGGACAGACAAGTGTGCCAATGGCGGTGATTCCGTTTCCATAGGCTTATTTCAAATAAATCTCACCAATCACCAAGTAGGCGGACTCAATTGCCCAAGTGCTTTCAGTGGCGGCGCATACACAGCCCAAAACCATAATTGCAAAGTTGAAAATCGAGATTTATACAATCAATGCGTAGCCGCCGCCGGCAACCCCGCCAATAATATTAACGCAGCCTGTGCAATCGGAAGCAATGGAGCTCACTGGGGGCAATGGGGCGCTAATGGAAAATGCGGTTTCAATAAATAATTGACTAAAAAAATAAGTATGTCACAAAAAATCAAGATTATTCTTTTTATTATTGGCGTTGTCCTGATTGGCAGTCTTATTTTCCTGCTCTTTTTTCACAAGCCAACTCAGACCTCCAACACAACCGATGATCAAAATAGCCAATCAAGCACAAATATCCAACCAGCACAACCACCTGTCACCTTTTTGATTCCGGAAAAAACAGCCCCCACCATGACATTGCAAACCAAAAAAGGCAACCTGCAAACAAACAACCTCTATCAAAACCCGTTGGAACATCTTTCCCATGATGGCATCGTCTTTGAAAAAAATAACGATGCCATTGCCTCCTTTTTCCCTCAAGACCAAGGTTTTTTAATAACTCTACTTAACTCTGATTTGGAAAAAGCCCGGACAGAAGCCGAAAATGATTTTTTGCAAAAATTGAATATCACCAAAGACCAAGCCTGCACTTTAAAAGTTACGCTAAACACTCCCTCTTTTGTCAATCAAAAGGCGGCCGGAACAAACTATGGACTGAGTTTTTGTCCGAATGGAAAACCTCTGCCCAAACAATAGTTTCAACATTTAAATCCATATTTTTTTATTAATCATTTCCATTATATGAAAACAAACTCCCTGTTCTTATTAGCTATCTTTTTCCTGTTCGGCTTGTTTCTCTTTCAAGCACCTTTCGTCAGCGCCAGCACTCCTTGCACATCAACTGATGGAAGAAACGGCACTTGCACCACCTCAGCAGCTGATATAACTTGCGCGGACGGTACAGAGTTGGCTGTTTCCGATACTGCCAACTGTCCGCATTGCTGTGTAGCCAAGAAAACAAGCGACGGATCAGGGTGCGCGTCAAAAAACGGAACTTGCACGCCAAACTCTGTATCAGGAGGCAGTGCTTGCCAAGGAACGCTTGTTCCTGTCAATGAGGTTAATGACTGCGGTTCAAATAGTAGTTGTTGCATGACTACGGCTGATCGAGACAAAATCCTGCCACCCACAACAGCTTGCTCTTCCGCTGATGGAAAGACTGGGACTTGCAGCACATCTGCTTCAGGTTGCATAGGAAACACCACATCAATCACACCGCTCACGCCTTGTTCCAACAATGCCCCATGTTGCGCAGCTGTTAACAATACTCCTTCTTCCTCTAGCAGTGCCACCCAATCAGGGCTCGTTCCTTGTGGCAATGGCAACAGTCCAGCCAATGCTTGCACGCTGTGTCATTTTATTATCGGCTTCCACAACCTGGTCGACTTCGGTTTGAAATTGCTTGTCACTTTAACAGTAGTTGGAATTTTTATTTCCGGCGTGATCTATATCATTTCCGCCGGCAACGAACAACTTCTGACCCAAGCCAAAACTTTTCTTTCCGCCAGCCTCATTGGTTTCACGGTTGTTCTGGCCGCTTGGCTCCTGGTTAACGTCATAATGTGGGCGTTATCATATAATACCTCCGTCATTCAACAAACTAATTGGTGGACCTTTACCTGCTCTACTGCCTCCGCAACAACTCAAGCAGCTCAAACAACTCAAACAAACCCGACTGGCACGGTTGGAGCAGCGTGTTCTGCGTTGCCTAATCAAGTTCCAACACAATGCGGCGACGCATCAGCCGAGCTCAACACGCTCACCCAGTGTATTGCTGGAAAATTGAATAATAATGTTCAAATAACTTCCGTCTCCGATGGCAATGGCGGACTGACTTGTTATCAATCACACCCAACTTGGAGTCAATGTCCTTCTTCTGGTGGTTCAGACTGTTGTTATCATGCCAAAAATTCTTGCCACTATGGAGGAACTTGCGGCGGCGCATCTCTGGCTGTTGATTTGAAACCCTACAATGGCTCAACTGACAGCACTCTGACTAGCGCTATCACTGACTGTGGCGGCAGACCAAATCCTGAAGGAACACATGTTCACGCCAGCGTCCAAACATCTTGCTGCACGTTGTAGGTTTGATTTATTATTTTTTTATTTTATTCTATGTCCATCCTCAAAAAAATCTTTTTTCTATCTCTTTTTATGCTAGCCCTCTCTCTGCTTTTTTGGGGTGTTTATAATTTATCTTTTAAAAGCCCTACACCTAGCGATGCCCTGAAAAATACACCCCCAGCTGTCACTCTCGACAAAAACAGTGCCGCCTCAACTGATTTGATTGGCAAGATCTCTGCTGTTTCAAAAGAAGCAGTGTTAGCTCCAACGCTTTCTGCTGACGGCGCCAGTCTCAATTATTTTTCTCCGCAGTCCGGGCAAGTAATGCAAGCAGATTTCTACGGAAACATCCAAAAAACATTAGCTGAAAAAAATATATCCGGACTAGTGGACGCTTTTTGGTCAGTGGATAAACTTAAGGCTATCATTAAAATTGCGCCAACCTCAGACGCACCCTATTTCGCTTTTTATGATTTGTCCGCGCAAACAATTGCTCCTCTTAAAAACAATTTAGATCAGGTCACTTGGCAAACCAATGCCAATCGCATTTTGTATAAATTTTATGATGCCCAAAGCCAAGAGCGAACCTTGAATATTTCTGATCCAGACGGAAGCCACTGGACAAAAATCGCTGATATTCCATACAAAAACATATCTGTCGCTCAAGTTCCACGCACCGGATTGGTCTCTTTTTGGAATTCCGGCGATGCCTATCAAAAAACCAGCTTTCAAGTCACACCTATCATTGGTGGGGGCTCGAAAATACTTGACGCCACCAGTTTCGGCTCTGATTATCTTTGGAGCCCTTCAGGTGATCGGATCTTGGTCAGCCACACAAACGCAATAGGCGGTGGGGAGATGCAACTGGGCGTTATGAATGCTAATGGGGGAGAATATAAAAACCTAGGCGTTCCGACTTTCGCCAGTAAATGTGTTTGGGGGAAGGATGGCGTCACTGTTTTTTATGCCTTACCGGGAGGCATTCCTGACAACGCAGTTTTGCCCAATGATTACAAGACCGGAAAATTCAAAACAGCGGATACTTTTTGGAAAGTTAACATAAAAACAGGAGAAAAAACTCGACTCGTAGAAATTGCTGACATCGCCGGACAATACGATGCCAGTCAACTATTTTTAAATCAAAGTGAAAGCCTGCTCTTTTTCGTGAATAAACTTGATAACAAATTGTATAAAATAGCGCTCTGATAATCCGTTACTGTTTTTTTAAAGCTAAAAAGCTCATCCAAAAAATAACCGCCAAGTCATTTTTGAAATACGTCGTATCAAAAAAGCCGTGCGCTAATATATACATAAGAACACCCAAAGCCAAAACCGACAGTAGGTTTTGGTTTTTATTTTTCCACATATCTTTAAATAGAAAAAATACCAGTCCCAAAAAACCACTTATTCCCAAAATGCCACCAGAAAGCCAAAAATCCAGATATAAGTTTTGCGGATGTGGCACAGCCCACTCCAAATAGGGCGGATAAAATTTTTGATACTCTAGATAAGTTTTTTGAAAATTGGCCGCGCCAATTCCAAACACCCAATTGTTTTCAATCATTTGCCCAGTGGCTTTCCAAATAATAACCCGTGAAGCCAAAGAAGATCGCGGAGCAAATTCAATCAAACTATTGAATTTTTCCTGCCTACTTTGCAAAATAAAAAGAACCAGGACTAGACCGGCCAACGCCAGAAAATATCTTAGAAAAATTTTTTCCTGCATCTGTCGCTTATTTAGCAGAAAAACCAGCCCCAAACTAAAAATGGTCGCGCCCAAAGACGAAAAAGAACTGGTAAAAAACAAGGCCAAAAAAAGAATA
>JAHFOP010000067.1 GCA_023261605.1 Candidatus Moraniibacteriota bacterium
GCCAAAAGGACTTCCAGCATCGGACTGCCAATGTTTCCCAAGAGTCTGACTTTTTTTCCAGCTGCTTTCAAAATAGAAAAGATGAGCGAAGCTGTAGTGCTTTTCCCCTTGCTACCCGTAACGCCAACAGTTATATTCTTGACTTGTGAAAAGAATAAATTTGTGGCTGTTGTATGTGGCCGAGTGACAAGCTTCTTTGGCAACCCGGGAGTTTTTATAATCAAATCGAAGTCGTTCTGTTTTTCCAAATAATTTTTATCGCTTTTCTGGTCAGCAACACTAATTTTGATTTTGGGAAAATTTTTCTGCAAATATTTTTTTGTGACTGCACCCTCTTTGCCATAGCCCAAAATCAAAACATTTTTCATACCAAGAGGTTTAAACTTGGCTGGCATCGCTGGCGCATCGTTTGTCTCCAAAACTTTTTCAATTAATTTATCGGCATTTTTTATTCTGCTTGCAATTTTTTGTATAATAAAACTGTCCGTAAATTTATCTTTAGCCAAAAATAAAGCCGCGCGTGATTCATCAAATGTTCCCACACAATCGAATGGTTTCATTTTTCCATAGCCTAAAATATCCAGAAATAATGGCAACAATCTTTCATCTTCATATAAATTTTTATTGAAAATTTTAATCAGTTCCTCTCTAGGCAGGAAAGCAGAAAGCAATATCCAGACAAAAACACATTTAGGACATTCTCCGCACCATAATGTCTTTGGTCGTTCTTTGTGAATTCGAAAGTTGCGGTTACAGCTGGAAAAATTTGAGAAATATTTTTTATATTTAGCAAACATTTCCACAATACGTATTTCATAGAAAGGACGCAACAATGAAAAGTATGTAATATCCGGACAAATATTTTCTCTGGTATAATTTTGAAAAAGTTTTTCAAATTCAATGGATTTACTCCACTGGTGATTGACCTCATCCCCCTTATAATTTACATTGCCAAAATTACTACTAAATTCATTGGACACAATCACGGCGGAGTAATTATAGGCCAGTGCAGAAAAATATCCCAAAAAAGCAAAGATGGCTGAAATTGGAACATGCCCATTGTAGGCGCCTGGGAAAGTTCCGAAAATCTTGTCGTCCATATGACGTTCAACCTTCAGTGATTCAATTCCCATTTTTTCAATAACACTTTCAGCAACCGGGTCTCTTTTTTGCGTCTCGATTGTCAGCGCGGTGATTGCTTCTTTTTGCTGCTTCAAAAGCTCCCCGGCTACGATTGAATCTTTGCCTCCACCAATACCAATCAAGGATCTATTCTTTCGCGCCAATCTTCGCGAAAATATTTTCTTTTCCGCATCAAATGGAAATTTTATCAAATTTTTAGAATCAATATTATTACGGTAAAAAAATTCACCTAAACCTTTTTGATAAACAACATTCCAAAACTCAGCCTGGCTCTTGGAAATTGTTTTTGAAAGTTTGATTTTTTTCGGACAATATATTTTATAATAGCTAATCCCTGATATAATATGCAGACCTAGAAGTGTCTCCTCTAAAACTTCTTTCGGTATATTTTTAATTTGCAATGGTTTGGTAAAAATTATTTCTTCCTCAAAATCAAGATCAGGACTATTTAAAAATTCAATTTTATAACGCAAAACCACCTTGGATTTTTTTAGATCCAACTTGTAAGAAGTAAATTCAAAAAATTTCGCTTGATTTTCCATGAGTTTTGCGGTCAAAAATTGCATCTCATCCTAACAGCTTTTATCTGCAACGTCAACGCTTGATTACTCGACCGTTTCTGCCACCGGCGTATTTTCCATCCTGCAAAACTATTTTTCCATTGATCAAAAGTTGTTCCACTCCCCGAGCATATTGGTATGGATCATCTTTGGTGGCAGGAGCACTAATTTTATTCTGGTCCAGAATAACGACATCAGCGAAATAGCCTTCTTTAATCCGACCCCGCTGCTTTATGCCAAATTTCTCTGCAGGATATGCTGTCATTTTTCGGACTGCTTCTTCCCAACTCAAAACTTCTTCATTCATAACATACTGCGAAAATATTTTCATCGTCGTACCAAATGATCTAGGATGCACCATTTCTCCCGTATCATTATGTTTAATATCATATCCGGAGCCATTGGTCGCAATCATCGATAATGGACTACGCAAGGCCTTCCTAATATTTCCTTCACTTAAAAGTTCTGCGCTGGTTATCACGCGTCCATCAGAGGCGATCAAAATATCCAGTACCGTATCTTCCACTGTTTTATTCTGAGAAGCCGCAATTTCACTCACTTTTCGCTTATTCAATGTTTTATCCAAGGCACTTGAAGCGATTTCTATTTTTTCATATTCAAAAACCGACGATTTCATTTCAGCAATAATTTTGGCGCGGATCGCTGAATCCTTCAAACGATTAAGCATCATATTCCGACCCCCTTCCGCCACCCAAGGTGGCAAAAAAGTGTAGAGAACCGAGCCAGTGTTTGTGTATGGATAGATGTCGAAAGAAATTTCCATCCCATTTTTGCTCATTCGTTCAATGATTGACAACGCCTCTTCCATCTTCGGCCAGTTCTTGGCACCTACGGCTTTCAAGTGGGAAATGTGTAATTTAACTTTAGATTTTTCCGCGACTGTAATCGCTTCTTCGATTGATTCAGACAACTCTTCCGCTTCGCCTCGGATATGCGTCGCATAAACACCCTTATATTTTCGCACCACTTCAGCTAATTCTATGAGCTCAGTTACCGTCGCCATACGCGCGTGAGTGTAAATTAGTCCGGTGGACATTCCTAGCGCCCCCTCTTCCATAGAGTCTGCCAATTTTTTCTTAATGAAATTCAATTCTTTCGGATTGGGACTGCGCATCTCATCCCCCAACACCCCGCGCCGCATTGTGCCATGGCCCGAGAGCGTCGCAAAATTCAACGCCAATCCCTTCTTTTCTAAAAAATCAAAAAAATCTTGCGTGCTTAGCCAATCAACGTTGACCTTCGACAAATCAATCCATTTTTGGATAGACTCAATATTTTTCGAAGAAACCAGAGGTGCAAGAGATGATCCGCAATTACCACCTATGATAGTTGTGATGCCTTGATAGGCTAAACTGGATAAATCTGGCTCCAAAAACATCTGCCAAAAAGTGTCGCTGTGGTTATTCACATCCACAAAACCGGGGCAAACAAGCTTCCCTTGAGCCTCAATTTCGATTTCACCTCGCGAGTTATGCAATTCTCCCACTTCAACGATTTTGTCAGCCCTAATGCCAACGTCCGCTTCCCGCATCGCTTCCCCGCTACCATCAATGACTGTGCCGTTTTTGATTAAGATATCAAACATTAAACGTGAATTGAAAATTCTTATGCAGCTAAATATTATTAAAAAACCAACGCTACTTGTTACTAATAAATTCCGCCATCTCCACTAACCTGTTAGAGTATCCCCATTCATTATCATACCAAGAAACAACTTTCACTAAATTTCCATTCGCCATCGTGAGTGGCAAGTCGACAATCGAGCTGCGTGGATCCATTTTGTAGTCCATAGAAACCAATTCTTCATCCGTTGCGCCTAAAATATTTTTAAGTCCATTAACGGCCGCTTCACGAAAATGATTATTTATTTCTTCGACAGTCGCCTCTTTTTTAAGCGTGCAAACAAAGTCCACAATTGACACGACCGGTGTCGGTACACGCAGAGATATACCATCTAGTTGTCCCACTAAATGTGGCATGGCCTTCCCAACAGTCTTCGCCGCGCCCGTGGTGGTCGGAATTATGTTTAGAGCCGCCGCGCGCGCTCGACGCAAATCCTTATGTGGCAGATCTTGCAACCTCTGATCATTAGTATATGAATGTGTAGTAGTCATAAAACCTTTTTCCACACCAAAATTATCATCCAATACTTTTATCATCGGCGCCAAACAATTAGTCGTGC
>JAHFOP010000032.1 GCA_023261605.1 Candidatus Moraniibacteriota bacterium
GGAAACTAAAAAAGCACTCGAAACAACCACGATAAAGGCTGAATAGTTTCTGAATATATGAAGAACCTTAATAGTTCTGTGTTCTTTGATAAAAGTGACAAGACATTTCTGCTTGTTGTGAACCAGTTTTCGACAAAGTCGCAATTTTTCTGGAGAGAGATATTTTTTTACTAACACTATTAGTCTACTAATAGAAGGTGACCTTTCTTGTGGTTTTGAGAGTGAATCGTCTGCGTGAAAAAAAGATAAGCAAACGATTTTATCGCCTAAAACCCTAATTTTTAACTTAAAAGAAGTATATACCCACGAGCGCCTGTTGTCAAACGAAATATTGGTGGGAGGGTATTTTCAGGGACAGGATTTTGGGGTACAATAAAACTATCAATGTCGCATAATATAGTTAAATTGAGGCAATAGCTATGGAAATTAAAGAACTGAAAAATCAATTTCTGGAATATTTGGAGCTTGAGAAAAATCGTTCACCGCGTACAGTGGAAAATTACGATCGTCATTTGGAGAAATTCTTGGCGTGGGCGCACATTAGTTCTGCTTCGCAAATAGACAGTGAACTCATTCGCAATTTTCGGCTGCATCTGAACCGTTTTCAGGATAAAAAAGGCCAAAATCTCAAGAGAATCACGCAAAACTACTATATGATAGTAGTGAGAAATTTTTTGCGCTATCTTTCTCGCTGCGATGTCGTGACTCTTCCGGCGGAAAAAATCGAAGTGGGCAAGACTCCGGAGCGAGAGGTGGAATTTTTGGAAAACAATGAGGTGGAACGGATTTTGGAAGCAGCTACGGGCGCTGGCTTCAAGGCTTTGCGCGATCGAGCGATTCTGGAATTGCTTTTTTCGGCGGGATTGCGTGTTTCTGAATTGACAAACATAGATCGAGAAAAGCTTAATCTTAAACGCGGCGAGCTCTCTGTCCGGGGTAAAGGCAATAAAATTCGGGTAGTTTTCATTTCGGACACAGCCGCAGCGTCTCTGATCAAATATTTGGCAGTGCGCACCGATGTTGATCCAGCGCTTTTTGTGCGGGATGATAATAAATTGAAAAAATTCGAGTCTAAAAATAAAATCATTCTCGATAAAAAAAAGGACGATAAAAATGATCTTCGCCTCACTCCCCGCTCGGTGCAAAGAATCGTGAAATATTATGCCCTGAAAGCCGGAATTGTCAAAAATGTTCATCCACACACCTTGCGTCATTCTTTCGCCACAGATCTTCTTATGAATGGTGCAGACATTCGCAGTGTGCAAGAAATGCTCGGACATTCTTCCATCACGACTACTCAGATATATACCCACATTACCAATCCGCACCTCAAAGAAGTGCACCAAGCTTTCCATGCTAGGCGAAGAAAATCAGCAAAGATTGACTAAATGGTCGTTTTGAAATAGTATAAATTATGTATTCTTTCGGGTCTATAGCTCAGTTGGTTAGAGCGCTACATTGACATTGTAGAGGTCTCCCGTTCGAGTCGGGATAGACCCACCCAAAGTTTCGGGACCATAGCTCAGTGGTAGAGCGCGCGACTCATAATCGCTTGGTCGCTGGTTCGATCCCAGCTGGTCCCACAAATTAATAAAAAACCATCCCTCGAGGGTGGTTTTTTTATTGGTCAAAATAGGCTGGTCGGTATTATTCCCCTTCTGAATTGATTGTTGGCAAACCGGTTTTGGGTAGAGGTTCAATTTCGGGCAGTGGTTCTGGTTGAATTTCTTTTTCTTTGGGCGCAGCGATTTCATGGAAGAAGAGGATCCAGGCAGTTTGCGCGAAGACTTCCAAAAAACTACGAAAGTAAAGGATGAAAATGGCCAGAAGAATAAGGCCGATTATTCCGGCTGTGACTACCCCTAATGTGCCGGCCAAAACAAACAGCAAAAGTGCCAGAGGAAGAAGGGTGATGGCAATCAGGAAGAAAGCCAATACAATCAAAAAGAAGAAAATCAAATTGATCAGGAAAAAAAGTGCGGCCATTATGAGACTGGAACGAATATTTTTTCTGAAAAGCGTGTAAGCATTTTCGATGGCTGCCCAAGGATTGAGTCCACCAAGAACAGCGTAAAGATAACCAAATATGCGCAGATAGGCCACGATAACGATAAGCGGGATGAAAATCATAATGGCGAGAACTGTCATAATTCCACCCAAAATGTAATTGTGGTTCAAAAAGAGAAAAGCCACTGGTGGCGCCAGAATGATAATGGCACTAAACAAGAAAAGGCCAGAAAAAAGTGCAATTAGAAAAATTTTCCAAGCGTATGAACGGCCTTTTCTGAAAGCTGATTTGAAATCAGAAGTTTTGCCCGTGCTAAGTTTCTCGACGGAACTTATCAGGGCTCCTCGAGAAATGATGCTCAAGACCACAATAGCGACAAGAATGAAAAACACAAGCAGTGCACCGATGAAAAACCAAGAGGCATGGCGCGATAAAGTTTCAGTTGTGGCTCGCAGATGATTTTTTCCAGAGTCATTATGGAAATAATCAAAGCTGCCGACATTGGAAAGTAGCACAAAAAAACCGAACCACCCAAGGAAACGATTTTTCCAAGTGAGCGAAAAAGCCTCTCCCATTATTTTCAAGTATGGAATGGTGGTTATATTTTTTTGCATAGTTTTATTTTAAGGCGGATTTAAACTTTCTCCGGCTTCGCTTGTGCTGTTGTGGTTTTCACGATGCCTACGATAGCATTGTATTCTTCCTGTTCGATTGTTTCTTTTTCCAAAAGCACAGTGGCAATTTTTTCCAAAGTTTCTTTTTTCTCTCCAAGTAATTTTTCAGTTACCTCGTAGGCGTTTTCGATGAAGAGCATAATTTGTTTGTCAATTTCTTCGGCAGTTTTTTCGGAGTAATTTTTTTCTTCATGGATATCTCGTCCCAGAAAAACCATTTCATCTTTGTGTCCGAAAGTGCGCGGACCGAGTTCGCTCATGCCATAACGAGTGACCAAACCACGTGCCATGGCTGTGGCGCGATCCAAATCATTAGAAGCACCCGTGGTGACCACGCCAAAAGTCATTTTTTCACTGACGTATCCGCCGAGAAGTACGGACAATTCATCCAAGAAGTAATTTTTTGAGTGCAGCGTCTTGTCTTTTTCCGGCGCACTGAAAGTGTATCCGCCGGCATTGCCACGGGAAATGATGGAAACTTTCTGCACTGGGTCGGCATTTTTCAAACTTGTAGCGAGAAGAGCGTGCCCAGCTTCATGATAGGCGATAATTTTCTTTTCTTCTTCGTCGATCATGCGGCTTTTTCGTTCCGGACCAAGGACGACCTTTTCAATCGCTTCAGTCAACTCGTCTTGGGCAACTTCTTTTTTGTTTCGGCGAGCAGCCAAAATAGCGCCTTCATTTAAGAGGTTGGACAAATCAGCGCCGGAAAAACCAGGGGTGCGTTGGGCAATACGTCGCAGGTCAACATCTTTGGCTAGAGGTTTATTTTTAGAATGCAGTTTCAGAATAGCTATACGCTCTTCGATGTCGGGCAGGTCCATCATGACGCGTCTGTCGAAGCGTCCGGGGCGAAGAAGCGCTGGATCAAGTACGTCAGGTCGGTTGGTGGCGGCAATAATAATTACATTGGTCGTGGTGTCAAAGCCATCCATTTCAACCAGGATTTGGTTCAGGGTTTGTTCGCGTTCGTCATGCCCCCCTCCAAGGCCCGCTCCACGGTGTCGTCCAACCGCATCAATCTCATCAATGAAAATGATGGCAGGGGCGTTTTTCTTGGCTTGCTTGAAAAGATCGCGGACGCGAGAAGCTCCGACGCCAACAAACATTTCGACAAATTCAGAGCCACTGATGTTGAAAAAAGGCACATTGGCTTCTCCGGCCACTGCTTTGGAAATCAGAGTTTTTCCGGTTCCGGGAGAGCCAAGAAGCAGTACTCCTTTCGGTATTTTGGCTCCTAAATTCAAAAACTTTTTCGGACTTTTCAAAAATTCCACAATTTCATAGAGTTCTTCCTTGGCTTCTTTTGATCCAGCTACATCTTTGAAAGTCACTTTTTGATTTTTGTTTTTCGGATCGATCATTCTGGCGCGTGACATACCGAAAGACATGGCTTGATTATTGCCTCTTTGCGCTTGGCGGAGCATAAACCAGACGAAAGCTCCAATCAGAAGAACGGGCAAAAGGAAAGGCAGGATGTTTTCCAGCCAAAAACTTGTAGATGAGGCACCTTTGACATCAATGTTGACCGATTGGATCTTGGTGCTATCGACGCCATAATTTTTGAGCGTTTCAACTAGCCCAGTGCCGGTTTCCTTGGTAGTTTTTTCGATTGTGCCGTCGTTGAGGGTCGTTTTCAGTTCATTAGCATCAACTTCGATTGTTTTGACTTTTCCGTCAGTGACTTGCTTGGCTAAATCAGAAAAGGAAGTCGCGACAGGCGGTTTTTGTGGTGTGCTGTAAAGAATAAAAATGCCCGATAGGAGCAAGAAGACCAAAAACGCGACGCCGATGTTTTTGAATAGTTTTTGCATGAGTTATAGGTTAAATATTAATGTGAAACGCACGATATTTCCAGTTTATCACCTTTCCGCGTTACTTTCAATCCCTCGAATAGTACAGTTTGATGCTTGTTTTTAGTGCTTTTGATAATTTTTAGGATTTCTTCAGTATGTCCAGTATGAATATTTTTCAAATTTCCTTTTTTTTCTTCCAATTTTCTGCGTAAAACACGTCTCAGAATGGCTGGGTGGAGTTTTGCCAATTTTCTGACATCCAGTTCGGCATTTTTTTTACAATATTTTTCTGTCTCTTGGTTTAGAAAAGCAATATCTTCAGAAGTAGCCACTAAAGAATCAGAAATAGTCTCTCTGATGCTGGGGTTAAAGTTTTTTTCAATGTAAGGAATAAAACGATTTCTGATTCTATTTCGAAGATATCCATTTTCTAAATTAGTCTTGTCGATTCGATAAGTTAAGTTGCTTTTTTTGAGGTAGCTTAAAATTTCTTGGCGCGGAGTGGCCAGCAGCGGTCGAATAAGATATTTATTTTTAAATTGCATGGCAGACAATCCTTGCAGTCCTGCGCCACGAATGATGCGCATGAGAAATGTTTCTACTTGGTCGTCAGAATTATGCGCGAGGGCAATGACGTCAAATTTATTTTTCAAGCGTAGTTTTTCAAAAAAAGCATACCGTACATCGCGCAAAGCATTCTCCGAAGGAAATTTCCGAAGGTTCAACCTTCGGCTAACCGAAGGTTGAACCTTCGGAAAAACAAGCACAGAAATTTCGATTCCGTATTTTTCCGCCAATTCCCTCACCAATTTTTCGTCGAGCTCGGAATCTTTGCCGCGCAAGCCATAATTAACGTGGGCGACGAGCAGTTCCAATGCATATTTCTTTTGCAGTTTGGAAAAAATATCCAACATGCAAACGGAGTCTGGTCCGCCGGACACTGCCAAAATAATTTTATCACCGCGCTTAAAAAGTTCCTGCTGAAAAATTGTGTTTTGAACCTTTTTAACTAAAGACATAGTAACTTGTCATTCCCGCGAAGGCGGGAATCTAGTCTCGAATTTATATACTTCTACACCAGATTCCTGTTTACACGGGAATGACACAATAAAAGATTATATTTTTTCTTTTATAAATGCCATCACTTTTTCAAATACTTCTTCCACGGAAAGATTTGTGGTATCAAGTACCAAATCATAATTTTTTTCTTCGCGGATGTTTATTCCGTAATATTGCATATAGCGTTTGTCGTCACGTGCCGTGCGATCTCTTTCGCTTGCAATTATAGATTCTAGAGAGTCAAGATTTTTATCTTCTGCTTTTCGAGCGACATTCGTGTCGATTTCTTTCAAGATTCTTTTAGCGGCTTCTGTTTCATCAACTTTCAAATAAAGCTTAATTGAATTAGGAATAAAGTGCCAAGCGGTACGTCCCTCAATTACAAAGTTACTTTCTTTTTTGGCTAGCTCAATCATGTATCCATCCACTTCTTTATCTGCAAGAGGATCATTGTCGCAAAGATTTTGAAACTCAGCCAAAGTAAGTCCTTTTTTTGTGGCTAAGTCTCTGAACATCTGGCCCATGTAGTATCTAGGATAATTTAGTTTCTCGGACACCTTTTTAGCCACCGTGCTTTTCCCAGAACCATGATCGCCATTAAAAGAAATAATCATTTTGGTTAGAAAAAATTATTTTTTAGCAGTTTTTTTGACAGCTTTCTTAACTATTTTTTTCTCTGCTTTAGGTTCACTTTTTTTCTTAGCCAGTTTCTTTTCCTCGGCTTCTTTTTTCTCAGTAGCTTTTTCTTCTTTCACTTCCTCGGCTTTTTCTTTCTTGTTTGATTTAGTTTCAGTGTCGGTGGGTTTCTTTTTCTTTTCATCTTTCTTGTCAGCGAGTACCAAGCCCATGCGATGCTCCTTGGGTTCGATGGAAAGAATTTTCCAAGCATATTTTTCTCCGGTTTTCAGAAGTTCGTCGAGTGTTCGTCCAGGATAGGCTTCGGACATTTCACTGATGTGCGCCAAGCCATGGATGTCTTTGTCAAGATAGACGAAAGCACCAAAATGATTGAGTTTGTTCACTGTGCCGGTCACGATGTCGCCGATGGAATATTTTTCGGCAATCAAGCTCCAAGGATCTTTTTGCAGTGCTCTTATGGAAAGGGAAATTTTGTCACCATCGATGCCGATGATTTTAGCGTCCACTTTGTCGCCAACTTTCACAATCGACCGTGGGTCTTCAATGAGTTGCCAAGCCAGTTCGGAAATGTGCACCAAACCTTCCATGCGGCGTCCTTCTTCTTTGCCAGCTGTGGCGGCCAAAGCAAATTTCACAAACGCGCCGAAATCGACAACTCCACTGATTTCTCCGGTCACGGTGTCGCCAACATTAAGTGAAGAAATAACTTCCAAATCTTTCTCGCTCTGAGCAGCTTTTTCACTGGCAATGAGTTTTTCAGTTTCGCGATCAGCGTCCAAAATCTTGACTTCCAATTCTTGCCCAACCAATTTTTTGAGCAGATTTAAAATCTTATTTTTATCACCGTCTTCAACTCTAGGATAATTTTTACTGGAAAGTTGTGAAACCGGCAAGAAGCCGGAGATACCATTGATTTCCACCAAAAGGCCACCTTTATTCGCGCTGAGCACCTTAGTAGTAACCTTATCTTGTGTATCACGCTTGGACTCGATGTCGTCCCAAGCTTTTTCATAGGAGGCTTCTCGGATGGAAAGTTCGACATAGCCATCTTCGTTCTCCAAATCAATAACAGTGGCTTGCACAGTATCGCCCAATTTCAATTTTCCATTACCCAGGCCGTCTTTAATTTCTTTGCCGAGCACTACGCCTGTTCCGAAGGGGGTGAGGTCGAGATATATTTCATTGGAAGAAACTTCAATCACTTCTCCAATGACAGTGTCACCAATTTCGGGAAAATGAAAGGTCGTTTCTGACATCAGTTGCTTCATGAGAGAGTTTTTTTGTCCGTCAACTTCAGCCCCGTCTGTCTTTTTGGCGGTTTTTTCCTTGGTTTTCACTGGCTTTTTGACTGGAACAGCCGCTTCTTCTTCGATTTTGTCCACTTCTTGTGCCAACAAATTGTCTAAAATGCTTGTCATATGATTATTTTCCTTTCATCTTGCGAATAAGCATCAAAAATCGCGTGAATAATTAAATAATGCTTTACTGAAGCCAATAATTGGCTGTGGATAACTCGTGTAAAAACAAAAAAATCCCTCAAAAAGGATAATATTAAGAAGTTATCAACAGGAATTAATGCATTCCCTATTCAATTTTCTTAATGATTAACCTTATGTACTTCTATAATATACACGTTCAAACAGAAGATGTCAAATCGAGTTATTTATAATAAAAAAAACAACCCTACGACCATTACAGAATATTTCCTCCTTTTTCTGTAAGGTCGCGGGGTTGTTGGGTGGAGGTTAAGCCTATATTGTATTTAAGGCCAGAAGTTCGGTGCGGGTAAAGATTGAATGCACATTAAACCCTTCCTCTTTTAGTGTCTCGCGTGCACCTTCTTCCCGGTCTACTATTACCATAACGTGCTCAACTTTAAAGCCTTGACTTCGAAGTCTTTCGGCGCTTTTTAAGATGGTTCCTCCGGTCGTTAAGACATCATCAACCAAGATTGTGTTCGCGTTTTTGGGGGCGGTAGCTGCTTTTTCGAGATAGTTGCCTGTTCCATGCCCCTTCGCTTCTTTGCGAATGATAATTTGCGGGAGGTCAAAACCTCTCACGAGTGCCACCATAGACGTAGCGGTAATAAGTGGATCTGCCCCCATTGTCATGCCGGCTATTGCTTGAATATTCGGGCAATGCTTTGAAATTAAATGCAAGAAGCATGTCCCAATGCAAAATCCTCCTCTGGGAATCAATGCTGTGCAACGACAGTCGATGTAGAAATCTGACGTTGTTCCAGAGGTTAATGTGAATGATCCACTTCTGTAGGAATATTTCAGAAGCATGTTGCCCAATTCCAATCGTGCATCCTCAAAAGGAATAAAAAGATTCATACTTGCCCTCCTTGCTTATGGCGCAATATTGCGCGGAAAATAGTGATTGATTGTCAAAAAAGCTACTGAAATCCTAGCAGTTCGTTATAAAAAAGTCAAAGATTTTTATTTTTAGAATAAAAAAAACAACCCACGCGATACTTACAGAATATTTCCTCCTTTTTCTGTAAGGTCGCGGGGTTGTGAGGGGTAGGATAGTAATTACCAATATCTTTTCCCTGCTCTTTCGAGCGCCGCATTAAGATCGTTGCTGGCAAGTTTTGCTGCCTGCGCGGCTGCCTGCGCAAAATACTTCGGGTCGCAAGCGAATGGACCTTTCTGCCAAGCCGCAATAATTCCGCGCGAAGAATTCACCACAGCACCAAAACCATCTTCATTGAACGGAACAACCGCATCATCCGCTTTTCCTCCCTGTCCTTCGCCACCGCTGATACTGTAACCCGGAACGAGCATGATGGAGTTTGGCAAAATCTTTCGCATTTTAACCGCATCCTCCGGATATGTGGCACCCATTACGACGCCACAATTACGATAACCGTTTTCTCCTTCGGTTCCCGCACCCCATTCTGCGACATAATGAGCTAGCCGCTCCCAGACCGCGAGACCATTGTTTGTCACCAGTTGCTCAATGACGGAATTTGGTTTGAAGCTCGTCTTATCGACAACAAAGGCGCATGTGCCGTGCAGCATAACCTGCTGAACATATCGCATTACAGAGTCTTCGCCAATATAGCCATCAACTGTGACAGCATCAGATCGTATTGGTGCAACGACTTTACGATCATCAAAAAAGGGAACTTCTCCGATATGGGCTTCAGCGTATGTTTCCGCTGTTTCCGAACCATCTTTGCATTTGGCATCCTTAATGCGCAGAAGGCCTTTGTATTTAGCAAAGGCCAAGCTTTTTTCCAATGTTTTCCATGCGTAATGGCTCCGGTTATAAAACGCTGCTTGGGGCTTCACGACCACGACATGCGGTTCAATCGCTTCAATAATGGTGCGATTGAATGCGTAGTATAATTCGCCAATTGCTTCTTCCGTGTCTCCATAGATCGCTCGCATCTCTTCAATTAGATGCGGTGGCATAAATCGGAGTTGTGGGTCGAGGCCAACACACAAAACACTCTTCTTTTCTTTCATTTTCGCCTGCAGAATATCAACGAATGTTTTCATTATGTCGATTCTCCTTTTCTTTTCGCATAATCGCATTTTCTTGATTAAAGCTATCTTAACATCATTTTCTGCGTATATTTCTGTTGTCTGAGCATCCTATACAGCATGCGTAACCAAAGGTTGTTTCACAAAGGTCCTTTTCTGGGCCACCTCTCGAGCATTTCTTTATCTGAGTTTTATTGGTAGTTGCAGTGGGTTTTTTGTGATGATTGTTTCTGTTTTTTGCCATAATCAAGTTCTCCTTAGCGTTGAATGTTTGATTCCTGAATACATAACAAACGTCCGATAATACACTAATTTTAAACGAACCATTTCCGCCTAAATGCGGAGTTTTTGCTTGAATTTAAGGTATAGGAAAAAGGAGTAGATGTCAAAGAGTCCTCGACAAAAGTGTTTTTGGATGATAAGCTGTAATAGTTGAATAAATTTAAAATTTCTAAACCAAACTTATGATTATCCAATACTATGGTCATTCTTGCTTCAAATTAACCACCAAGCCCGCGGGGCGTGGACAGGCAGATGTGAACATTTTTCTGGATCCTTTTGACAAATCCATTGGCCTCAGGCCTCCGCAAGGCAGTGCGGATTTGGTTCTGGTGAGTCATGACCATCCGGATCACAACAATGTGGCAGCGATAAAGGGTGAGCCGAGTGTGATTGATATTCCCGGAGAGTACAGCGTGAAAGGTGTGAACATCGTGGGCTTTCCTTCTTTTCATGACGAGAAGGATGGCGCAGAGAGAGGATCAAATACTATTTATGTTCTAGAATCGGAAGATTTGCGCATTTGCCACTTGGGTGATTTAGGTACGGATCTGACGGAGAAACAATACGATGCTATTAGTGGGGTGGATATTTTGATGATCCCTGTTGGTGGCGGGGGCTATACAATCGATGGAGAAAAAGCCGCTAAGATGGTCAAAAAAATTGAACCGCGCGTCGTTATCCCAATGCATTTCAAAACCAAAGGTGTGACAGCCAAGATTGATGATGAGAAAAAATTCTGTGATGCCATTGGCAACTGTCCAACTGAAAGAGTGGCTAAGCTGAATTTCAAGAAAAAAGACGCGGAAGACAAAAAGATGGAAGTGATCATTATGGGAATGGAGTAGTTTTTATGAATATAGGAGACAAAATAGAAGAAATCAGGCGTGCTCCGGAGCATATCCGGTTGCGTTGGGCGTGGGGGATCACGGCTGGTTTTATGGTGGTAATAGTTTTTCTCTGGATAATTCTTATGAAAAGCCAAGTGGGCAATTTTTCTCAGTCAATCACGCCGCCCGATGCCAATCTTTCATCTGAATTTGACCAACAAAAAAAATCTATTCAAGATGCTGTTGGACAATTGAAAGGGTCTGCAAATAGCGCTGTGCAATCGAATTCAAGCCAAGCAATTAAATAGAAAAACAACTAAATCAACCGGAACGGTGTCTGCATAGAAGCAGCCTGTTTTTCCGGATTATAATCTATAACTATGACTAAAGAAATCAAAAAACCCGCCGCCACTGGAGCTGAAGCGAATGAAGGGGATGTGACAGGAGGAGATAGACCCAACATGCTAAATATTCGTTCGCAAGAAATCACCACTGAAATCCAGCAGTCCTATTTGGATTATGCAATGAGTGTGATTGTTTCACGTGCTCTTCCAGATGTGCGGGACGGTTTGAAGCCTGTCCATCGCCGTATTCTCTATTCTATGTGGAACACGGGACTCAGAGCCAATGCCAAGTTCCGAAAATCAGCCACGGTGGTGGGAGAAGTGCTGGGAAAATTTCATCCGCATGGAGATGTGGCTGTGTATGATTCCATGGTTCGCATGGCTCAGGATTTTTCACTTCGCTATCCCCTAGTTCGTGGACAAGGAAACTTTGGTTCAATGGACGGCGACGGCGCGGCAGCTTATCGTTATACAGAAGCCAAGCTTTCCGCCATTGCGGAAGAAATGCTTCTGGATATTGAAAAAAACACGGTGGATTTTGTGCCAAATTTTGATGGGCAACACAAAGAGCCAACTGTTTTGCCATCAGGTCTTCCGCAACTACTAT
>JAHFOP010000068.1 GCA_023261605.1 Candidatus Moraniibacteriota bacterium
TATTTTTTCCAAGCAAATTTCTGATTTTCCACATTTATAAAATTTTCTATTTCGTTTTCCGCAACCCAAACAGCCATATGCTGATCCGTTTCCTCTTTTGCAACTATATCTCTGTCTTCATTTTCCAAATCAAAAATAATATAATGAAAGTGCGCTATAACATTTGAATCCTTGTGTGGCCGATAAAATTCGGCGTAAGTCGAACCAGGAATCTGCGTTATATATTTAAGATTTTTATAACCAACTTCTTCCCGTATTTCTCTTTTGGCCGCTACAGCCAAATCCTCGCCGTCAATACCGCCCGTCGGAAAAGATAACCAGCCAGTAATGCTCCATTTAAGAACGAGGTATTTATTATCCTTAGGATTTCTCACAATGATACAAACCACTTCGCGTTCTTCCGTTTTCTTATCAGTCCTTGGCGGGTATTTTTGATCAAGCCAATATGGCGCGATAACATCATTGATTGGTAAATCATATTTCTTAGCAAACTCTGCATCCCGCTCGTCATGCGCTGGCACCGCCATCACTGCGCCCGTACCATAATTTGCCAAAACGTAGTCCGCAATGAAAACTGGAATTTCTTTGCCATTGAATGGATTGACTGCTCGCACACCTTTCAATTCCACACCGGTTTTTTCATTGGCCTCCATGCGACTAAGTTCCGTTTTATTTTTTGACTGTTCAATATATTCTGCGACTTCATTAAAATTCTCAATACTGTTTTTCAATTCTTGAACTAATTTATTCTCAGGAGCCAAAACCACATAAGTTACGCCATATACCGTATCTATTCTAGTAGTAAAAACTTTTATTTTTAATGCTGAGTCAGTAATTCCAAATTCAAATTCCACGCCCTCTGATTTTCCAATCCAATTTTTTTGATTCTTCTTGGTATATTCCGGCCAATCAACGTTGTCCAATCCTTCAATCAATTCTTCGGCAAAATCAGTAATTCTAAAAAACCAACCGGGCAATTCTCTTTGTTCAATTTCAGTCCCACATCTCTCACACTTGCCATCTACCATTTGCTCATTGGCAATCACAGTTTGGCATGAAGAACACCAGTTGGTCTTTTGTGTTTTTTTATATACCAAGCCCTGTTCAAAAAATTTTCCAAAAATCCATTGCGTCCATTTATAGTATTCCGGTTCACTCGTCACGGCAGCCTCGGAAAAATCATAGGCAAAGCCCAGGGACTGCATCTGTCGGATATAGTTGGCCATGTTTTCTTTGGTTGTTTCCACCGGTGAGATGCCAGTCTTGATGGCATAATTTTCCGCCGGCAGCCCAAAGGCATCAAAGCCTTGTGGATGCAGCACATTGAAGCCTTGCATCTTTTTGAAGCGATAAACAACATCGCTAGCCGTATAACTCTCAGTGTGCCCCATATGTAACCCCGTGCCCGATGGATACGGGAACATATCTAAAACATAAAACTTTTCCTTGGATTTGTCGTCCTTATCAATCCTAAAGGCCTCTGTTTCAAGCCAAAATTTCTGCCATTTTGGCTCAATCTCACGTGGATTATATTTAGCGTTTTCTTGCATAAAAGTCTCTAGATTAGCTACTTCCCCATTCTACCGCATTATATCCCCTTTTTCAAGCCGTTACGAAATTCTGGCATATACAAGGACCCACTATCCAAGCAGATCATTTCAAATGATACAGCGAAAAAATACCTTCCTGGTGAATCAAGCTACCATGTTCATCTAAAAAAATCTTAAAAGAATTTCAATCGGAGTTGCTCGACGGAGGCAAAGGCTAAAAATCAGAATCCAGATTTTCCGCAAAAAAAGTTCGAATTTCATCCAAAAGGTACCGCAAAAATTCGAAATAATTTAAAAAACACTTACTAGTATTCTTTTTTTATTTATCAAGAAGATGCCGCAGCACATTCTGTCTTTTTGACAGATATTTCTTCTTGAGTAGCGCCAAGCTCCAGCGCCCTGGAAAAATAATCTTCGGATTGAGTCAGTCTTCCTTCGCTGCAATAAAGGACGCCTAAATTTCTAAAGATGCTCTGACTGTTTGGAGAAACGCTCGCCGAGCGCAAAAAAAACTTTTCTGCATTAGCAAAGTCGTGCTTTTTATAATATGCCAACCCGATATTGTTATAAATCTTAGCTTTGGATATGCCCGAACTCAAGGCAAGTTTATAATGCGTGATGGCATTATCAAAATCTCCCCTTTTAAAATATCCCGCTCCAACATCGTTATTGTATCCAGATTTTTTTAGACATTTTTTATGCTCACCCTTTTCAATAATAGCAACCGAGTTGCAAAGGTTCATATAGTGAGCTTTACATTCTTCTATATCGCCTAAATTGCAATAGGCCGTAGCCAAATTTAACTGTGCCAACGAGGAATCACTGTTTTTTGCAACTGCATCTGAAAAAAGGCTCAGCTCATCTTTCCATTGGACATTCCTTTGTTCCACTGTCAGATAAAAACTTCCGATCAAAACGATGCCAGCAGCAAAAAAAACTATTTTTAGCTGTCTATTTTTTACATAAGTAAATATTTTTAACATAAGAAAGGCTGCTAAAAGAGAATACCCGACTGAAGGCAAATATAGATACCGCTCACCCAAAACATAGTACGGCAGGCTGATGTAATTGAGTGCCGGCAAAAGAGGGATTGAAAATAAAGCGATTGCTATTAAAATAAGCTTGCGTGTTTCCAATGAAACTCTGAAAATATCCTTGTATTTGCAAGGAACAGCCATGCGAAAATAAAAAAATAGGATAGAAATCACAAAAGCAATGTAGAAAAGCATGAGATCGGTCGCATGATATATGCGATTAATGCTCAAGTCGAAAGGAAAAATTATTTCACCGATATTTTTCAAAAAAATTTCAATGCCCCAAATGAATGCCAAAAAAATGTAGACAAAATTTAAATTGACACTGTGGACGGTTGCGCCTAGAACCATCTCCCTTAAGAACAGATAGCCGATGACTACTGCAAAAAAATAATAGTTTGTGACAATCCATATCCCTATCCTCTTGAATAAACTATATTTTTGATTAACGCCCATTGTTAAATCATATGCGAGAAGGGAAACGGGCAACATAATCGCAGACTCCTTGCATAGCAGACTCAGGAAAAAGAACAGCAAGGAAAAACAATAATTCATCTTGTTGTTGTTCGCTTTTATGTAAAAATAAAAAGATAACAGAAAAAAAAGCGTGAAAGAAAGCTCCGGAATGGCCGAAATCCAATTGACCACCTCACTATTTATCGGTTGAGTGGCAAAAATGACCGCCGCTAGGAAAGCTAACGCGTTTATGTTTATTCCTCGGCCATTAAAACTTTTTCTCCTAAAAACATTACTCGCTAATAGACGCAGAAATATAAACGCCACTACCGCATTAATGGCATGCCAACACACATTGATTACATGGTAACCAAGAGGCTTCAATTGAAAAAAATGATACTCTATGGAAAAAATCGCGTGCATGAATGGCCGGTAATAGATTCCGCTATCCTCTCCAAATTCACGAAAACTCCACACACCAGAAGAAAATATTTTGGGGATATTATCAAAATTTCTAATCCATGGATTACCGACAATCTGGTCGTTATCATCATACACGAAACCATTGCCAAAAGTATTACTATAAAAAAAAAGGCACATTCCTACAAGAAAAACTATGCCAAAAATCAGTTGGTATCTCTTAAAATTCAATTTATCTTGCAATACCATAATGCGCGTGAAATTTCTCACTAAATATTATCTACCCCTTAATCACCACACTCATATCCCTCATCTAAAAAATTGTTTTATTAGCTCATATGCGGCCGCAAGCCCAGCCGGACCAG
>JAHFOP010000069.1 GCA_023261605.1 Candidatus Moraniibacteriota bacterium
TATTGCGGTAGCATTGAATCTTTTTCCGGAGCATATGAATTACCATGGTAATGTGGAAAAATATTATAATGCCAAGAAAAATATTGTAAAATTTCAAAATCCGACAGACATCTTTATTTTCAATCAGAACAATCAAGAACTAAAGAAATGGTTGCCGGATGTTCGTGCTGAAAAAGTACCTTTCAACGAAATTAAGTTTGGGGGTGTAAAAAGTTCTTTATTTGGCCAGCACAATGTGGAAAATATCAGGGCGGCTGTGGCAGTGGCGAATGCCTTGAAAATTTCAAAGAAAGCTATAGGGTTTGGAATTGAAACGTTTCATTCATTACCGCACCGCTTGGAATTGGTGGGTGAATTTAGGAACATTAAATTTTATGACGATGCTATTTCCACCACACCCGAATCATCGATTGCGGCTATCAACTCATTTGCGGAAGTCGATACAATATTTTTAGGCGGGTTAGATCGGGGATATGATTTTTCCAAATTGGCCGTAGCTATCCATAAGTCAAAAATAAGAAATATTGTTTTTTTCCCGGATAGCGGAAAAAAAATTGAGAAAGTTTTACAAAAAGAATCCAAGAAAAAATATCAAATATTGCATACCAAAAATATGCAAGAGGCTGTTGAATTTGCAACTGCCAATACTATTTTTGGCGGAGTATGTTTGCTTTCGACTGCTTCGCCAAGTTATAGTCTCTGGAAAAATTTTGAAGAAAAAGGTGATAAATTCAAGGAAGCTGTCAAAAAATTGAAATAAAAAAATCCCCACTGGGGATTTTTTTTATATTGTGTGCATGGGTGGGCGCACCAAGATTCGAACTTGGGACCTCGTCATTATCAGTGACGCGCTCTAACCAACTGAGCTATGCGCCCATGTGTGGACCCTATCGGGCTCGAACCGATCACCCCCTGCTTGCAAAGCAGGTGCTCTACCAAATGAGCTAAGGGCCCTCATGACTAAAAACTCCCCGAAAATGCCAAAAACAGCAACTAGAAACTATTATACAGGAAGATGAAGATTTGTCTAGAGTACTTGCTTATTTTTGGGTTTTGTTGTTATGATTGATGCAGTACTTTGTTTGGACGCTTTTAGTTTCATAATAATATAAACTTTGGGAGAGATGATATGCGATATTTTATATTGCTCGTTCCGTTTTTAGTCAGCTATGTATTTGAATTTTCCTGTATTGTCTTGCACAGTTTTTTTGTGAAAAAGTCAGTAATCAGAAAAAAACAGTCAATATAAAAGTACGGCGGAAAGTAAAGGGATGAAAAAATCATCCATCCAAACATTTCAAAGCGCAGGGATTGCAATCCTTGCGCTTCTATTTTTTTCCAATCAGGACTAGATTTTTATTATTAACCACCTTGACTTCAATTTCCCTGAAGCCGGCTTGGGAAAAGATGTTTTTCAATTCGCGCAGCGTGTAGACATGGTGGAAGCGAGTGAAAATTTCGCCGGCATTGTTTTTGAAGGGGATCTGACAATCTAAAAAATCTAATTTGCTTTGGCCAATTAGTTTTTTGGAAAAGTTTTGCCAAATATATTTTCGATATTTCTTTTGCCACAAATTCCAGACAGTCACGATTACTTTTCCGTCTGGCTTAACAATTCGGTAGAGCTCGTTGGCTATTTCCGTGCGATACTTTTCACTGGGGAAGTGATGAAAGACAGCAATTGAAACGATTACGTCAAAAAAATTATCCGGAAAATCCAATTTGGCCGCGCCGGAATTTTTGTAGATATGTGCGGCAAAGTCGGGATATTTCTGTCGGGCTAAATCGATTAATTTTTGCGAAATATCAGTGCCATAATAATCAATATTTTTGGCTTTTAAAATTTCCAATAACCGTCCATTGCCACAACCGAAGTCTAAAATTTTACTTTTTGAGTTAATCTGATCTTTAATAAACTCCAAATCGCGCCAGAAAAAAGTTCGCGTACCAGAAAATTTGTCGGCCATTTGGTCGTAGCCGGCCTCGGTCTCCGTCAATATTTTTTCTAGGGTAGTTTTTTTCATATGGGAGAAGTATAGCAGAGAGGATTTTTAAATTCAATGCTGGATAGGAACAGAGTGTTGCCCTGTCCCTACCCTTGCGCAATGCATTATATTGTCCTACTCTTGAATATATGCAAAAAATTTACGCGGAATTTATAAAACTGGCAATTATTGGGGTTTCTGACGGAAATGCTGATTTTTTACGATTGAAAAAAGATATCTGTAAAAAACTGGGAGTGCAGCCGCCGACTAATCCTGATCTGCGGGAATTTTATGAAAAAATGGTGGCGCGACATGAAATTGCCAGAAATATTAAGTTTGAAAAGAAACTTTTCAGTAAACGTGTTCGGACTGAGTCGGGCGTGGCGGTGGTGGCAGTGCTCACTAAAGAATATCCTTGTCCTGGCAAATGTATCTATTGTCCGACTGAGAAGGAGATGCCAAAAAGTTATCTGTCCAATGAGCCGGCGGTCATGCGCGCCATTGCCGCTAAATTTAATCCCTACCGCCAAGTGCAAAATCGCTTGTGGGCATTGGAACTGAATGGCCACAATGTGGAAAAGATTGAGCTGATTGTGATGGGCGGCACTTTTTCCTATTTGCCGAAAAATTATCAACAGAAATTTATCAAGGAATGTTTTCGAGCGTGCAATGATTATAAAGAAAGTCAGAAAGTCCATAAAGTTATAAAGTCCATAAAGTCGCTAGAGGAATCATTACGGGCAGAACAGAAAAAAAACGAGAAGGCTAAATGTAGAATTATCGGTTTGACGTTGGAAACGCGGCCGGATTATATTGATGAAAAAGAAATTTTAAATTTCAGAAATTTGGGATGCACGCGGGTGGAGCTGGGCGTGCAAAGTGTTTTTGATGATGTGTTGAAAATAAATCGGCGCGGACATGACGCACAGCGGACTATTGCGGCCACGAAACTTCTGAAAGACGGCGGGTTCAAAATCAATTATCACATCATGCCGGGGCTACTCGGATCTGATTTAAAACGCGATTATGAAATGTTTAAAAAATTATTTCACGACGAAAAGTTTCAACCGGACATGCTGAAAATTTATCCGACAGTGGTGATCAAAAATACCAAGCTATACACCATGTGGAAAAAAGGTGAGTATGCGGCGCTGACGGACGCAAAATTTGAAAAGTTTATCGTGCGCGTCAAAAAAAATCTCATTCCGCCCTATGTGCGCATTGCGCGCTTGGTGCGCGATGTGCCTGGAACTTCAATCGAAGCCGGACCAAACGTTTCCAATTTGCGGCAGCTTATTGCTGAAAAATCAAAGTGTCAGTGCATCCGTTGCCGGGAGGTGCGAGGGGAATATATTTTGAATGAAAAAATTGTTTTGGATAGGATTGAATATAATGCTAGTGGCGGAAAAGAAATTTTTTTGCAATATGTCTCGCCCGCCTCGACTCGCGAAGACGTTCGCTCGTCGACGCGAGGCGGGCCTGACAAACAAAAACTTTTTGCATTGCTCCGCTTGCGTATCCCATTAAATAATAATGACGACCATTTTATTCCTGCGATTAGAAAAGCGGCGCTTATTCGTGAAGTGCATACATATGGAAAGCTCACGTCGATCAACAAAAAAGACAATAAATCTCCGCAGCATATTGGCTTGGGCAAAAAACTCATTTTGGAAGCGGAAAAGATTGCTCGAGAGGAATTTAATATGAAAAAAATCGCCGTCATTTCCGGAATAGGTGTGCGAGGGTATTATCGCAAGGCTGGGTATAAATTGAAAGATAGTTATATGACGAAGGTATTATAAATAAGTAACAAAATATTATGAAAAAAATAATGATTG
>JAHFOP010000070.1 GCA_023261605.1 Candidatus Moraniibacteriota bacterium
GTTTGCATTGTGCTGCTTTTTGGCCGAGTGCGTTTGAAAGCCATTTTGCGTTATTATGCTTTTTCTTCTTTGGCGATTGCTGCTCTAGCCCTGAGCCTATTGCCGGTGGTTGCGAGTACTGAAAAAACTCATTTGTGGCTGTTCGCAATTTTTACAATCCTTACTAAAGTAATCGCTGTACCATATGTCATCAATCAGTCCAGCCACGCCAAAAAAAGCTTGACCAATTTGTCTTCATTTCTGCGTCCCGGGAAAAGTTATTTCTTGGCGGTCATTCTTATGCTGGCGACCTATTTCACTTTGAGGAATATTTCTATTGTGGGACTTATCAGATGGAATTCTCTTTTGTACGCAGCTGTCACGCTGATTGTCCTTGGGATAACTATGATGATCATTAAACGTAATATTTTTTCTCAGATCGTCGGTCTTTTGGTGATTGAAAATGGGATTGCAGTTTTTGTTTTGGCAACCGTCGGATCGTTGCCAATCACGATTGAATTTGGAATTTTTGCGGTGACCGTGGCAACCGCTTATATCCTGGCCATTCTAAGTGCGCAGATTGGAGTTTTGCATGGCAGTACGGATACAGATGATCTGCGCGGTCTGACTGAATAAACTGCTTTAATTTAAATTTTTATGAATCCAATTTTCCTCAGTATTCCTTTTCTCATCGCAGCCATGTGGGCGGTAGTAGCTAAGAGTGAAAAAACAGGGCGTTTTGGCACGCTGGTTTTTTCGGCACTGGCATTTCTGGCGATGATGCTCTACGCCGCGCCGTTTATTTTCAATTCCAAGGAAAAGTTTCTGAGCGCGTGGCTTCTGATGGACAGTTTTTCAGCCCTCATGGTTATCCTTATCGCTTGTATATATATTTTTTCTCTGATTGTTAGTGTGCGTTATATTGGACATGAATACGAGGAAAAAATTATCACCTTTTCTCAGTACAAAATGTATTTCGCGCTGTTTCAACTTTTCGTTTTGTGCATGCTGATAACGGTAATGGCCAATAACGTACTTTTGCTTTGGCTGGCATTGGAAGGCACAACTCTTTTTTCCACTTTTTTAGTAGGCCTATATCGCCGTAAAACCAGTATGGAGGCGGCTTGGAAATATATGATTCTTTGTTCAACTGGTATCAGTCTCGGGCTTCTGGGTATTCTACTTTTGAGCTATGGTGCCCATGTTGGCGGGGTTTTGGAAAATAATATTTTTCTGCTAAACAATTTAGCAGTCAGTGCGCATCTTATTCCGGAAAATATTGTGAAAATAGCTTTCATATTTTTATTTATTGGTTTTGGAACGAAAGTCGGTTTGGTGCCGATGCACACTTGGCTACCAGATGCACATAGTAAAGCGCCATCACCCATTTCAGCTATTTTTTCGGCTGTACTTTTGAATGTGGCGTTGTATGCCATTCTACGATTTAAATTTATTACCGATAGCGCCTTGTATGGCGCGGCTTGGACGAATCAGTTGTTTCTCATTTTCGGATTTATTTCAATAATTATTCCAGCAATTCTCATGCTTATTCAGACGAATTATAAAAGAATGTTAGCCTACTCCAGTATCGAGCATATGGGCATTATTATTTTTTCCTTGGGGATGCCACCACTCGGCGCAATAGCGGGGGTGATGCATATGATTGCACATACTTTCACTAAGTCAGCTTTATTTTTCGGCGCGGGAGAAATTTTGATCAAATGGAAAACGACCAAAGTTACTAAGATAAGGAATATGTTTGCCGAAGCGAAATATACCAGTCTCTTATTTTTGTTAGCAATTGTGGCAATCGTGGCGATTCCGCCGTCGGCTTTGTTTGTCAGTGAGTATGGTATGTTTACTCAAGCCATTATTTTACATCCCGCCCTATCGATCATTATTTTCATTGCCTTAGGAATCATTGCCTATGCTATGCTTGCGCTCAGTGTGAAAATGATTTTTACAACTGAAGATAATTATAAAAAAGAAATTACAAAAGAAAGCTGGAATGTTACGCACACAATCATGATGGTGGAGCTTCTTGCTGTAGTTGTGTTGGCTGGGTGGTTCACAACACCGTCCGCGCTTAGGGTAATCACAAACATCACAAAAACATTTATTTATTAAAATAGTTTTATGAATATTCAAGAAATAATTGCAAAATTTTCACCGGACTTGATTCTGACTCGGGAGGCCGAAGATTTAGTAGAAATCAAAGTCGCGCGTGAAAATTTGGCGCGAGTGGCAACAGTGCTTTTTCAGGAATATAAATTTCCTTTGTCGCATATGCTCGGTACGGACAATCGGAAAGAGAACGGCACTTTTGGTGTACACGTCATTTTCAGTTTGGATGCGGAAAAAAAGTGGTTGAAAATTTCGACGGAAATTCCAGAAAGTGATCCACAATATCCGTCTCTCACTAAAACTATTATGGCCGCGCATTGGTATGAAAGATATTTGTGTGATATGTTCGGCGTGACGCCGACGGGTCATCCTGACATGCGCCGCTTGGTGCATCATGAGAACATTCCAGAGGGCACTCATCCACTCAAAAAAGATTTTGCCTGGAACGCCCAACTTGCACATGACAATGTGCCCTATCCAATGCATCACGTTACTGGAGAGGGAATTTTTGAAATTCCAGTGGGACCGATTCATGCCGGCATCATAGAACCAGGACATTTTCGTTTCAATGTAGCAGGCGAACGAATCTTGACTTTGGAAGGCAAACTTTTTTTCACGCATAAAGGTGTGGAAAAACTTTTAGAAGGAAAAAATATCTTAGAAGCCTTGCCTTTCATTGAAAGAATTTCCGGTGACGCGGCGGCTTCGCACGCATTGGCCTATGCTCAGGCGGTAGAAAAAATTGCTGGTTGTGTTGTGCCGAAACGTGCGCAAATGCTGCGAGTCGTTCTGACTGAATGCGAAAGAATTACGATGCATATTCATGATTTGGCTAACATCGGTGGCATGGGCACGGGGTATAGTTTTATTGCGGCGTCGGGTTTTCGCATCAAGGAAAGAATGATGCGTTTGTCACAAGACATTTGTGGCAATCGTTTTTGGCGCGGGATGACGATTCCGGGCGGGATGAAAAAAGATATTTCCGAAAAAGACTTGAAGAAAATACTAAAAATAACTGAAGATGCTTGGAAAGAAATGGAAAAGATTACGATTATCGCGCTTGATAGCGAGGGATTTTTGGATCGCTTACAATATACCGGTGAACTGTCGCGGGAAGCAGCCGAAGCATGCGGCGCAGTCGGTGTGGCGGCGCGCGCGTCGATGATTAATCGCGATGTGCGGCGCGATCATCCCTACGCAGCGTACAAAGATTTTCCTATCAAAGTAATCACCAAAAAAAGCAAGGATGTTTTTGCGCGCTATCGCGTGAGAATTAAAGAAGCAGAACAATCGATAATTTTGCTCCAGACTTTGATTGGAAAAATGGAGAAAGGGAGTGTCTTTGAGAAATGCGAAGCGCGCGACGGCTTTGCTATTGGTGCTGTCGAATCATGGCGCGGAGAGCTTCTGTGCGCCCTGCAGATCAAAAACGGCGTGATTGAAAGATGCGCGACGCGCGACCCGTCTTTTTGCAATTGGGCGCTGTTTGGCATCATGGGACCGGGCAATATCGTGCCGGATTTTCCATTGATTAACAAAAGTCTGAATCTGTCATATTCGGGGACGGACTTGTAAATAATTTCAGTCGTAGTAGGACCTGCCTCTGGCGGAAATTACTTCCGCGTAACAGAATCTAGCAGTAGCATTGCTGCGCCGCCAGCTTTTTGTTAGAATTGAAATAGTACGGATAGTATTTGGCTAAGAT
>JAHFOP010000002.1:0-20114 GCA_023261605.1 Candidatus Moraniibacteriota bacterium
CAATATGAAAAAATTTAGAACTGAAAATTCAATTCATCATATCAGCCCATAATTCAGGGTTGGTTTTTGGTGTATTATTTTTTCTAACATACTTCGATAACAAGCCCTGAATTGGGGCTTGTTTTGTTTTTCATTCGGAAAAGCAAAATCACCTTTCAATTTTTTCAAAAAGGAGACAAAAATGACTAAAGAAAAGTGTAAGGGTGATTCCCTTGATAATCAGATAATTTCAGAAGGAGGAAAATTCTTCCGAATAGTTGATGGAGGAAAAGAAGAAGTGTGGTATGACGTGATATTTGGTTGGTGTAGTCTCAAGGAACTTTCTGATTTAAGACAAACCGATCCGCGCATGGCACCATAAAAAAACATTCCAACGTGAATGACCGCGCCTTGTCTGAATCATTTTTCAGGCAAGGTGTTTTATTATAAAAAAATAACCTCTCGGGCTTTGAGCCAAAGAAGTTATTGGGGGATGAGGACGGCCTTAGCTAGGCAGCGATCCTCGTTTTCAGTGCATCAACCGCGAAGCCGATGGAATTGGCGAAAATGGATTCTTTTTCCATATATTTCGCTTGAAGTTTCTCGAGGTGCTTAATGACCTCAGGAAGATGTTTATCCGAGATGTCCATTTCTTGGATGCTTTTGAGCAGCGCCTCAATGCCGCCGTAAATTTTGAAAAAATCCATCTGGTCCTTTTGTTCGGGCTCCCTCTCTGCCCAGTCGGCAATCAATTCCTCAATATTATTGGGAAGAAGTACATGAGGGGGCAGGAATTTCTTTTTTTCTTCTGACATAGTTGTCTCCTTTTTTTGGTCGCATCATTGCGACTGTACTTTATAGCAAGTAATAACCTAATTGTCAATGATTTTTGCATCGGTGGTATGCATTTTCTCGGTGATCCGGATTTAGAGACATTTTTTATGGAGCACAACTGCGATGAGTGCTCCAGCTCCGGCAACTGTCTTTTCGAAGATCAGATCCGGCGCGCCAAGAAAGAAGATGGCCTGACCGGCCTCGATACCGAGACCAAACTGTTTATGGCCGAATCAGATGCGTCCGCCCAAGCGCTCAAGCTTGATCTCATGACCAAGGAGGTGGTGCGTCTGCGGAAGGCTCTCCAAAAGGAAGTCGCTACGCACCAAGGGGACAATAGTCGGCTTAACAATAAGCATGTTGAACTCCTTGAAAATTACCGCCAGGCGAAAAGAAATAACAGCAATCTGGTAGATGAATTGAGCTCCGCCAAAAAAGAGCTTGCCGATATTCAGGAAAGAGACCAGCGAAATGGGAAACTTCTTCAGGCGATTCGGTCAATCATTTTCCATAACGGCCGGAATCCGGGGCGATGCACGAAGCTTCTCCGAGAAAAGCTCGGGGTGAATCTCCCTCCCAAAACGAAAAAGAGCGAGTCGGTGGCCGCTGCCGGTACAGATGATTCGGGTTCTGCCACTGAATGATCCCAGTCAGGCCGACTTGAATTTGATCCTCGCTAGGACACGCTTCAAGTCAACACCCCTTAAAGTAAGCAATAAATTGCAAGCTTTAAAGGGTGTTTTTTTATTGTTTATTTTTTAGCTCTTTTTTAAAAGCGAAAAATGTGCTACAATAAAGGTAATAAAAATTAAAGCATAAAACAAACTTATGAACGCAACTTTTGTTCTCGGTGAAGCGATCAAATTCGGCTGGGAAAAAATGAAAAAACATTTTTGGTTTTTTGTCGGGCTGGTTGTGATCGTAGGCTTGATTCAAATCATTCCTTCAAGCATCTCTGAATTTTTCAAGCACAAAATATTTGTTTTATATCTGCTTTTTTTGGTGGCGGCTTGGATCATCCAAATCATTGCAAAGATGGGTGTAATCAAAATTACACTAGATGTGATTGATAAAGATGAAACTAATTTGAACACGTTGTTTTCTTGCACCCAGCTGCTGGGCAAATTTATTCTAGGTTCAATCATTTATGGATTGATTGTCGTAGCAGGATTGATTTTTTTTATTGTTCCAGGAATTATTTGGGCGATCAAGTATCAATTCTTTGCCTATCTAATCATCGATAAAAAGCTTGATCCAATGGAAGCTATTCGGAAAAGCGGCGAAATGACGGCTGGTAACAAAGGTAAATTATTTTGGCTATGCATAGTCTTAATGCTCATTAATATTGTTGGCGCCGCTTGTCTACTCGTGGGACTGTTTGCGACCATCCCGACATCCATGCTGGCTGTGGCCTATGTTTATCGAAAATTGCTAGGAGAAGTGGCGGCTTCTGAGCCAATCGAACAACCATCGGAAAATGCCCAACCAGCTAGTCAGGTATAACCGCGGTTTTTCTTTCCGTTGACACTTTCCTCGCCTTAAGCTATCTTAGTTTAAACAAGACAACAGTCTTGCGTTGCAGTATTTTAAAAAGGGAAGGCCTAGAGAATAGGTCTATTTTTATTCAAAAGAAGATTGAAGGAGGGAATGCGCAAATGACAGAGACAAAGGAAGAAATACCCTTGGTGGGCGTTGTAATGGGGAGTGATTCAGATCTTCCTATCATGAAAGAAACAATCGAACAGCTGGATGCTTTTGGAATCCCATGCGAAGCGAAAGTCCTTTCTGCTCATCGTACACCGGATCCGGCCATTCGATATGCTAAAGAAGCCCGTAATCGTGGACTCAAGGTGTTGATTGCGGGTGCTGGCGGTGCCGCTCATTTGGCAGGTATTTTGTCAGCCAATACGCATTTACCGGTAATCGGTGTGCCCATAGACGCTTCTTCACTTAATGGCATGGACGCTTTGCTTTCGACAGTCCAAATGCCCCCAGGCATTCCGGTTTCCACCATGGCAATTGGAAAAGCTGGCGCCAAAAATGCGGCCATTCAAGCGGCTCGAATTCTGGCGATTGGCGATGGACCAATCTCCTTGCGACTGCGAGCCGAACTATTTAATTACAGCGCAAACATGGAGATTGATGTTCTGGAAGGAAAACAACAAAAAGTAGACAAGTATATGAATACTCGTCACAACCAAAAGGAGAGAGCCTCATGAGCGTTTTACTTACAACTGATTTTCCCGATCTGATTCTGGTGCATCGGGGCAAAGTGCGCGATATGTATGCGATCCCTGGGCATGACGATAAACTGCTGATGGTGGCGACGGATCGAATCTCGGCCTATGATGTGGTGATGAAACAACCGATCCCTGGCAAGGGCAAGATTCTGACCAAATTATCGCTGTTTTGGTTTGATCTACTCAGCGATATCGTCGAGAATCATCTGATTAGTGCCGATGTCAGAGATTATCCGGAGGTCTGCTGGAAATACTACGAACAATTGCATGAGAGGTCCATGTTGGTTCACAAAACCCAGCCCTTGTCCATTGAATGTATTGTCCGTGGGTACATTTCCGGCTCGTTTTGGAGTGCCTACAAGAAATCGAATATCGTCTGTGGTTTTAACTTGCCAATTGGCATGCTGGAATCACAGCAATTCTCAGAAACCCTTTTTACTCCATCGACCAAAGAGGAGCTGGGAAGACACGACGAAAATATTTCTTTACAGGAAATGAGAGAGCGTGTTGGCACAATGCGGCAAATGGAGATGGAGAATATTTCAATTGAGCTCTATGACCGGGCAGCGAAATACGCTCGTAGTAAGGGGATAATTATCGCCGACACCAAGTTCGAGTTTGGCCTGAAAGATGGCAAACTGATGTTGATTGATGAAGTTTTGACGCCTGATTCATCCCGTTTCTGGCCCATTGATCAATATAGTCCAGGCAAGGGTCAGCCCAGTTTTGATAAGCAGTTTCTGCGAGATTATCTCTCCGGATTGGATTGGGATAAGACCCCGCCGGCACCTGAACTGCCACAGGCAATTATCAATGCTACTCAGGCACGGTATGAAGAAGCGCTGGCGCGAATCACTGCATGAAAGATGCACACCCCCACCCTCGGACTCGTCCGACGGGTGGATTTTTTTATCCGAAAAATATTGAAAGACATAAATCTATTATTTGTAATACCCGTACGAAATGAAAAGATAAAATTCGCGGAGGTCGACGGGTTTTATAGAGAAGATAGTTTCTTGTAAAAAACCTCAATTCCAAACATATGAAATACCTAAAAAACACATCTTTAAAGGGAAAAACTGCTATGGCTTTGTCTGTTCTTGCCTTGGTCGCGAGCTTCGGTCTTTTTGGTGGTCGCGCGGCGCTGGCAGACAATGGTGAAGATGGCCGTACAGTCATGATTGGCAACAAAGAGTATGATGTCATGCATGATGGTCAAGGTCCAAACATTATGGTGAATGGAAAAACTTATTATCTGAACACTAACGATGATGATAATTCCGTGATGGTCGGCACCCATTCATATCCTGTCGTTGATGACAACGACGCCGATGACTAGATGACTCCCGCCGAGATGAAATTTCAGAACCCTCTCTTTTTGGAGGGTTTTGAATTTTGTGATACAATATGTGCATGAAGAAGAATTATAGTATCTATTTTTTCTTTGCCATTCTTTTTGGACTCACTGTCTTGGCATTTTTTATGATGAAAAGTTTTTTGATTCCTTTTTTGTTTGCCTTGATACTGGTACATTTTTTCAATCCAGTTTATAATTTTGCGTTAAAAAAGACTGGTAAAAAATGGCTCAGTTCTTTGTTTGTTTGTGTTTTTATCGCTCTTATCATAATAACCCCAGTTTTGATCGTCTTGGGGTTGGCAGTCAATGAAGTTCAGGCTGCCATTGTCCATTTAGCTGGAAACTCGGATTTGTTCAGCCGGATACTCGGTCTCTCAAACAGATTGACGGAAGTCCCATTTTTCAAAGCAATTGATTTTGACCGAATTGTCAATCAAGACTCGATTCTGTCTGCTTCAAAAAATTTCTCGCAAGGATTCTTGTTTATTTTGGGCGGTGCCTACACGGGAATTTTACGCTTTATTTTTGTCATGTTTATCATGTTTTTTTCCCTTTTCTATATGTTTATCGATGGGCAAAAATTTCTGAAAAAAATCATGAAGCTCGTTCCATTGCAAGCTAAATATGAAAAAGTCTTGCTCTATAAATTGAACTCGATGGTGCGAGCCACCATTAAGGGCACAATCATAATGGCTGTTTTGCAAGGCATCGTGGGCAGTCTTCTTTTTTGGGTGGCGGGCGTGTCATCACCTTTGTTTTTTGGCATTCTAATTGTCATAGCTTCGGTCATTCCGGCAGCTGGATCGGGCTTGGTGTGGCTGCCGGTCGGCATCGGTATGATATTATTCGGACATCTAACTGCCGGATTAGCTATTATTTTGACTGGCTTTTTGGTGATTAGCACTATGGATAATTTATTGCGTCCAAAACTCATCGGTTCGGACACTCAGATGCATCCGCTTCTAATTTTATTTTCCACCTTGGGCGGCATAGCCTATTTTGGCATTTCCGGTTTCATTATTGGGCCGATTATCGTTTCATTGTTGGTTTCGCTCTGGGATATCTACGTCCTGGAAACGGAAGTTTAGGCCATGAAAAGAAAAATCATTCAATTTGTGGGGCTGGATAAATTTCTTCTTGGAACATTGTTTGTCGTTTTGATTTTGCATTATAGTCATTTTGTTTCAGACTCTTTGGACGCTGTCTTTTTGACTTTCTTTGCCAGCATTGCCACGCTGCCAATTCTTTACAGCGCTTATCAATCATTGAAAAAGAAAAAAATTACCGTTGATCTTTTGGCAGGTGTCGCCTTGACTGTTTCACTGCTCACTCAGCAATGGGCTTCAGCCGTGTTCATCAATTTGATGTTGACTTCGGCGCGGATTTTCGATGGCTATACGCAGGATCGAGCCAGGAGTGCCATCAAAAGTCTTTTGAAACTCCGACCGGAAAAAGTGAAAGTGAAAAGGGGCGAAGAAATAATTGAGGAGTCACTAACTAAAATCCAAAAGGACGATTTGATCATTGTAGAATTGGGTGACCGCATTCCGGTGGACGGCATCGTGGCCAGTGGGATGGCGCAAATCGATCAGTCATCGCTCACGGGTGAATCATTGCCGGTGGAAAAAGGCGTCGGGGATGAAGTTTTGAGTTCCACAATGAATGTGTCCGGCTCTTTGGTTATTCGCGCCGAAAAAGTTGGCAAAGACACAACGTTTGAGAAAGTCGTGAAATTGGTGGAGGAGTCGCAAAAAGACAAAGCGGGCATTCAAACCACAGCAGATCGTTTCACGGCTTGGTACATTTCCATCACTTTTTTGGGCGCGATTCTGGTCTATGTTTTTTCGCGAGACTTGAATGTAGTTTTATCTGTTCTGTTGGTAACTTGCGCCGATGATATCGCCGTGGCCATTCCGATGGCTTTTTCAGCCGGCATTGCCAGCGCCGCGCGGCAAGGGATTATCATCAAAGGCGGATCATTTTTGGAAGGTTTGATGCAAGTGAAAACGATCATTATGGACAAAACTGGCACGCTGACCAAAGGGATGTTGAAAGTTAGCCAGATCTATGCCTTGAGTGAAAAAACTCCGTCAGAAGTGGTGTCGCTTGCCGCGAGCGCGGATTTTTTTTCTGAACATCCTGTAGCGCATGCCATCATTCGTTATGTCACAGAACAAAAAATTGCTTTTGAAAAAACCGAAGAATTCGAAGAACATTCCGGTCAAGGCAGTTTAGCGGTTCTATCCGGCAAAAAAATCATTTGCGGGAAAATGGATTTTTTGCAAAATTCTGGAATCACCATTTCTCCTGAACAGCAGGGAAAGATTGAGAAAATCAGGGAAGAAGCGGTCGGGAGCATTTTGCCGGTCGCCTATGAAGGAAAGCTCATAGGCATTATTTTATTGGAAGATGAGATTCGAGAAGAAGCAGTTGCCACAATCAAAAAATTGCGCACGCTTGGCGTGGAAAAAATTATTATGCTAACAGGGGACAATGAAAAAGTGGCGAAAAAAGTTTCTGATTCCATCGGCCTCACCGCCTACCATGCCAATTTATTGCCGGAGGATAAGATCAAATATATCCGGCAATATTTGAACGCTAAAAGCAAAGTGGCGATGATTGGGGACGGCGTGAATGACGCAGCTGCCTTGGCTTTGGCGGACATCGGCATTGCCATGGGGGCACTCGGCACAGATGCGGCCATTGAAGCGGCGGACATCGCGCTCATGAAAGACGACTTGTCAAAAGTGCCGGAAGCGATTGAGATCAGTCAATCGGTCACGCGCATTTCCCGCCAAAATTTTTGGGTTTGGGGACTGGTGAATGCTGTGGGACTCGGTTTGGTTTTTAGCAAAATCATCGGACCGGAAGGCGCGGCGGCTTTCAATTTTGTCACTGATTTTTTCCCACTTTTGAATTCGATGCGGATGTTTGGCTATCGCTCCGGTTTCTTCTTTGACGCGGAGAAAAAATAAGAAAAACAGACAGAAAAATAAAGCCGCATAAAAAAGGTTGCCCATAACAAGCGGGGCATTTTTTGCTTGACAAATTTTAGTATTTCTGCTAGTATACTATGTTAAATTCTAATTTAACTATACTCGCACAAAAACTGTTTAAAATAGTTAAAGTAAGCCAAAAATCACTTTTCGTCCGCTTTCGTTTTTTGGAAAAGGGAATCGGCGCAAGGTTGTTGAGGATAGTATTTTGACAACTGAATATATATGACAATATGTCCGCGCAATCATTTGTGCGGATTAAGAATTGAAAAAAACAGAAGCAGAAGGGGGAGCAAATGAAAACAACAGTCATGGTGGCGATATTGGCAATGGCAACTTTGGTTTTGGCACGTTTTGCCGATGCCGGAGTTATCGCTGAAGGTATAAACTTCAGCACTGGCGAAAAAAGAATCGCCTATGAGGTTGAACGGGGAGATACGCTTGGCCATATTGGCCGAAAAGTTATTTCCAAAAAAGTGACCTCAGAGGATGTTTGGAAAAGAATTACCGCGCCAAATGGGATTAAGAATCCTCGGAAGCTGAAAATCGGGATCATCCTGATTATTCAGGTACCGTTAAGCGAGGTCGATCGTTATGAAATCGCCTTGCAAAGGGCGGAAGAAGAAAATATCAGACTCGAAAAGCAAGTCATTGTCTCCCGCATCGCATTGAGAGAAAAGGGCAGCGCGATAGCTAATTCTCGAAATGCTCTAGCTGAGGCTAGGGAGACTCTTTCTTCAGTGGAAAGTGATTTTTCCAACCTAGAAGAGGAGCGGGACAAACTTCAAAGTCAAAATGAAAAACTAGTAAAAGCTCTGCATGAGTTGAGCTGGTTTTCCGTCAGTTTGGTTGGGGTCACCTTTTTCAGTATCTTGGTTTCGATCCTGCTTTATAGTAGGAGTAGAACCAAGGAGGAAGGTAATCCGCTGGAACAGCAATTGAAGTCAATGAACTCTGCTGAAAGACAAGCGGTTCTCGATGCAGAAATCGAGAGGCTTGCCAATGGCACAGCAAACGCATACAAAAGAGGTGTGGAATGAAAACATATACAAGTTGGCTTATAGCCATAATAGTTTTATTATCACTGACAAGCTGTAGCAGAGATCCTCTTGATGGAAAGCAACTCGAAGCACCCAAAAGTGCTGCGATGGCTTCAACCAAGGCTGAACAGGTGCCTAAGACTCGGTACATTCCGAAAGTGGCACTTGTGAGCAAGTCACAAGATGGCTTTTCCATTCCCAGCCCAGTTGAGGCTGAAAAATCCGGCGAAAAATATGTCACTGTTTTTTGGGGCATATTGGGCGCTGATACCTGGGGCGTGGAGAATATAAATGGTAACGGCATTTGGCCGACGGCAGTTGAGCGAAATGGCGCCGAACCATTGATGGGTCTTGCTTTCGTGGACAGTCTGAATGATTGGCTGGACTTCACCCTGCAAATAATAGTCGTAGGACGGAAGAAGGATATCCTCAACTCCAAGATCGTTAGCTTTGATCGCGATGGCGGCAAGGTTCATGATCCAATGGGCAAGGGATATGCCTATGACCCAAAGAAGTTTGATGATGAGGAGGGTTATATGCATGAAACGTTCCAGCGGTATGGAAAAACTCTGGTGGAACAACAAAAGTTCTGGCAGGAATATGCCGAAGCCAGAGGCATTCCCGCCTCAACATTTGAGACTCGGGAGTATCGAGTAGGTTCTCCCGAGTGGGAAGAATTCAAGGCGAATCTGGCAAAGAGGTTGAAGTATAACTATGTAATGGCTAACGGAGAAATCCGAGCCACCTACATGCCACTGAAGGAATTCCAGAATGAAAGTTATACCAATCATGGTGTGACCCCAGGACAGCGTTTCGCAAGAAACATTAATCTGGGTCCGGCGCCTGATCTCGGCATCGCCAGCTCCATCATAAGTGGCGTTCTTGACGCCAGTAATGGCCCCATCCAAGGCATATACGCACGAGCGGAATGTCTGCGTGAAGATCTGAAGCCGAGCTTCAGGTTGTTTCAAGAGATGGCTAAAATCATCTTGAAAAACAGGGATAGAGCTATTCAACAATTGCAGATGAAACTTTTGGAGGCGCAACAAAATGCGCCTGGGAGGTGAACTATGAGTACTCAATGGTTGAGGTATGTCATAGCGGTGCTCATCAGTATCGCCGTGACTACTGTTATTCCGTGTGAGGCTAGCAAGGGTCCATCCTATGACAAATACAAAATTGTCTGGGGAGATACCTTGTCGTCAATTGGCAAAAAATTTCACTGTAGCGTTTCTTCTCTTAGGGAAATAAACAGCTACGACAGTGACCGGATCTTTGCCGGAAAAACAATGAACGTTCCCCATAAGGAAAGTAATAAGATACACAAGCCTGTAAAAAAGACGGTAGTCAGAGAGTCTTCCTCAGCAGTTTTTGAAAAGAAGGAAGAATCTTATCGCGAGTACCATCCTAAACCCATAGAGACCATTTCTGCGCCTGTTACTAACGATAAGGCAGCAGTAACTATGGAGCAAAAACCCGACGTTTCCACCAGTGGAGTAACACCGGAGCAAGCCAGATCTGACAGCAGAGATGTTGTCGACTGGTATGTCGGAGCGGTGGATTACCATTCGGCCAAAAACGGAAAGGCTAATCATGGAAGTTCCAAATGGACCACTCTCAGAGTGCGACCAATTCAGGTGGAAGCGCCTGAAGGAATGAGTATCCAAGTGGGTGGCTTCGGTGGCCTGAGCGACGGCTCTGGTGTGGCGAATAAAGACTATCGTTATTCATCCAGGGAAGGGAAAATCGGTTTATCGGCGAAGATATACGCCGAGCACAAAGATTTTGACGTTGACTTTGGCTGGAGCCATCTTAATAGCGAAGGCTCTTGGAAGGGTAAGAATGTCAAAAATCAAACCGATGATTCTTTGACAGCTTCGATCTACGGTAGTTTTTATGAGCGCCGTGATAGAGGTGAAAAATTGTTCCCCGAAACGGATATAGGACTGGACGTTCGTCTGCCTTTTCATACAAAAGTGAGGCAAGGCACTAAGACAGACAACACGTCTGTTGAGGTTAGCCTGACCCAGTGGTTGTATGATTTCGGCGATGATTCTCTGATGTTCACCCCTGGTGTTAAGTTGGGGGCAGGCTATCAGGGAAGTTCAGGCGACAGCTTCTTCGCCAAGTTGGGCGCAGCAGGAAAATTGTCCAGTCATACCAAGACCTTGGGCGGATTGTCTTACAGCTATAAATTCCAAGGTTCGGGACAATGGTTGATGGGCATTTTTATCCATCCGACCGGTATCTTGGACGCTCTGCAAGCTGCGCAGATCAGAGAGGCGACTGATGCCGATCTGCATCCTCAGCAACAAGCAGAAGCCACAGAAACAAACAATAATCAGGGGCCGATTAAAGATCCCGACCAAGAGAAGTTTATCTACGGGAATTTCGGCGCTTGATACAGAGTTATCAGATAATTTGTTTGTTTGAATTGATTGTTTGTCTATCCCTGGGAGTATGTTCTTTACAGACCCTCGGAAATACAAGGTTGCAAACCTTTGACAGATTGAGATGAGAACAGATAGATTAACTAATGCCTTTTGCAAGTGGAACTCTCAACCGAGAGTTCCACTTGTCCCAATATTTTAAATTTAGTATTAATAATCCAGATAGTGTCCTAAAATAGGGGCATTTTTTTTATGTCTTTTTCCCCAACCCGCACCTCTTGACAAATTTTCCAATTTCTGCTAGAATTCCCAGTTAGGAATTTAGTTACGCATAATATCTTAATTTATTAAATATGAAAGAATTCAGAAAAATTGGCAATATTTTTCGCAAGAAATGGGAACTTATTGTGATTATCCCTCTAATATTAGGAGTTCTAACCTTTGGGATTTCGATTTTTTTACCCATTAAATATTCCTCGCAAGTGACTATTTTGGTCATTCAGAAGCAACCTAATGATAAGGTGGATGCTTTTTCCGCGGCCAAGTCAGCTGAATATTTGGGTGGAATTTTGTCCAAGATGCTCTACACTGATTCTTTTGTGGACGACGTGAAAAACTCTCCCGCTCAGATTCAATGGAATTTTTCTTCTGATCTAGAAAAAAGAAAAAAAGAATGGGCTAAGGAAGTGAAAGTGCGTACCGTAAACAATACGGGCATTGTGGAAGTGGAAGTGCTGGACAGTTCAAGAATACAAGCTAAAAAAATATCTGAAGCCATTGCTGCAAATTTCATTAACAATGGTCAGAAATATCACGGTGGCGGAGACAATGTTGAAGTAAAATTGATTGATGGGCCGATTGTTTCAAACTCTCCGGCTTTCCCTAACATCCTGCTGAACATTGCCGTGGCTCTTCTTATTGGATTCATAGGCGCGTTAAGTTGGTTTTACTTGAAAGAAGATGATAATGGTTATATTATTTCAAACAACACTGTTTTTCGAGGGAATATAACTCTCAATTAATGTTTTTCAGACAGGATAGATCCTTTACAATTTAGACCTTCTCCAATCACCACTCGGGCAATTTGTGAAATGATTTCCTAAGTGGCGATTGGAAGAAGTGCAAACTGACGCAAACCGCGTCAAAAAACCAACAGAGGAGAACGAAAATGAAAAAAATAGCCTTGCTTATTGCAGTAACATTTTTATTTATCGGTGGTCGTGCATTTGCCACGACCTACAAGGTGTCCGGAATTTCCAATCGGACTGGCCCGGTAGCCAAATATCTCCATGCAAAGGGATGCGGTGTGACTCAGCTTGATACCGGAACCGATGTTATGGGGAGTCTCAAGGGCAAGCCATGGCCGGGGGTTCAGGTGTCTTCAGGAGCGGGAAGCGATGTGTTTATTCCCGTGTCTGATACGGCGACTAATGGCCTGTGTAAGGATCAGACCAACCTGCTGGATTCTCTGGCAACTGTCTGCAAGGGCATAGCTAAAGACGCGACGCCCTATTGTCCGGATGGAAGCAGCAAGTGCTGGCCGCCCAATGCGCGTGGACAGTACGAAACGCTGGTGCCTCATGAGGGTATCAGGACAGTGCGAAACACAGATCCTCAAAAACTTAACAATGCCCTCTCCGTCAAGGTGGAGGGCTATAGAGATCGTATTCCGCGTGACGGTTGGACTTATGGTGCCGCACCCATTTGGGGGCCTACCATTGTGTTGCGTAACGTGAACGATCTGCCGGTTGCCCAGCAATTGCTGAATGATCCGCGGGTTGTCCCATACGCCCAATGCATTGCAACGCTTAAAAGAGGTGCGCCGGTTCACAGCAACGGAGAAGTTTGCTACGAGGTCACAATTGGCCTCGACGGAGTGGTTGTGAAGAACGACTCTCCGCCGGAGTGTCCGTTCTGATAAAACGTTTCCGCATCGCCACCCGAGCCCGCCGCAGATTCACTTCTGTAGCGGGCTCAATTTTTTTATAAGCAATCAAAATTAACTTATTGTACAATTCATGCTAAAATAAATTTATGATAAAACAAGCGCAAAAAATCATCCATGTCGGGACAGCTAAGATCAAAAACAAATTTTTGACCAAATTGTCCAAAGCTACAGGAAAAAATCTGACAGTTCCAGCGCAGATTTATTGGAACATCTCCAATAAATGCAATTTTCGTTGCCAGATGTGCACCCAATGGGATCGCGGGCTTCACGAAGACGCTCAGAAATATTTGAATTTCGCAGAAATGAAAAATGTCATTGATCAGATGAAAAAACTCAAAATCAGAAACTTTGGGGTGACGGGTGGCGAACCAATTTTGCAAAAAAAGCTGCTTTTTGAGGTGCTTGGATATGCTAATCAAAAGAGAATCTACACGCATTTCGGCAGCAATGGCTGGCTTATTACTGAAGATGTCATTCGAGAATATGACAAGATAGGTGGGGGACACATCTCGCTGTCAATTGATGCCATTGGCGAGTTGCATGATGAGATCCGGAATATGCCCAATGCATTTGAGCATTGCTTGGGTGTTCTCACGGTATATGAAAAAATCAAACCACAAAATGTTTCTCTCAAGATAAACACGGTCATGAGCGGAAAAAATTTGAAACATATTTTGCCAATCGTTGAGTTGGCTGAAAAATATCAGGCCTCAATTTTCATTCAACCCTTCGAAGATTTTGAACACGACAATCTTTACAAAGATGATGTCAAAATTGAAAAAAGTTTTGCTGTAAATAGAAAAGATCTTGCTCAAGTGGAGGAGATCATTGATCAACTCAAAGCGAAAAAGAAAAAAGTCCCGGGCCTCATTCTGAATAGTTTTTCTCATCTTAATAATATTCCAGAATATTTCAGAAACAGGATGGGAGCCAAGGGCGGTTGTGAAGTTGGGTATAAAAAATTCACCATCCACCCGTTTGGTGACGTTCTTTTTTGTGGCTACTTAGGTTTCATCGGCAATGTCAAAAAAGAAAGCATTATGGACATTTGGAATTCTGAAAAAGCCAAAAAAGCTAGAGGGAGAGTGCAAAATTGCCGTTTAAATTGCATGCAGGGATGCTTCTTTGAACCGGGGATATTCGAGATGGCTCGAGATGGATTCAGCTATCTCGCGCGCGTAATAAAAAAGTAGTCGAAGAAAGATCATTCGATTTTCACTCGGTTTTCAATGAAGGCTCTTCCTCGCGAGACAATTCAAATAGAGCAAAGGCGGTTCCAATCACTCCCCACATCAACCATTGAGTGACAGTCTCATTGAGATTATTGTTGGTCAAAGAATAACTTAAAAGTCCAACATAAAGAGCTAAAACAAAAAGCCCAAAATCCTTGCGCCAAGGGTTTTTTTCTTGTCGATAAGCTTGAATCAGTTTCGCCAATGCTAGGAAAAGTAAGGCGGAATAAATGATGCAACCGAAAATTCCAGTTTCCAGAGCAATTCTCAGGAAATCATTATGCGTGTATTGATTTCCAGCATTAGGGCCGTATTCATTTTCATGCACGATTGTTTCTGTTCCAATGCCATATCCCGTCAGGGGTTTCTTTACAAAAGATTTATACACCCGATCCCATTGCTCAAAGCGCCAACGCACCGAGCTGTCCGCTGGAGGATTATAGACATCTTGGATCCTGTTTTGAATAGAAGTGGAAAGAGAAAAAAGTACTACGAACGCGACAAACAAAACCACCAGCACTTTAGGGGATTTTTTGATGGTTATTATGAAAAGAAAAATCAAAAAGGCCAACCAAGCGCCGCGCGCATAGGTTTGTTCAAGAATAATGAAACCGAGAGCCAGCCATGAACTAAAAAGCCATTTCTTGCCGAAATCTCTTTCTTTTAGTATTAAAAAAAGAAGTACTGAAACGGAAATTAACACAAAAGAAGCAAATGGATTTGGATGGCTGAATGTTCCAAATAAGCGACTTTCCACGCCTTCACTTCCCGCAACTCCGGAGCCGGTCAATAGTTGGTAAATAGCAGAGAGAAAAGGAATAATGCTGGAGAAAATTATTGCCAATAAAATTGACTTAGGATCTTTTTCTTTTTTGACAAGCACATAAGCAGAGGAAAATATTAGAAATATACTAATGATTTTTATTATGCCATAAATGCTGGCTATTTTGTCAAGGGAAAATATTATGCTCAATAGAGCAATAGTTATGAATAGCAGCCAAGTTTTTTTAACAGGCAACCACTTCAATTCTCCTATGTTTTTTATCAAAAATATTATCAGCAGCAAAACAACTACTATGCCAAAAATTGCTGCTGCATTGAAATTTAAATTATTCCCTAGACTGACTGTGATTTGATCGCTGAATTTATCGATAGACGGCCGCAGAAAAAGGATTAGAAAAATGCCCCATTTCGGTCGATAAAGAAAGGCAATGGAAAGAATAAGCCCGAAAATCAAGACTAAATTCGTGATGAAAGAATCGATAAAAAAAAGACTGAGTAGCCAAATAATGAACAGGCCGGCTGTAAGGGTGATCAGGGCAATTCTTTTTGAGATTATTTCCATAATTTTGATAATGCTTTATTTTAGTCTATAATATAAACGAAAGTTTGTAAATTGACACGCTATATGAAAATTCTACAGGTTCATAAATACTATTCCAAAAAACGTGGCTCTGGGAGTGTGACGGCCTTTTTTGAAATTGTAAAAATATTGAAAAAAAAAGGACATCGCGTGGCTATTTTTTCAATGCAAGATGAAACGAATAAACCGAATGACTATGAAAAATATTTCACCACTCATTTCGACCTAAATGAAAAAGTGGGCTTTTGGAAGATGGTCATCTTAGCAGGCAAAATAATTTTCAATCGAGAAGCGCAGAAGAAATTAGCAGAACTGCTTGATAAGGAAAAACCTGAAATTGCACATCTGCACAATTTCTATCATTATTTGAGTCCCTCGATTATTCTTACGCTTAAAAAGAAAAATATCCCAATCGTGATGACTCTGCATGATTACAAATTGATTTGCCCGAACTATAAATTATTCAGTCAAGGGAAAATTTGCGAAAAATGTAAAGGTGGAAAATATTATCAATGTTTTCTAAATAAATGTTCTAAAAATTCTTATGCTGCGAGCCTAACTTTGATGATAGAAGCGTATTTGCATAAAATTTTAAAAACTTATGAGAAAGTGGATCTTTTCATTGCGCCTAGCCACTTTATGAAAGAAAAATGCGTGGAATTTGGGATCCCCGCAAAAAAAATTAGTGTTTTGAAGAATCCATTTGCGACGGAAGATTTTAGGATAAATGGGGAATGGCAAGAAAAAGATTACTTTCTCTACTACGGACGTCTCTCTGAAGAAAAAGGCATTGGAGATTTGATTCGCGCAACCAAAAAACTTTTTGATGAAAAAAAACTGGGAGAGAATAAACTATTTATTCTTGGCAAGGGACCGGAAAAAGAAAATCTCGAAAGATTAGTAACAGAGTTGAAATTGCAAGATAAGATTTATTTTTTAGGTTTTAAGACTGGAGAGGAATTGAAAAAAACAATTGGCTCCGCAAAATTTATCGTCCTGCCTTCTGTTTGGTTTGACAACTTACCCCTCATAGTTCTAGAATCGCAACTCCTTCAAAGACCGCTTATTATTTCCGATTTGGGTGGATCCAAAGAGTTGATGCTAACTGGAGAAACCGGCTTTATTTTTATTGGTGGAGATGTTGAAGATTTAGTGGACAAGATGAATCATGTTTTGACTCTTACTCCAGAAGAAAGAAAAGCAATGGGTGAGAAGGGACGAAAGAATGCTTTGGCAGTTAATGATGAAGAAAAACTTTACATTAAATTGCTTGCAATTTATCAAGAAGTCCTTGATCGTTGTACCAGAAAAGAAGACTGACCTCATGAGTTGATTTTTATCAAGCACACAAAAGCTCTTAAGTCATAAGAGTTTTTTTTGCTTAAAATAAAGCTTTTTTATGGGCATAATTTTGCTTGACTTTTTTTCTCATTTATGCTAAACTTTCAAGTCAAAAAGGATAATTCAAAACAGATGAAAATCGCATTTATCGGACAAAAAGGAATCCCTATTATATCTGGGGGCGTGGAAAGAAGGGTGGAAGAGCTTTCCACAAGAATGACTGCTTTGGGTCATGAAGTTTTTGTTTATGTCAGGAATGATTATGCTTCTCAAAAACCCTCAAGATATAAAGGTGTTAATCTAATTTATATTCCAGCTATTCCAACAAAAAATCTGGGTGCTATCAGTCACACATTTTTTGCAATTATGCACGCGCTTGTTCAAAATTATGACGTGATTCATTTTCAAGCGCCGGGACCATCTTCTCTGTGCTGGATCATAAAGATATTGAAACCGAGAACGGCTCTGATTGCCACTTTCAATTCGCGAGATAGTCAACATCAAAAGTGGAGCTTTTTAGCTAAGCATTATCTGCTTTTAGGTGAATGGGTGATAAGCAAGATTCCTGACAAAACCATTGCCGTTAGTAATATTCTACAAAAATATATAAAAGAAAAATTTGGAGTTGAGGCGGAAGTTATACGCAATGGATCTTCTGTTTCAAAAACGACTAACATTAATTTAATAGAAAAATGGAATTTGAAAAAAAATAGATATTTTCTTTCGGTTTCCAGATTAATTCGTCACAAAGGAATCCATCTTTTGATAGAAGCTTTTAAGCAAGCTCAGAAAGATGGGCGAATCTCCTTAGATTTCAAATTGGTAATTGTTGGAGAAGGGGCTTTTACGGATGATTATGTTGAAGAATTGAAAATGATGGCGGATCAAGATGAAAACATCGTTTTTACCGGAAATCAGGTAGGTGAAAATTTGGCCGCACTTTTTCAATGTGCCTTTTCATTTGTTCAACCATCTTTAGCAGAAGGCTTATCTAATGCTCTTCTAGAGTCTATGGGTTATGGACTGTGCCCAATCATAAGTGATATTGAAGAGAATGTTTCTCCCGTGGGCGAAAATGGAATTGTTTTTGAAAAACAAAATTTAGAGGATCTGAAAAACAAATTAATTTTTGCTTTTGAACATAAAGAGTTGGTGCAAAAATTGGGTGATAGTGCTCGCACTCATGTTGAAAAGAAATATAGTTGGGAGAAAAATGCAGAAAAAACATTAGCGCTATATAGAAAAGTTCTCAATAAAAAAAGAACCTCTGGGTTTTTGGAAAAAACATTCAAAAATAGCATTAACTTTAATCTCTAAGATATAAATCAGCCCTCATTTGACTTATTTGATATAGATTGCTATAGTTCGAAATTAAAAAACATTAAGTTTCATCGCATGAAGATCGCATTTATCGGACAAAAAGGAATACCTATGAAGTCAGGCGGCGTGGAAAAACACGTGGAAGAACTGGCAACCAGATTGGCCAATCGTGGCCATGAGGTTTTTGTCTATGCTCGCAACAATTATAGCGATAAAAACATTGACTTTTACAAGGGCGTGCACGTGATCCACCTATCCAGCGTGCCAACCAAACATTTAGACACCATCACACACACTTTTTTGGCAACGATTCACGCTTTGTTTCAGGGTTATGACGTGATCCACTTTCAAGCTATTGGTCCGAGTTCGCTCAGTTTCATTGCCAGAATTTTTCAAAGAAGCGCGGCGGTTGTGGCCACGCATCATTGTCAGGACTACTATCACAAAAAATGGGGAGGGTTCGCGCGCGCGTGTCTGCGATTGGGTGAATTTATCGCCGTTATCTTTCCACATAGAACCATCGCTGTTTCCAAAAATTTAGGTGCCTACGTTAAAACCACATTTAAAAAAGACGCGACTGTCATTACTAATGGTGCGGATGTTTTTCCTGTCAAAGAAACAGGGTATTTGCAGAAATGGAACTTGCAAAAAGGTGGTTACATCATTTATGTCGGCCCTTTCATTCGCCATGAAGGCGTGCACTATCTGATCGAAGCTTTCAAAAATTTGGAAGACAAGCATCTGACGCGTGGTAAAAAGCTAGTTATTATCGGTGACGGTTTTCACACAGATGATTATACTCGAGAATTGAAGGATACGGCACGCGGACGAGAAAACATTATTTTCACCGGTTCATTGAGCGGTGCAGAATTGCAGCAACTTTTTTCCCACACCTATCTTTTTGTTCAACCATCCGAATCAGAAGGACTTTCGATGGCACTGTTAGAAGCGATGGGTTATGGTCGCGCCATTTTGGCCAGTGACATCAAAGAAAACCGCGAACCGTTGAATGATGAGACAGCGGTCTTTTTCCGCTCCGGTTCGGCGGAAGACCTGGAAGAAAAGATGGTTTTTTTGATCAATAGTCCGGCCTTGGCCAAAGATATGGGCGAAGTGGCCAGAAAGAAGGCGCAGGCGGAATATAGTTGGGACAGTATAGTCGCTCAAACCGAAGATCTGTACGAAGATATCCTTGCGTGTAAGAGAAAAATAATTTCTAAACAAGAATTGCATGAGAAAAGTGTTTAACCTAAAATCATTTTGGCTGATTTCTGCCGCAACGCTCGTGGCGGTTTTTGTGCTGAGTGTCAATTTGAGTCGTGTCTATGAAGCAAAAACTGACATCCTGATCATCCCCAAGAGCGCTGTGGCCGTCGAAAATGCCAATCAGATCATTGAAAACATGCAAAATCTGCCGACCACCCTCACTTTTTTCAATCGCATGGCCGAAGAAAATGCGGATGTTGCGAATGATACGCTAGCGGAACTGCCCGATTACAAAAAAAAGATTTATTGGAATTCAGAGTTGAACGTTTCTCGCGTGGGAAACAGTGGAATTTTGCAGATCACTGCGCGTGACAAAGATCGCTACCGCGCGGAAGTTCTGAGTTCACAAACTACCAAGACACTGCTCGGCTCAGTCGGCTTGTATTATGACATTCGGAATAATTTGGATGTGCGGATAATCGACCCGACTGTGACTGACTACTCCGCCGGTACTTTCAATTACATGATCTTTTCAGAAATTCTTTTGGGGGTGTTGGTGATAATTTTTTTGGCCTTTTCTGCTGGAATAGCAATTTTTGAGAAAGAGAAAAATTTGCAAATCGAACTCCCAAATTTTTTATCCAACTATGAAAATATTTTTTCTTTGTCACGATTGAAAAAGGAAGATGCTGCGCCGGTGCTGGAGAAAAATGACGTTGCAAAATCGGTTCCGCTTGAAAAAGAATGGACGCTGGGCGCGGAAGAAAAACCCTACACTGATTTTGTCAATAGAACCAAAGTAGCCAGTGCGCCCGCCAATCTGCCGATTGCTGAGGATGAAACATTTTTAGAGGTGCCACAAGAATTG
>JAHFOP010000002.1:20184-38923 GCA_023261605.1 Candidatus Moraniibacteriota bacterium
AAATAAACTTTTATCAGGTAAATTATAATAATCATATGGCTAAACAATACTCAAAAAAATTCTGGATCATTTTCTGGTCAATTTCGATCGTTTTTCTGGCTGGTTTCTGGTTAGTTCTGCAATTCAAAAATAATCCCGGTGGCACAATAAAAGCCGCCATTGATTGGGTGCCATGGCTCAGTAATAAGGAAGAATTGAAATCCGTGGCCTACTTCGGGAATTATTTAGTGAAGCAGGATGATCAGGAAAAAACTTTTATGATTCTTTTCCAGAATAATATGGAGCTTCGCCCAGGCGGCGGATACATCGGCAGTTTTGGAATTTTGAAAATGAAAAACGGACACGTGACACTTTTGCAAACCCATGACCTGTCGAACTTTGACGGTCGCGTGCCCAATGGCATTCCGACACCCTATCCAATGAAAGAAACTTTGAATGTTTCTGATTGGAAATTGCGCGACTCCAATTGGTCGCCAGACTTTGCCACAAACGCTGAAAAAGCCGACTATTTCTATCATCTGGGACAAGGCCAAGAAAAATTTGATGGCATCGTAGCGATCAACACGGATGTTTTGACATCGTTTTTGAAAGTGACTGGGCCGATCACCCTCGCGGATTATCCCGGCACATATGACAGCGAAAACGCTATTTTGAATTTGGAATATCAAGTGGAGAAGGGTTATGCCACGCAAGGCATTGACAAAGGGGACAGAAAAACGGTCATGAACGAACTGGCAGATGCCATCATGGCGCGTGTCGCAACTTTCAGCGTTTCACAAAAGATCGATCTGGCGAAAATCATTCTGTCCGATTTGAATCAAAAGGATGTTCAGTTGTATTTCAAAGACGCTACTCTCGAAAACTATGCCAAAAATGTCGGTTGGTCAGGGAACATCAATCAAGATTGGAAAGGGGATTATCTGGCGATGACAGACGCCAACCTTGGCGCGTTCAAAAGTGATTATTACATGAAGCGCGATTTCAATTACACAGTTGATTTGACCGGCGACACACCAAAGGCTGATTTGAAAATCACTTACACGCACACCGGCAAAGTCAAAGATTGGATGACTCGCGATTATCTGACTTATTTGCGCGTCTATGTGCCAAATGGCGCGTGGCTGGAAAATTCCAACGGCTTGGACGGCAACATTCAATATGGCACAGAGCTCGGGAAAAAATATTTCGGCTCAATCGTGAAAGTGCCACTCGGCGAGACCCGCACTGTGGAAATCTCATATACTTTGCCGGCTTCGGTCTCGAATAATTACGATTTGCTTATCCAGAAAGAATCCGGTCTTGGCAATATTCCCGGTAAAGTTACAGTTATTCAAAAAGACGGCCAATCAAAAGTTTATGATATTAGTTTGGACAAAGATTGGAAGTTGGTGAAATAACAGTCCAGAAACTCCTCAGGGAGTCCAACTCCCATAAGGGGAGTTGGACTCCCACACGTTGTCATTCCCGTGTATACGGGAATCTAGCCACGAAGCACTAAGTTTCTACACTGGATTCCTGCCTACGCAGGAATGACAAAAAAACCGTATCTTTAAAAGCGCCGGACAATGTTTCCGGTAAATCTTTAACAAAAGAAGGAGAGAGAGGTAATGGAAAATCAGACGAATTATTTGGTGATTGGGCTGGGTACTGCGTTAATCTGCATGTTCTTTCTGGTTGTTTTTATGGGAATCAAGTTGTATATGATTAAACGAGAGTTTATAGAAATCGTGCAATTCTCAAAAGATGAGTTTGCGAAGAGATTGAGCAGTGTTTTATATGAAGTAATAACAATACTGCTCATGAAATTCGACGGCAACATAGAAGATAAAGAAATGAGCGACCGTTTCCGAGCAAAAACGAAAGAAATCATGGTTCCTGGGTGTGAGTGGGTAAGGCTTTCTGGAGTGGAGGACTTTTTCAAAACATTCGAGAGAGCAACGAGAAACATTCCCGAGTCGCAAACCAACGCTACCAGATGTTCCGGGCTTTGTATGAGCAGTATGCGCACTCTTAGAGGCTGGTCAAACGTTAACAATATGCACGATCTAATCTTTTGCGTAAAAGGAGCTGGCAATCAAGAAAATGCATGGTACGCTCTTTTGAGTGATTTGAGTAACCACTAAAAGCTCGGCTTTAGGAAGAAACCTTACTGAAGAATTTATTCAGTAAGGTTTCTTTTTTTATCCGCCAATTCCTATTCGGCCGAGTATGGAAGTTTTTTCGGGGAAGATGATGGAATTTAGGTCAGTAGAATTGTCTTTAGTGTCGGTGAAGAAAAGGTTGCCGAGGAAACTGTTGTAGATTACGAAAGGATTTTCCAATTTAGTGTTCAGGATATCCATGCAGTTTTTGTGGTCGCGCGGATCAAGTTCGATGATTTTGACGTATGGTCCAACGCTGAAAACGATATGTTCATAGTCATAGAACCACTGGATATTTTTCACTGATTGAGAATAGCGCGTGACATTTTCCATGGTGTCTTCGGCGCGGTCAGGCTGGGACAATTCGTCGCGCAAATAGTAAACGGAAATTTCGTTGTCCGACCAGAAAAGCAATTTTTTGCCGTCATCGGAAAAATGTGTTTCCAAGATGTCATTGTTTAACTTGCGGAAATAGTCGTTATGTTCGCCTTGGTTGAAAATGTACAGATCATGATTTTCGGTTAGGATGGCAATGCGCGCGTCGTCATAGACCACCATAGTGGAAATCTTATTATCAGTGCCACCAGGAAAATTGTTGGTGATTTGGGACGGCTCCGAAGCACCGTCCAAAGTGTTTTTGAAAAGCAGATTATTGGAAGAAGTAGCATAATAGACAGTAGAGCCGGAGAGGTCATAAGCGAGTACGTCAGTAGCAATGACGGCAATATCGTCCTTAACCTTCAAATTGGCTCGGTAGAGCGTGCCTTGGTCCAAGAAGAACAAGAAGCCCTTGTTTTTAGAATCCCAGCGTACGTTGGAAATGGAGTTTTTGCCCAAAAATTGACCAAGATCCAGCGTGCTTCTATCAGCCAAAGTGACGATAAAATAGTTGTAGGTTGTTTGGCCGGCCACCTCTTTTTTGACTGGTATGGAAAAAGCGGTTTCATCCGGTGACCATTCCAAGTTTTCTTTCCGCACCGTGCCGGCAAAATTCCAACCGGTGAAGTCAAAGGTATCGATGATTTTTTTAGCGCCGATATCAAAGATGCCCACGCTGGTTTTTTCAGTAGTCGACGCGGTGTAGGCCAAGAGTTTGTTTTTGGGTGAAAGAAAGAATTTTTCTATGCCGGGTGTGTCATAAACGATCCGGTCATAGTTATTGCGTACGAGTAGAATGTTCCAAAATTCCGTAGCGAGTCCGCTATGCACGTCAATATTTTTATTCCAAGTTTGAAATCCTGAAGCGGAAACTTGGAAATTGTATGGATCAGGCAAAAGTCCCGTAATGTTGTAGGAACTATTGATGCGATCCAGTTGCTTGGAAGCCGCCAGCGTCCCGTTTAATTTTACGTCCACTGTCTGAGGATTGGATTTGAAAGTAATAGTCCCACTATAGACAAAAACGCCTCGGTGGTAATCAAAACGATAGCCTCGGGCGCGCAGGAGTACAACAGGAACTGTCATTAAAAAAAGGACGACAAAGCTCCAAAATAATATCAATCTTTTCCATCTTTTCATATCCTAAATACTAGCGCGGATTTCGGATGTTGACAAGTGCCACCGATTCAGATATAGTATCTAGGTAATATTTTACTTAAAACAGTTATGTTAGCTATCATAAAAACCGGCGGAAAACAGTATAAAGTGGCCGTGGGAGACAAAATTAAGGTGGAAAAATTGGAAGGCGAAACCGGCACTGGCGTGGTTTTTTCCGAAGTACTTTTCCTTGGGGATGAAAAAGATGTCAAAATCGGCACGCCGTTTTTGGAGGGCGCCAAAGTAGAAGGCAAAATCATTGAAACTTCCAAACAGAAAAAAGTCGTGGGCATGAAATTCAAAGCTAAAAAAAGATACCGAGTAAAATTCGGACACAGACAAACGATGACAGAAGTGGAAATTACGAAGATATAATAGAAAAACTTTATAGTAAAAAACGAACCCACAGGTTCGTTTTTTTAATACTTTAATTTGTCATTCTGAGCGTAGCGTAGCGAAGTCGAAGAATCTGCCTGGTGTAACTACTAGTTTTACTATAAATCACAAAAAGAGAGGTGATATAAGGCAGATCCTTCGACTGCGTTCGTCGCCTCATTGGCGACTCACTCCGCTCAGGATGACAGCGAGGTGCTAGATTGAAATTTTTCTAGTTTCTATTCATAATCGCGCTACTCAGTGTCAGTTCATCCGCGTATTCGATGTCGCCACCGGTGGAGAGGCCACGGGCGAGGCGAGTGACTTTGATTCCAAGGGGTTTTATCATCCTGGCGACATAGAGTGAAGTGGCATCGCCTTCGGTGGTCGGGTTCATGGCCAAGATAATTTCTTCAGTTTTTTCGTCCTGAATGCGTTTTTCCAGTTCCTTGAGACGGAGCTGGTTCTGATCGGAATTTTTGAGACCGCCTAGCGTCCCGCCCAGAACATGATAGAGACCGGAATATTTTTTGGTTTTTTCAATTGCCACAATATCTAGCGGTTCTTCTACGACGCAAATTTTTTTCAAGTCGCGATGCGAGTCTTGGCAGATGCCACATAAACTTTCTTCACTGATATTGGCACACTTGGAACATAGACGCAGACTAATCTTCAAATTGGCAAGTGTAGCGCCGAAATCATCCAAAGAAATTTTGTCTTGTTTGAAAAGATACAACACTAGCCGCTCGGCCATTTTTGGTCCGACAGAGGGGAGGGAAGCGAAATAATCGATAAGTTTTTTGAAAGATTTGGGATACATAAAATTAGTTAACTTATTCTGTGTGGACTTTTTCTAGGGATTTGAAAGTGGTTGAGTTTTCATTGAAGTAGAGTGACATGCGTCCAATGGGACCATTTCGGTGTTTGGCGATGTGGACTTCCACAATATTTTTGTTTGGTGTGTCTGGTTTTTCGCGATCTTCGCGGTAGAGGAACATCACGATGTCGGCGTCCTGCTCGATGGAACCAGATTCGCGCAGATCGGACAGCTTGGGAATTTGCGGACTGCGCGATTCGACGGAACGTGACAATTGAGAAAGAGCAATGATTGGGATATTGAGTTCGCGGGCTAGTTGTTTCAAAGCGCGAGAAATTTCTGACACTTCATTCACTCGATTGTCTCCACCACCACCTCTTCGGCCTTCCATGAGCTGCAGATAGTCAATAATGATCACGCCAACATTGTGTTCTGATTGCAAACGGCGTGCCATAGTGCGCATTTCCATCACGTTAGCTGAACCGGCGTCGTCGATGTAAATCGGAGCCTCGGAAAGCACGCCCATGGCGTCGCCGATGCGCTGAAAGTCATTGTCGCCGTCACCGGTTTTCAGGCGTCCGGTACGCAGTCGCCACAGGTCCACACCGGATTCCGCCGCCAGCATCCTATCAACCAATTGATCCGAGCCCATTTCCAGTGAAAAAATGCCAACTGGAATTTTCTCTTTCACGGCGATTTGCCGAGCGAAATCTAGGGCGAGAGTCGTTTTTCCAATCGAAGGGCGCGCCGCCAAAATGATCAGATCGGATTTTTGGAAGCCGGCTAAAATGCCATCCAAATCAGGATAGCCAGAAGGGACACCGCGCAATTTGTGATCGCCTTTATGCAATTCGTCGATGCGATTGAAAGCGGATTCCAAGATAGACTTGATTGGTACAAAATCTTGCTTGATGAATTTTTGTGAAACACTGAAAAGTTTTTGTTCTGCTTCATCCAGAATTTTTTCCACGTCCTCGCCTTCTTCATAGCCCAAACTGACGATTTCTGACGCGGCGAGAATCAACTTTCGCAGTGTGGATTTTTTCTGCACCACTTTGGCATAATGAACAATATTGGCACTGGACGGCACACTATTCACCAATTCAGTCAAATAGCTGGAACCACCCACCACGTCCAATTGATTTTTTTCTTCTAGGCGATTGGAGAGTGATAGCACATCAATCGGTTCGCGTTTCTCATAGAGTTCTATCATGGCTTGGTATATCAAATTGTGATCATCGCGATAGAAATCGCCTTGACGAATCAAATTAGCAATCTTAATAACTGCGTCTTTGTCCAGCATTAAAGAGCCTAAAACTGATTTTTCAGCTTCAATATTTTGCGGCGGGAGCTTCAAATTTTCATTAGAGGTTTTCGCCATAGTTAATCTATTATAACAGTCAGGCAAGATAAATCAACTTGCGCTTTTGCACAAGTTATTATGGAATTATACACAAAGTATTTTCTCGATTTCCTCCAAACTCTCCGCTGTCACCAATTTCCGGCGCAACTCTGATGCTCCCGGAAAGCCTTTGATGTACCAGGCTAGATGTTTTCTCATTTCGAATTTGCCAGTGTCGCCTTTGCCGGCATAGATCAATTTGGCATGCTCGAGCATAATTTTTTTGATGCGAGGAAAGTCATAGTCAATATCTGCCAGAGGTAGGCATGCGCCATCATTCAGGTAAGCATTTTTAATTTCATTAAAGATCCACGGGCGACCCCAAGCGCCACGAGCAATGCCTAATCCGTCCAGCAGGGGATAGTCACGCAAGACTTGTGCGCCGTCTTCGGCTGAATTGATGCCACCATTAGCCAAAATAATTTTATCCGGAATTATTTTTTTGATTTCTTCTACGATTTCAAAATTAACTGAGCCAGAAAAACCACCTTCATAGGTGCGTCCATGCACCATAACGGCCGAATAGGGGAGATCTTTAGTGTTTTCAATAAATTCAAGGGCATTGATATTTTTCAAACCCGCCCGAATTTTGATGGACACTGGCAGATCAGTATTATCACAAACAGCCGAGATAATCTCTCGTGCCAGTTCCTTTTGTGGCATCAAGGCGCAACCTGACCCATGTCCAAAGACTTTCTTAGCCGGACAACCAAAATTGATATCAAGGCCATCAGGTTTAATTTTTTCCGTGATAATTCGCGTGGCTTTGGCGAAATGTCTGGGGTCTTTGCCAAAAAGCTGCACGACATAAGGCCTTTCACTGGTATTAAATTTCACCAACTCTAAAGTTTTTTCCGGTTTGAAAAACAGCGCCGAAACGCTGGCCATTTCGGAATAAACCACATCTGCCCCATAGCGTCGACACATTTCACGATAGGCACTGTCTGTGATGCCCGCCATTGGAGCTAAAGCTAGGACGGGCTTATTTAATTGTAACCAAAAGTCTTTCATATAAAACAAAAATTCCCTAAACTTAGAGTCTTAAAAATTTCCAATTTCATTGGATTTATTCGAATATCTAAATCCTTTCTTACATTTCTTCAACCCGAACTCCCAAGTCCAAGTCTCCAATATCTTTTTTCAGCGCCTCAATTTTTTCTTCAGGTGACTTGTCTTCGTGCACGCATTCACAGCCTTCATCACACTCACAAATTTCTTCTTTGTCGTCTTCGCAATCACAGTGATCGCAGCCACAATTTCCCATATTATTTTTTAGTTAATTTATAATTATTATCTTTTAAATCTTCAATGATATAACCCGCTTTTTCAATTTCTTCGCGCAGTTCATCGGATTTCTGAAAATCTTTGTTGTCGCGTGCAGTTTTTCTTTCCTCAGCTAATGTAAACATTTTTTCTGGCACTTCAATTGCCGATGAGGCGATTTCCAATCCCAAAACCTTATTAATCTTTTCCCAAAATCCCAAAATATCTTTGGCAGTTGTGGCGCTCAATTTTTCTTCGGACAATAATTTATTGGTCTCGGTGATGAGTTCATAGAGAACGGACAAGGCCAGGGGAGTGTTAAGATCATCATCCATCGCTTCCTCGAAACGTTTTTGATAGATGTGCACAAAATCTATCTCACTGGCAGAATCATTCTCGCCGCTACTAATATTTTTCAAATTAGCCACCCAGGCGGAAATTTTTTGTAAATTACTTTTAGCTTGCTCCATAGCGTCCCAAGTAAAATTCATCTGGCTGCGATAATGTGAAGAAAGTAATGTTAGACGTAGTTCCATTGGGGAATAACCTTTGTCTAAGATGTCTTTCAGGATATAGAAATTGCCTTTGGATTTTGACATTTTTTCGCCATTGACCAAAAGATGCCGATTGTGCAGCCAAAAATTGACAAATTTGTGACCACTGAAGCATTCACTCTGCGCAATTTCCGCTTCGTGATGAGGAAAAATATTATCTTCTCCGCCGGTATGGATGTCGACAGTATCGCCCAGATATTCCATGCTCATGGCGCTGCACTCGATGTGCCAACCAGGATAGCCTTCGCCCCAAGGGCTGGACCATTTCATCAAGTGTTCCTTGGGAGAAGCGAGCCATAAGGCAAAATCCCAAGGATTTTTTTTGTCCGGATGTTCTGCTAGGCGTGCGCCAACTTTTAAATTTGCTAGTGTGTTGCCGGACAACTGCCCATATTTTTCGAATTCTGTGACCGCAAAAAAAACATTACCATTTTTCTTATAGGCAAAACCTTTTTCAATCAAACCCTCAATCATTTGTATCATAGCCGGCACATGGGCGGTGGCACGCGGAAAATAGTTGGCCGGCAAAATATTCATTAGATCCTCATCTTTTTTGAAAGCTTGTTCGTAAAAACGCGCGATTTCTTCCGGCGATTTGTTTTCCGTCAAGGCTTTTTTAGAAATTTTATCTTCACCGCTATCACCCTGGGCGATGTCATCATCAGTCAGATGGCCTACATCAGTGATGTTTTTGATATGCCGCACTTCATAGCCGATACTTGTCAAATACCTTTTCAAAATATCGGCATTGAGATAAGCGCGAATATTGCCAATATGAATATAATTGTAAACGGTCGGTCCGCACGAATACAAACCGACTTTGCCGATAACAATCGGTTTGAATTCTTCTTTTTGTTTCGTGAGCGTGTTATATAGCTTGAGCATCATAGCCATTTATTAATCTTGAAAGCCGAAATTGTGACAATCGAGAGCGCGAACATTATACAAAGATGAATCCAAAAAGCATTCGGATTGTCGCCAAAAGGAATACGGGCGCTCATCGCTAGAATATTAGAATAAACCGTCATTGGCAACATAACCGCCGAAAAAATAGTGAGCACTTTCATGGTCATATCCAGTTTATTAGAAAGCAATGAGTTATTAGTTTCTTCCAATGATTCTACAGTTTCTTTGGCGGATTCCAAGTTGTTCCAGATGCGGATATTGGTGCCAATCAGATCTTGGTAATATTGCTTAAGCTCGGGCTCGATTAGGCGGAAATCTTTTTGTGCCAGAGATTCCAAGACGCTGCGCTGCGGTTTCATGGTGCGGCGGAAATTCAGGATATCACGTTTGACGAGAGAAATTTCAAATACCATTTCCTTCTCATGACCGGCAAAAATTTCCGTTTCAATGTAATCTAATTTTTGGGAAATATGATCCAATTTGGGAAAACATGTTTCCAAGAGCATTTCAATAATGAAGCGGAGGAGAGCACCGGGAGAACTGTCCATGTACAACTCCTGTTTTTTCTTATCGATTTTGAGTTTTTCAAAAAAATCGGTCAATTGAAAGATGTCGCGGTCATGCGAAGTAATAAGAGTGTTCTCGCAAATGACAATATCAATTTCAGCGGCATAAGTAGTCTTTATTTCTGTATCAAAAAGAGGGATATGAATGGACATAAATAGGCAATTGTCGTATTGTGTGGCCTTAGGACGAAGCGTCGGTGTGGAAAATTCTTCAATAATGAGCGGATGGATTTTATACTTTTTCTGGATTGTCAAAACATCTTCCGTACTCGGTTCTTTGAAATAATGCCAGACTAATTTTTTATGTTGGATTGTTTGCATGATATTTTTGTTAATTGAATGAGTATATTATAGCAGGAAAAGTATAATTGACAAAGCGTCTTTTTTTTGTTAGAATAAATTGATGAAAAAAATTATCTTATTTTTGATAAGATTTTATCAAAAGACCCTCTCGCTGGATCATAGTTGGCTTTCTTATGTGACTTCCGAGCGTTTTTGTCGCTTTCATCCCAGTTGCAGCCAATATTCGTATGAGGCCATTGATAAATTCGGCGTCTTGAAGGGCGGTTGGCTGGGTCTAAAACGCGTGTCTCGTTGCCATCCTTGGAATGAGGGAGGGTTTGATCCAATCCCAAAAAAATAATTTCAAATTCGTGCATTCGTATCTAATTCGTAATTCGTAGAGAACTCATGTTAACTGATGAAGCAAAAATTAAGATTCAAGCCGGAAAAGGCGGAGATGGCATTGTGGCTTTTGATAAGGTCATGATGAGTCTTGGGCCGACTGGTGGCCGCGGGGGAAACGGTGGCAATATCTATTTCGAAGGTGTTTCGGATGTTTTTGCGCTGAACAAATACCGGCATATGAAAGAACATTACGCGCCGGATGGCAAAGACGGCCGAGGCAATCGTTCTGATGGTCCGAATGGCAAAGACTTGGTGTTGACTGTGCCGGTTGGAACATTACTGACGAATGTGGCAAATGGCCGAACACAAGAAATCACTGAGGTCGGTCAAAAAATCCTGGCCGCCAAGGGTGGCATTGGTGGCCGCGGCAATTTCTATTTCCGCAGTGGCTCGTCAACCAGTCCGACAAAATTCGAATTGGGAAAATCAGGTGAAGGCTTTGATTTGTCCATCGAGTTGCGTTTGATTGCTGATGTCGGACTCATTGGTCTCCCTAGTGCTGGAAAATCATCATTACTCAATGAACTCACAGCGGCTAACGCGAAAGTGGCGGCGTATCATTTTACAACACTAGAGCCTAATCTGGGCGTGATGGATGACATTATACTAGCTGATATTCCAGGACTCATCGAAGGCGCTTCCGCCGGACGAGGCTTGGGAATAAAATTTCTGCGACACATCCAAAGAACCAAGGCTTTATTGCATTGTATCTCCCTAGAATCGGATGATTTGATGCGTGATTATAACATTATCCGTCAAGAATTGGCCAGCTATGACCCTAAGCTGATAGAGAAAAAAGAACTGGTCATTCTAACTAAAAATGATTTGGTAGATGAAAAAGAGCTTAAAACAAAATTAAAAGAGCTAAAGATTGATAGTAAAATTGTGAGCGTTTCTATCCATAATCTGGAAGACTTAGGGGAGCTCAAAAAAGAAATTTTGGAATTATTGCAGTAGAGGGTAATATTGCTACGATTTGACATGTTATTATATGAACAGATATAAAGATACACTAAAAAAATATTAAAAATAGTGCTTTATGATAAAAGAAAAAATAGAAATCATTGTAGTTATCTTGGCAGTACTCTGGACTATTCCCTGGAAAGGGGTGGCTCTTTGGAAAGCCGCGCAGAATAGGAATAAAGTCTGGTTCATTCTGCTTTTTCTGGTGAACACTTTGGCTATCTTGGAAATTTTATACATTTTTATTTTTTCAAAAAAAGAACCCATCACAGAGCCGCCATTAGTCAGAATGAGAAGAATTGTTTGACGGATAAATCTCAAGTTTATGTATTGGCTTTTTTTGATCAGCTTTATAATCACCGTACTTATTCCCGATTTAGTCACGGGCAATGTTTGGTTTTTATCAGAAACTCGAGTAGAGGAAGTGGCGATTTTCCTTATGGGCATCTTGACTTTCGCCATTATCTTAAAAAATGAGCAACAAATACTTTTTCACAAAAAAGAAAAAGAAAAAGATGAAAAAAGAATCGAACAAACCGTTAAAGATTTGGTCGAATCGTACAGTTACATTGGAGAAGTAAACAGGAAAATGGATATTTTGATGGGCATCGCGCTCGGTCTGACTGATCGGACGACGCTTAGTCAATCGCATGAAAAAGAAACCTACCATTCCATTATCAATGCTGCCAATTCATTGCTGAAAGCCGAACTCACATCATTGAAATTCGTGGAAGTCGAAACAGCCAAAACAAGAAAAGAATTTCTACCCGAGGAAGGTGAAATGGTTAAAAATGAAGTGCTGACAGCCATGGAAGAAAATGTGAACATCAAAAAATATAAGAATGCCCTAATCATTTCTTCTCATCAGGAAATGCATGGCGTGAAGAGTTATTTAATTATCCATGATTACGATACAGAAGAAGAAAATAATCCGAAAAATATGGAAATTTTGAAAGTTTTCGCTTCGCAAGCCCTTTTCTTGTATTCCTACACTCATCCGCGCCAATAAAAAAGAGACCCTTTTTTGCCTCTTTTTCAATTAATAGTAAAGATATTGACCTATTGCGCCATCGTCAGCGGGAATTTTTTTTGTTTCCAAGCATTTAGTCCATCAGAGAGGGTATATACATTCAAGATACCTGCATCAAAAAGTCTGGCTGCGCCTTGGAAAGCACCCACTCCATTGTCGTCATAAAGAACAATCTTAGTGCCCAGTGGGATTTCACGGCGCCGATTTTCCAAGTCGTCCAAATAGATATTAACCGCACCAGCAATGTGTCCATTTTTATATTCGTCAGAACTTCTAACATCTATCAGATAGAGATACTCTTTATTTGAAATGGCTGTTTGCAAATCGTCACTTTTTATGTACAAGGTCTTTGACCTGTCAACCAAAGAGTAGGGATCGCCGATGTCAATGGTCGGCTCATACTCATTTTTCCACTGGGTGATCCCGCCCTCCAAATAAGTCACGCTAGTGATACCATTATTCTCAAAAATTTGCATAGCTTGAATTTCATTGGGCGTGAGTCCTAGATCATCCACAAAAACATATTCACCATGCTTATCGAAAGCAGTTATATTTTCTGTTAAAGAGTCCAGGGTGAGATTTTTTGCGTCAAGTATGTGCTCAGCGTTGAAGCTATCCGATTCTCTGAGATCTAAAATCAAGAGAGCTTCTTTGGCACTGATTTTTTTGGCCAAATCGGCGGAAGTTATACTAGAAAATTTTTTCGTCGCATCGATTGCGTTTTTTTGGGCAGCATCCTCCAACGCCGCTTGTTTTTTTTGATCAATAAAATGAAATTTCAAAAAGAAAAGCACGCTCACCGCCACCACAAAGGAAAAACCGACTAGAATAATTTTTAAATCATTTTTTTCCGTGTTTTTTTCAATCATTTTTTTTTATTTCAGCACACTCCCGATAAATTCAGGGTAGCCATTTACGAAATCTTTCACTCCAATTTTGTCTTTTCCTTCTAGTTGTATTTCCTCCAAAATAATCAGTCCCTCGCCGGTCATCACTGCAATATCTTCATTTAGTTTGAAAACTTCTCCAATTTTATGATTAGATGGAGGCATATTTTCCGGTAAAGATATTTTGTGTAATTTTAGCCTCAGATCAGTTCCATTTTTTTCCAAATAGGTGAAAATTCCCGGCCAAGGAGAGAAAGCGCGCGCGCGGTTGTAGACGGAAACAGCACTGTCTGTCCAGATAATGCGTCCATCTGAGCGTTCGATCAATTGGCAATTCGTAGCCTGAGTCTCATCTTGTTTTTGTGGCGTGATTTTTCTTTCCACCCACAGTGGGAGAGTTTTAAGCAAAAGTTCGGAAGATACATTAGCCGCTTTCTCTAAAAGTGTTACGTAGTTATCTTGCGGGTCGATGAATATTTTTTCCTGGAACAAAATATCTCCTGTGTCGACGTTTTCGTCCATAAGTATAATAGTTGTGCCGGTCACATCCTCTCCTTCTAAGAGAGCATTTTGCAGAGGCGAAGGGCCACGATATTTCGGTAAGAGAGACGGGTGCACATTTAGTGCGCCAAACCCAGGAATGCGCAAAACTTCGCCAGGCAAAATTTTGCCATAAGCCGCTACGATAATGAGATCTGGTTCTTGCGCGGACAGCTCCCGGATTGTTTCCTCATCGAATTTTTTAGGCTCAAAAATTTTCAAGGATTTTTCTTCCGCCAGCATCTTTACCGCTGCTTTTTCAATTTCTTTTTTTGGTCCGCTTTTCTTATCGGCTCCCGTATAAACGGAAATTATATTGTAATTGTTTTTCAAAAGCACTTCCAGAATGTCCGCTGCAAAAAGCGATGTTCCCATAAAAATAGTTTTCAGCTTAATTGGGTCTTTCATAAAATATATTATTATTTGTCAATGAATAAAACTCCGTCTAGATGATCGATTTCGTGCTGTAAGGCGCGAGCAAACAAGCCTTCTGCTTTGATGATTATCTTCTCACCGTTTTTATTGAGTGTTTTAACGGTCACTTTATAATTTCTTTTAATTGGTATAAATTTTCCAGGGAAAGACAAACAACCTTCTTCTGAAATTTCCTTTTTCCAAGACCGAGCCGCAATTTTTGGATTGATGAGTATATGTGTTTTTCCATTGATTTTGATGATACAAAGGCGGACTGATGCTCCGACTTGTGGTGCCGCAAGGCCGAGAGCATTTCCACTGGCCTCCATGGTTTCTAACATATCGAAAATCAAAGCTTTGATTTCTGGAGCTTTTGAATCTTTGATTTTCTCATTTTTCTTTCTGAGAATATCATTGGGATAGATTAGAATCGGCATGATCATATTTGCTATGTTATGGACACTGGGTCAACATCAATTATCCATCCGGATTTTAATTTTGCGAGTTCCGTTTGTAGTTTTTCCGGCAGTTCGTCTTTGTATTTTATTATGATTTGTCGGCGAAAGCGTCCGCGCACTTTTGGAACATAGGCCGCTTGTGCCTCTGTCACTTTGACACCGGCGATTTCTTGCAACGTTTCCGACACGTGTTGTGTTTCGCTTTCCGTTTTTTTGAAATCGTAATCCTGAAAAACCAATTTAATCAAATTGCCATGAGGTGGGAAAGATAAAGCTTCTCTTTCAGCGATTTCACTTTCAAAAAATGTAGTGTAATTTCTTTCAGCCGCGAAGCGAATAGTTTTGTTTTCCGGTTGATAGGTCTGAATGACAACGCTACCTTTCATTTTCGCTCCCAGTCGCGCCACTCGTCCGGAGACTTGCACCAGATTTTCATAGAACCTTTCATTGGTGGCAAAATCTGGAATAGAAAGAGCATTGTCCGTGTCTATTATACCAACCAACGCCACGTTCGGCAAATCCCAGCCTTTAGTGATCATTTGCGTGCCAATCAAAATGTCAATTTGGCGCGTCGAAAATTCTTGGTAAATTTTTGCTTGGTATGCACTATCTTTGGCCGTCTGGCTATCAAGCCGTGCGAGTCGTGCGTCGGGAAAAAGACCATGAATTTCCTTTTCCACTTTCTGCGTACCCAAGCCCACGTTTTCAAATTCAATGCTTTTACAGGCCGTGCATTGGGGCGTGATAGAAGTTTTGTACGCGCAATGCAAGCAACGATAATATCCTTTTTGATCATAGACCAACGAACGGTTGCATTTCGGACAAGTTAAGACAGTTTTGCAACGCTTACACACTGAGAAGCTACTCATGCCTTGGCGATTGATGAATAAAATGACTTGCTGATCATATTTCAAGGCATAGGCAATTTCGCTTTTCAATTTTTTCGAAATACAAGAATAGTTCTTGGACCATCTCTCTTTTTTCATATCCACAATTTCCACATTAGGACTTCCTCCGCTGTACTCAGAAGAGGTGTCCTGTAGGGGTGAGTGGGTTATTAAATGCGGCAACTCCAACAACTTCATCTCCCCATTCCTCGCTTGCCAATAACTTTCAATCAGTGGCGTGGCCGAACCTCGAACAAGCGGACATTTGAAAATTTCTGCCAACGTGACCACCACTGTCCTTGCGTCATACCTTGGATTCATGTCCCACTGTTTATATGACATATCCTGCTCTTCATCAATAATAATAAGACTAAGTTTTTGGAATGGGGCAAAAACGGCCATTCTCGTGCCGATAATAATTTTGGCTTTTCCAGACTCAATACTCTGCCAATTGCCATAGAACTGCCCCTTGGAAATATTACTACTGAGCATCACGATTTCTTCTGCCGGAAAATATTGCCCATATCTTTCCAATGCTTGTGGTGTCAAAGTTTTCTCCGGCACTAAAATTAAAAACTGCGCGTCAGGATTTTTCTTTTTTATTTCTAAAATAGAATGAATATATACCTCGGTTTTGCCTGCGCCTGCGGGACCAAAGAGAAGAAACTTAGTCATTAGCAATCGGTCATCAGTAATTTTTTGAACCGCAATTTTTTGTTCTTTAGTGAGGACGATACCCACGCCTTCTATCCTGTGCGGAGGGGTGGGCTGGGGAGGGGTTGTTTTGCGTGTTTTTACTCTCTTCACCACAAAATTTTTCATTACAATGCCTAGTGGAGATATATAATAATTCGAAATAAATTTCGCCAACTCAATTTGGTGCGCCGTCAAAAAACTTTCCTCCAAAACTTTCTCAATTTTTTTCAGTTCAATATTACCCAATCGTTCAAAGTCTTTCCGCCCGCCCAAAACCACCCCTTCGACCGTGCGCCGGAAGAGGGGAATGGACACCAGCGTGCCAATTGGCAATTCTGTGTCCGACAAATAGGAAAAAGACTGACTGCCACTCATCGGCAATCTGGTCAGTGGCACGATGTCGAGGATGAATTTCTTTGATTTTTTAGACATATATATTATTACCATCAAACATTCGTGTCGTTCCCGCGCAGACCTGCTCGCCGTCTTGCGGAAGCAAGGCAAGCGCGGCGGGAATCTAGTCACAAAACTTAGTTAATATATCACACTACTTATGTATTACAATTTTAGCATTGGAACCGTTTTTGTGCTATTTAGTACCTTGCATTACAGTCTTGCCTTTTCTCCAATTCAATGCTAGATTATACCAAGTTGAAACTACGTATATTAACAACGAGGTAAGCTCAGAACTACAAATAATGGAGGTAATAGAGATGAGCGAAGACAATAAAAAGGTTATCTTTCAGCAGTTTCATTTGATATTAGAAAAAGTGAACTGCTTAAATCCCATAGCTCCCTATAAAAGATGGGAGAAAGTCAAACAAGCACTTAAAGTGCAAGGCTTTAGTCTTCTATGCGATTCGCGCGTTTGGAATGGTGTGCCAATTACTGTTATGCTGGGTCTTCCCAAGGATTGTCTCACACATCTTACGCCTTCGAAGATCTTTTACGAGCTGACGAGTAAATTTAGCCTCCAGTTCAAATCATCGCGTGAATACTATCAAGAAGAATTCAGGACAAGAACATCATCAACTTTATTGTCTGATGAGAATTACATAGCGTTTATAAAACTGCAATCTGATGAATGCTGGTTCAATGACCACCTCGGCCAATGGGTAGGCTTCGTCGGTGGTAAACTGGTCACTCAAGATAAAGACAAGAAAATTGTTCTAAAACACTTGCAAACTGAATATCCTGAAAATAACAGTTTTCTTACTCAGGTTTTAGCGGAGGAAGACAAGGAGGTTATTAATTTTCCGTAATCCGCTTTTATATGCAATTGTACAACAGGAGTCAGTCGACACCCGATTAGCTCCTGTTTTTTTTATTTCTAAGTTTTTTTTGGAATGTTTTTCGCTATTTGAATTGACTTTATCCAAATTTTACCTTAACTTATATCTATTGAGACTTTCTTTAACAAAAAAACACGACATTCTCAAGGAGGGAATTCGCTATGCCAAAAACTTGCATGATTTGCCAAAAAGCAATACCGGAAAACGATTTGGAAGCGAAAATATGCATCGCTTCCGTTCTCAAAAATGGAAATCCATTTCCGGCACCGATCGTCGTTTCCGATTCCGCGCATATGAGCAGATACATATGCAGTCAATGTTCCGAGAGTCACAATGACTGCCCTTGTTGCAGTGGAGTATTGATCTCCGAAAAAGAAATTCTCCAAATAGCTGTCGATATTATTTTACCGCTAGGCAAGGAGAGTTTTGAGCAAAGGCGACTAGCAGGAGAGTTTCATGGGGTCACAACAACAATGGCTCGAAATATAAACATTTGTTTTATCGACAACAGTGGCCTGAAAGAGTTCTTCTGGAGAGAAATGTAGCAAAAACAACTTCTGATTTATCATTAAATAGTAGAACTTTCTATGAAAGCTCTACTATTTTTATTTTATTTAGTTAATTGCCAAAACCCCAAAAAACCGCTAGACTGCCCATATGAAACGAAAAATTTTTATCAGCTTGAATATTCCCGAACGAGACCGCAAAAGGTTGGCGCGCTTGGCTGAAAAGTGGCATGATTTGCCCGTCAAATGGACAAAAGAAGCCAATTTGCACATCACTTTGGCGTTTTTGGGCTTTGTCATGGAGACTGATCTGCCCGAAATCTGCCAAAAAGTGGCGGTGGCCGCCCGAAAAAGCACCATTTTTGATCTGGAATTCGACGAAATCAGCCTTTTTCCCAGCGCGGAAGAGCCACGGGCTGTGGCCCTCATCGGTCGGCCGAGTACCGAATTGAAAAATTTAGTCAATGATCTCGAAGAAGGGCTGGGGATATCGTACGCGCCCCGAAAATCCTTTCGCGCGCACGTGACGTTGGGACGAGTGCGGAAAAATAAATGGGCAGAATTGGAAACAGAACCGAGAATTTTGGAAAAATTTTCCATTAACTTACCCGTAGACACCGTGGACATTATGGCCAGCGACTTTGATGGTGAGGAAGGGGAATATGCATTGCTGGAAAGTTGCCCTTTGATTTAGTATTTAAAAAAATAATTTTCAATGAAGGTTCTTGATGTCAGGATAGACAACTTCTCCAAAGAAGAGATTCTTAAGCAAGCAGAATCATTTTTAGACGAGCCGTGCTTTCACCAGGTTACCACCAT
>JAHFOP010000071.1 GCA_023261605.1 Candidatus Moraniibacteriota bacterium
TCAGTGGTGGTCATTTTGAATTTGCCTCAACTGTCCAGCGAGCTGCGCACCGGCTTTTCCAATACTAAGATTTTCCTATATTCCGCTACGGATGAAAACGCGGCGGTGAAAAAAGATTCTAACTTGGCACAAAAGATCGGGTCGGATCTGAATTGTCATATGGAGAATAATTTTTATATCCTATCTGCCTATGGGTCAAGCGAGTGTATTTTTTCCTATGAAATAGCGGCCAGAAAAATTTTCCATTATAAATACAAACAGGTCAAGAAAACTTGGCATGAAATCGCCCAGCCAAGCGTGGCGATGGACCTGGTCGTGGGATCGATTTTTTCATTGGCGGGCTATTTTTTCTTGATATATCGGGCGTGGAACGAGAAAGATGAAAAGAAAAAGATTTTTCTGCTGCTGATAAGCCTATATGTCGCAGTTTCTTTCCTCATCATGTTGCCGTTGGCAGAAAAATTTGTCGAAAGCCGCTATCTTATCCAAGTGTTTTTCGTGCCATTTCTATTCCTCGGTTTCATCTCTGATTTCTTGATGCGAAAATTTTCTCAAAAATATGCTGCTGCAATCATCGTTGTCCTTTTTTCCACGCTGTCGTTTTTCAACCTAAAATCGCTATATCTGGCAGCCAGAGAACTGCGCATCGGAACAAAAAGTGATGTCCACTTTGCCATTTTGGGAGAAATGGAAAAAATGGTAAAATATATGATAGACAATGCCGGCGGGCAAAAAGAAGTATACTTGGTCGGGGATAAGCCATATACGGCTCATTTTTTCCAGCCATTTTGGTATTTAGCTGGAAAAAATGGGATAAACATTATAAAAGTGGGAGTTGACAGCCAGTCGATATCTTCAGGAAACGTCATTTTCTATCTGGCGGACGCAGAAAGAAAGAGTGAGAAGCGCATCAGTGGTTATGCAGTGGAGAGTTCCAAAGTTTTTGGAAAGGTAGTGATTTATAAACTAAAAGGAGTTTGATTTAACGTAGTGTGAAAATTTACAATAGAACAATTAAATATCTAAAAGAGTTGCCCCGGAGCGCTTGGATCCTTTTAGCCATAATCGTGTTAGGCATATTTCTCCGCACCTATCATTTTTCGGCTTGGATGGTTTTCAATCCGGATCAGGCGCGAGATGCCATGCTGGTGGATGATGTTTTGTCTGGAAAAAGTTCAGCGCTTATCCTTGGGCCAGAAGCGGGGAACACTCTTTTCGATCTGGGTCCTTGGTTCTATCATCTGGAGATCCTCTCGGCCAAATTCTTCGGAAGTGAACCATGGAAACTAGCCCTCCCTGATTTGCTTTTTTCCTTACTCACCATCCCACTATTCTATTTTTTCGTGCGGAAATATTTCAATCTTAATGTTTCCTTGACCATGATGTTTTTCGTGAGCATTTCCTATTTTATGGTGCGTTACTCCCGCTTTGCTTTCAATCCTAATTCCATTCCATTTTTCCTCCTGCTTTTTCTCTGCGGCGTTCTGTGTCTTTTGGAAAAAAATAATAAAAAAAGCTTTGCGGGAGCGGCTCTGATCGGTGTTGCCATCGGAGTTGGGATGCAGCTGCACATCTTGCTTTTCTTTATCATGCCGACTGTCACGGGAGTGTTTTTTCTGTATTTACTCTTCAAAAAACCGTCCGTCTGGCCTTTTTTTGGGAAGATAGTAGTAATTGTTTTTTTCATATTATTGGCTAATGCTGGACAAATCGCTTATGGACTCAAAAATGGCTGGTTGAACAATGAACGATTCAGGCTGGCAATCACAGATAGTACCGGTGGCGGAAGCATTTCGCGCAATTTGTCGATGGATTTGCTCTGCCAGTCACAAGCCAATTTGCACATCATTTCATCATTAGGGGATAGTGAGGAGTGCACTTTTTATAAAGTTTATCATCGTGCCACGACCAAAGGATTATCAGGTCTAAGGCAGGAGGATAATGCCACTTTCATCCTGATGCTTTTTGGGGTCGTTTATTCCTTGGGCGGTTACATTTTGTTGGGTTATTTTTGGTATAAAGAAACTGACGAGCGGCGCAAAAATTGGTTATCTTTAGCTGGGATTTATGGACTGGTGTCTTTAGTAGCGATGTTACCGATTATCACTCAGGCCTCACTGCGCTATTATATTATTTCCTTTTTCTTGCCATTTATTTTTCTGGGCGTCTGGGTGCAATTCTTTCTAGGGATTGCCAATAGGGAGATTCGAAGGTTTGCAATTTTTGCCATAGTAGCCGGCTTCGTTTTTTTTCAATTCCAAAAGCTGAACTCAGTTCGAGCGGATTTCGAGAATCAGCATGCCAGTGATGAACGCTATGCCATTTGGGGCGAAGTAGAAAATATGACGAGTTATATCGCTCAGAATTCCAGCGGAGAAGACGTGTATATTGCCGGTAAGAATGCGTATTTCTCACGTTTTTATAAACCACTTTTATATGCTGGCGGGCAAGTTGGAGTGAATATCCAAAGAGGGGATAAATCAGAAGAGATTCCGGCCGGGGCGCATATTATTTTCATTCAGGATGCGGCGTCCTCTCAAAAAATGAATAGTAAAAAGACTTTTATGGGACATTCAGTTGAGAATTATAAGATATTCGGCAATGTGGCGGTTATTAATTTGAAAAAGTAGTTATGAAGAAATATTTGGAAAAAATTCCACACTTCGCTTGGGTCTTGGCGATGATTGTGTTGGTCGGTTTTTCTTTGCGCAGTTATCACCATCATGACTTTTTGCGTTTCAATCCAGATCAAGCGCGCGATGCGGCTTTGATCCGAGACGTGATAGCCGGCAAAGCACCTATTCCGCTCCTTGGGCCGCAAGCTGGCGGGACGAATTTTCGATTGGGTGGATTTTTCTATCAGATTGAAATTGCAAGTGCCAAAATTTTCGGAACCGCACCTGACCAACTGGCTTTCCCTGACCTATTCTTTTCAATATTATTCATCATCCTGCTTTATTTTTTCTTAGGCGAATTTTTCACGAAAAATATTTCTTTAGCGGTCACGACTGTGGCGGCAGTTTCTTTTTATGCCGTGAAATATGCCCGTTTTGCCTGGAATCCCAATTCTACGCCCTTCTATGCCTTACTCTTCCTCTACGCCATCTTGCAGCTGGCCAAAGACGGGCAAAAACGCAAATGGCTCTGGGCGCTAGCGATAGGAGTGGCAGCCGGCATCGGCGTGCAATTGCATTCACTCCTGCTTTTTTCTCTTCCGGTTGTTTTTACAGTTTATTTTGGCTACCTTTTCTTCAAGAAAAACAATGCTTGGAAATGGGCACCGCTTATAATCTTAGTAGGATTGTTGCTTAATACCTCGCAGATCATAAGCGAAGTCCGGACTGGAGGAAAAAATACCCAAGCCTTTTTCCAAGGGATGCAAAAAAAATCTTCACGCAGTGGAAATCCTTTGGCTAAATTCATCCTGGACACGACTTGTCATGTGCAAACGAACAGTTTCATCTTGCTGCCAATTGGCAATGATAGTCAATGCGATTTCATCGACGCGTCTATTAATTTTGATAAAAATAGTAAAAAATCCGGCGGAGCAGCGGCCAATACGATTCTTTTAGGCGATATTATCTTGGCTGTCATTTTTTCTTTGGGTGGCTATGTCTTCCTGGTCCGTTATTGGCGCCGAGAGAAAGATGAGAATAAAAAAAGATTCTTGGAACTGACTGCACTTTATGCCGGCACGCTGTTTGTGCTGCTTATTCCTTTGGCCGATGAAATTTCTTTCCGCTTTTTCTTAGTCTTGGA
>JAHFOP010000033.1 GCA_023261605.1 Candidatus Moraniibacteriota bacterium
AATCAGGCAATGTGGCGCAGTCAGGTGAGTTTGCTTTGCTCACTCCCCAACAGAAAAAAAATATCATCCAGATCATCGCGGATAGTTTCTCCGATACTTTCAGTTGGGCGAAGAAGTAGGTTTGTGGTATAATAAAATCATAAAAATAAAATAAATAAAAATAAATATATGGCTGTGATAAAAAAAACAAAAAGTCGCAAGAATCAATTTGTTCTCTGGTTTTCAGAAACCGGTATCAAGGATATTGAACTGGTAGGCGGAAAAAATGCTTCACTTGGCGAGATGTATTCCAATTTGAGGACTAAAGGCATTCGCGTACCGGACGGGTTTGCAGTGACGAGTAAAGCTTATCGCTATTTTGTCGCGGAAAACGGACTGGACGCTAAAATCAAAAAAATTCTAAAAGGACTGGACACTGGGAACATGGCTAATTTGGCCAAGCGTGGCTATCAAATTCGCGAAGCGATTTTGTCGGCACAATTTCCGGAAGATTTGCGCAATGAAATCGTGGAAAATTATGCCAAGTTGTCACGAGAATATCTGCGCCACAAAAGTTTCAAAATTACTTGGGAAAAAGATGATCACACCAATCATTTCGCCGGCGGCGTGGACACGGCCGTGCGCTCGAGCGCGACAGCGGAAGATTTGGTGGACGCTTCTTTCGCCGGTCAGCAAGAATCCTATCTGAACGTCATCGGGGAATATCAACTTTTGGAATCAATCAAAAAATGTTTCTCTTCGCTTTTCACCGATCGGGCTATTTCATATCGGGTGGATAAAAAATTTGATCATTTTGCCATTGCTCTTTCAGTTGGCGTGCAAAAAATGGTTCGTTCGGACGAAGCGGTCAGTGGTGTGATGTTCACCATTGACACGGAATCTGGTTTTCAAGATGCAATTGTGATCAACAGTTCTTGGGGGCTGGGAGAAAATATTGTGAAAGGCAAAGTGACGCCGGATGAGTTCATCGTGCATAAGCCGACCTTGAAAAGCGGTTTCAGTTCGATCATTGAAAGGAAGATGGGCAGTAAGGCGAATAAATTGGTTTATAGCGTTGGTGGCAATACCTCTACACAAAATGTGAGCGTGCCAATGGAAGATCGCAAAAAATTCTCTTTGAATGACGCTGAAATTATTGCTTTGGCCAAGTGGGGCATGCAGATCGAGGATCATTACAAAAAACCGATGGATATCGAATGGGCGAAAGATGGTCGCACGCAAGAACTTTTCATTGTGCAAGCTCGGCCGGAAACTGTGCAATCACAAAAAGATGTCCAAGTTTTGGAAGAATATGTTTTGAAAAGCAAAGGTAAGGGCAAAATTTTGACGCATGGCAGTGCGGTGGGCGGGAAAATTGGCAAGGGCAAGGCCAATGTGATCAAAAATGTAGCCAAAATTGCTGATTTCAAGAAAGGAGAAGTGCTGGTGACGGAAATGACTGATCCAGATTGGGAGCCGATCATGAAGATTGCTTCGGCCATTGTGACCAATTCCGGCGGGCGAACCAGTCACGCCGCTATTGTGAGCCGCGAACTGGGCATCCCGTGTGTAGTGGGAACGGGCAACGCCACGCGAGTTATTCGAGACGCTGCTCCCATAACTGTCAGTTGCGCTGAAGGAGAGGCAGGCGTGGTCTATGAAGGGCTTTTGGATTTTGCCATCAAGACGACCAATCTGAAAGTGCTCAAAAAAACCAAGACGAAAATCATGTTGAATGTGGGCAATCCGGAACAAGCCTTTAACTTGTCGTTCATCCCCAATGACGGTGTGGGCTTGGCGCGTGAAGAGTTTATTATCACGGAATATATCAAGATTCATCCCATGGCACTCAAGCATTATGAAAAAATAACTGATCAAGAGACGCGGAAAAAAATTGAAGATTTGACCAACGGATATCCTGATAAAGAAGAATTTTTCGTGGCTAAATTGGCGGAAGGCATCGGTCGGATCGGGGCAGCCTTTTATCCGAAAGATGTCATCGTGAGACTTTCTGATTTCAAAACGAATGAATATTCCACGCTCATCGGCGGGAAAGATTTCGAGCCCAAAGAGGAAAATCCGATGATCGGTTGGCGCGGCGCTTCTCGCTATTATGATCCGGATTACATTGAAGGATTTGCCATGGAATGCCGAGCTTTCAAGAAAGTGCGTGAAGATATGGGGCTTACGAATGTGAAAATCATGGTGCCGTTCTGTCGCACAATCAAGGAAGGTGAAGAAGTGTTGGCGCAAATGAAGAAACACGGCTTGGAACGCGGAAAAAAAGGCTTGGAAGTGTATGTGATGTGTGAAATTCCAGCCAATGTCATTTTGGCCACTGAATTTTCCAAAATATTTGACGGCTTCTCGATCGGTTCCAATGACCTCACCCAACTCACACTCGGCGTGGACCGCGACTCTGCCAAAGTGGCGCATGTCTATGACGAACGCAATGAGGCAGTGAAAGAACTCATTCGCCAAGTGATTCACAAAGCACACAAATCAAATCGCAAAGTGGGCATCTGCGGTCAAGCCCCGTCCGACTTTTTGGATTTTGCCACTTTCCTCGTGGAAGAAGGCATTGATTCGATTTCGCTAAACCCTGACACAGTCATCAAGACTTCAATCGCGATTGCCAAGATTGAGAAATAAGCTGCAGAGATTATTTGAAAACACGGGCTTTGCCCGTGTTTTTTTGGTGCGGAGAGTGAGGGATTCGAACCCTCGGTGCCTTGCGACACACACGCTTTCCAAGCGTGCGCACTAGACCAACTATGCGAACTCTCCTTAATTACCATAATAGAATAGCTTATTTCGTATTTAAAATCAAGATATCTTTTCTTTTTGTTATAAAGTAGAGTAGACAGATTTTAGCTATAATGATATAATATCAGTATAATCATTAAAACAAAAAACCAATGAAACCAAGTGCACAAATTGCCTTATTCCGAGGCAAAAAAATTAGGAAAATAATTCACCAAAATGAGTGGTGGTTTTCAGTAATTGATGTTGTTGAGGTTTTGACTGGCAGCAGTAACCCACGAGATTATTGGTATCGTATGAAAGTTAGAGTTAAGGACGAGGATGGGGCTGAGTTGTCGACAATTTGTCGACAACTGAAACTGGAGTCATCCGATGGAAAAAAATATGAAACCGACTGCGCTAGCACTGAAGGGATGTTTAGAATAGTACAGTCTATCCCTTCTCCTAATGCAGAACCATTGAAAAGATGGTTGGCGCGTGTTGGTTATGAAAGAGTGCAAGAAATCGAAGACCCGGAACTGGCGACCAAAAGAACTCGAATGTTGTACAAAGCTAAGTGTTATCCTGACAAATGGATTGAAATGCGCATGCGGGGCATTGTCATTCGTGATGAGCTAACGGACGAGTGGCAAAAGCGGGGAGCAGCAGAACAGAAAGATTATGAAATTTTGACGGCCGAAATTTCCAAAGCCACTTTTGGCATCACGCCGGCGCAATACAAAAAACATAAAAACTTGAAACGGGAAAACTTACGCGATCATATGGACGACTTTGAATTGATTTTCACGATGCTCGGCGAACGTTCCACCACTGAGATTCATCGCACAGAAGATTCTCGTGGTCTCCCAAAACTCAAATCAGACGCCGCAGCTGGCGGAGACATCTCCGCCACGGCCAGGAAAAAATTGGAAAAAAGATTGGGGCGAAGTGTGGTTTCGAAGAAGAATTTCAAGAAGTTAGACAGTAGAAAAAAGTTGAAATAGAAAAAATATGTTATACTTTGGGTACCCAAAATTAAAAAATAATAGTATGCGAAAACTCACCGACAAAAGCATCCGAAAAATCTACAAAAAATCCGGCTCTTATGCTCTCACCATTCCGATTGAAATCATCAAACAACTCGACATCAAAGAAGGGCAGAAAGTGGTAGTGAAAGTTAAGGGAAAAAGTATTGTTATTGTGGATTGGAAATAGAAATATAATAAAAAGTGCATCTATTTGTTTTTAACGTGGATGGAGTTTTTGTGATAAGATATATACATAACCACTAAAAATAAAGCATATGAAAGTGAGCATTCAAGCGCTAAAAGAAAAAGTATTGGAAGGCATTAAGAATTTGGGATATATTGATGAAGACGCGCAAGTTATTGCTGATGTCCTTTTATATGCGCAATTGAGAGGAAACAATCAGGGCATCACGAAAATTGCCACGGGTGGGATTCCCAAATCCAGTGATGTCAAAAAATTTGAAGTCGTGTCAAAGAATAAATGTGGAGCATTACTTTCTGGCGGACACTCAATGGTGTCGAGCGTTAAAGCTGCCGAAATGGCTGTTGAACTGGCAGCTGAACATGGAGTTGGTATAGTTGGACTCAATCATACATCTTCATCGTCCGGCGCTATCGGATATTTTTCTCGGAAAATTGCGCAAGCTGGATATATCGGTTTTGTGTGTGTGGGAAATGGAGCATTCGCTTTCGTTGCGCCGCACGGTTCAGCCGAACCGCGCTTAGGCACCAATCCTTTTTCATATTCTTTTCCATACGATGGCGGTGAAGTTGTGTTTGATAGTGCAACCTCCGCCATCGCATATTTTGGCGTGGTGGAAGCGAAACTCAAGGGAGAAAAATTGCCAAAAGACATTGGGTTTGATAAGGCAGGCAATCCCAGTTCTGATCCTGCTGAAGTGCTTGGTGGCTCTGTCACGACATTCGCTGATTATAAGGGTTTTGGTCTGTCACTTTTTGTGCAACTTTTGGGTGGGCCATTTTCCATGGCCGGTATTCCGGGGTTCAATGAATCGGATGGCGCCGGAACGTTTGTGATGGCGCTGGAGCCAAGTCTTCTTGCAGGCAAGGATGAGTTTTTAAAACGTTCAACTGAGTTGGTGCAATCAATGAAATCAGCTAAGCCGCTGGCTGGCCAAGAAGTTCTTTTGCCAGGTGAAAAAGGCGATAGGAAAATTAAAGCTGTTGAAAACGCTGGAGAGATTGAAGTCGCTGATGCTATTTGGAATGAACTGGTCACTTTTGTAGAAAAAACTTCTCACGATGCGTAGAGTAAAGTTCTAACTTCATCCCTCACTCTCCGCTAAGCTTACAATATCATCGAGGCTGATTAATTCAGTCTCGATTTTTTTATTTCGCAGATTTGAGGTAAGATAAAAGCAATAAGAAATAAAAAATGCGAAGACATATTTTGAAAATTTCTCAAGTGGTGCTCATTGGATTGTTTGTATACATCCTCATTTTGATGGGGGGATTTTTTGGGGTTAAATATGGTCTGACCAATACCGCTGGGGTGGTGGATGACAAAAGTGTCTATTTTCAAAACATTAATACTGAGATTTCTCAGATAAAAAAAACTGAGAATGAGAAGCCCTTAGCAGTAGAAGAAAGCGCCAATCGAATGCGGCAGATTAATCTTTGTCAGATTCAGGTTATTGGCGCGCGCTATCCGGTCAATGCAAAAAAGATTGTTGAATCTTATTCCAAAAATGGCAATGATGCCCTGGCTCTTAAAATGATTGGTGCGGTCGATTTGCGCCTTCTGAAGGACGTGGATTTTCAAGATAAATTCAACCACTGTAAAGTTGATTATGAGCCCAATCTTTCATTAGCTGATTTGGAAAAAGAATTTGCGGATGCTTCCGGACCAAATGTTTTTCCTTGGATTGATCGGCCGGAATGGCAAACCATCGCCGCCGCGACACTGAAAGATAGTGGTTCAATTGCCAAGGCTGGCCAAGTGGCTGATATTGAGCCGCGGCTCATCGTGGCCAGTATGATTGTGGAGCAATTGAGACTTTTCAATTCTGAACGGGAAGTTTTCAAAAAATTTTTCGAGCCACTCAAAATCCTTGGTAATTCCAATAAGATTTCACTCGGTATCATGGGTATCAAGGAAGCTACGGCTGAGCGCATCAGAGCCAATCTAAAAGACCAAGCGTCATCCTATTATCTGGGAACCGACCATGCTGTCGCACTGGATTTTTTGTCGGGCAGTGTCTATGATCAACTGACAGATGAAAGTAACAATCATTACAACTCCTATTTGTATGGTGCGCTATACCTGAAGCAATTCATCGTGCAATGGCAGCGCGCCGGCTATGGCATCGAGTATCGGCCGGAAATCTTAGGCACCCTTTTCAATGTTGGCTTCCCTCAATCCAAACCAAACTCTGCGCCGCGCGTGGGCGGATCGGTGATTGATGTGGGTGAGGGTCAATATTCTTTCGGTTCTCTCGTGTACGAATTTTATTATTCCGGAGAATTGACGGATAATTTTCCTTATGTGATAAAATGATGAAATTTTTGAGAAGAAGTGATTGTGTCGCAACGTCTATTGTGGTATAATTAACCTAAATGGCAATAGAAAAACTTCTTTAGATAGAAATAATAAAGATAAAAATAAAAAAAATGGAAAATGGGATGGATGGAAAGAATTGCGCATGGCTGAATTGAAAAAACAATCATTAAATTGGAGAAAATATCCGGGAAAAAATCATAGATTTGTTAGCAGAAACTTTATATAAGACATTCACAAAAACTTATGTCAAATGTCAAAAAAAACAGCATAGAAATAATTTCGAAACACTTTGGTCAAAGAATTGCCGAGCTGTATAAAGCCAATTTTGAAGACAAGAGAGATGATGTGGTTTTGGTGATTATGCAAGAGTTGCTGGTGGATTATCTAGGAGAAGATCAGGCACAAAAAGAAATTTCAGAAATAAGTAATTTATCAAATCAAAATGAAGAATAATATAATTATTAAAACACTTCTGGCGATTATTTTCTTGGCAATTAGTAGCTCATATTTAACGGGTAATCCAACCTCATTGTTGAATGCGACGCTCTATCTGTTGGCACCCTTATTGTTTATGTCGGCTGGTTTTTATGTCACACGGCTTTACGGCCATGGCAGTGACAATGGCAATGCTTTATTTTTCATCTCACTGGGAGCCTCTTGCTGGATGTTGGCTGAGATTATTTGGTATGTATTCAAATTTTTTATGGACACGGCACCATTTCCCTCTATAGCGGATGGTTTCTTTTTATTAGCCTACCCCTTGTTTTTTGTAGCCATCTATAAGGGTTTGACCGGTATAAAAACCGAGTGGACAAAAATCAATAGAGCAACTCTTATTTTGAATCTATTGATTGCGATAATCTTGACGGCAGTTGTTTCATATTGGGGAATCTACAAGGCATATGATCAAGAAGTGGGTAATTTGGAGAATATATTTGCTATCAGCTATGGCATAGGCGATTTGTTTCTCGTAATGGGTGTCTTGTGGGCCACTTCCTTATCTGGCATATATAGAGAAGGTAAGCTTGGAATATTTTGGAAAAAAATGACCCTTGGATTTTTTCTATACCTAATTGCGGATATACTATTTGCTATGTATCAAACTGAATATTCAGATGGTATCAAGCCATATGTTTATATCGATATAATATGGATATCTAGTTATTTTGTTTTGGCCTATGGCTTAATGGAGAATGCTTTTTTTATGAAAGCTATTAAAGATAAAATAGGGGATGACTTGCGTAGTGTGTAGTATTCAAGTCAAAAAACATATTATTATGGAAGAAATTAAAAAAGAAAATATCTTCAATCGAATGGCTGTTTCCCTGGGAAGAAATGAAGTGAAAACCTTCGTTTTTTTCTTGACCATTTTTATCTTAAGCTGGCCGTTCATAAGCGATTCAGCCGGACGGTCGTTGTTTTTCCCTCTGATTTATTTCTTTTCAGTGTGGGCAACACTGATACTGTTTCTTTTCATTTCTCACTTAAAAGGAGATAAAAAAGAAGGTTAAAATTATGATCAGTCCATCAATCGTAATTGAAGTCACAGCCATATATTTAGCTATCTTATTCTTGATAGCCTATTTTGTGGAGGCGAAATTTGAGCAAGGTCTGAATTTATCAGACAATCCAATCGTCTATGCACTGGCGCTGGCAATTTATTGTACAGCTTGGACATTTTATGGAAATGTAGGTCTGGCCACTAGTACAAGTTATTTGTTCATAGGTGTATATTTAGGACCATCCCTCCTGTTCCTTTTTTCTTGGGGGATAATTCGGAGGATGATTAGGATAAGGAATGAATATAATGTAACTAGCATTGCCGACTTCATATCGACTCGTTATGGGAAATCAGCCGCGGTGGCTGCTCTGGCTTCGTTCATTGCTCTTGTGGGAATCATTCCCTATCTATCTTTGCAATTGAAAGCCATTTTCAATTCATATGCGTTTATAACTACCGGGAATGCACTGACGCCCAATAGTAGTAGCATCGATTTTTTCGTTCTTTTGTCCATTATTATTTTTACTATAATTTTTGGTTTGAGAAGATTGGATCAATCCGAAAAACATCCTGGCATGGTGATGATCATTGCTGTTCAATCAGTGGTTAAACTTATAGCTTTTTTAGCAGTAGGCATATTCGTGACTTATTTTATGCATCATGGCTTTGGTGATATTTTTTCTAAAATCGCTAACTCTCCTATCATAGTTGAGACGCAAAGGGTCAGCCAACCGTCATTTTCTCTGTTTTTCGCTTATATATTTCTATCTTTCTTTGCGATTTTTCTTTTACCTAGACAATTTCATATGGCAGTAGTAGAAAATACCGAGGAAAAACATATTCGTACCGCAGCTTGGTTTTTGCCCTTATATTTCATTCTGATTACATTGTTTGTATTTCCCATTGCTATGGCGGGGATGATCGCGGGAAACGATAAGGGTTTAGCTGATTTTTTTATTCTACTTCTGCCTCTTCGCGCTGGCAATTTATGGCTATCACTCCTAGTGTTTATCGGAGGGTTTTCAGCGGCTATCAGTATGATAATGATTTCCGCTATGACTATAACCACTATGACATCCAACCATTTAGTTCTGCCATTTTTTGAAAAAATAAAAATGTCTGGATTTTTACGACGACACCTATTGCCGTTGCGCTGGGTAATAATTACTTTGATAATGACAGTAGCCTATCTGTTCGAAGTCAAAATAGGTTCTTCATATGTGTTGGTCAAAATAGGGATGATTTCTTTTGCAGCTGTTTTGCAATTCGCTCCAGCGGTTATGGGAGCACTATTTTGGAGAAAGGGAAATAAAACCGGAGCCATATGGGGTCTTTCGGCTGGGTTCATACTGTGGATGTATACATCTCTCATCCCGGCTTTTGTGAGAAGTGGATGGATCGGGGAATCTTTGCTGACGCATGGCCCTTTTCATATAGGATATCTGCGACCGGAAAATTTATTTGGGGTGACAGGGCTTGACCCGTTATTTCTAGCGATTCTTTTTAGCATGATTTTCAACATAGGTTTCTATGTGTTAGGATCGTTGGCTTCCACTCAAAATGAAGAAGAAAATGTGGTAGCGGATAAATTTTATAATATCGCGAAAAAACATATTTTTACGACGAGTAATTCTCTCATAAGAGACGCTTCTATCAATTTGGAAGAGAAGGCAAAGCTTATAAAAAATATTTTCAATAAGTATCTGGAAGATGCGAAAGTGGAAGTGGCTGTTGCGTCGTGTATAGAGAAGGCCGGATTGAAAGGTAAGAGCCTGGTTACCATTAATGAGTTGATTCGACTGAACAATATGGTGGAAAGAACTCTGGTCAGTTTTATCGGAGCCTCTTTGGCCAAGCAAGCTCTTTCTGAGGAGAGTTTGTTTGCCAAGGAAGAGACAAAGCAGCTCAGTGGAGTTTATATCAAAATGGCGTCTGACTTGAAACTCACTCCTAAGGAATTGGGTGAGAAAATAAATTATTACGAAGAAAAGGAAAGGCTTCAGGATAAACAGAAAGATGAATTGGAAAATATGGTCAAAAAAAGAACAGAAGAATTGGAAGAAAAAAATATACAACTTGAAAAATTCAATGCTTTGTCTGTGGGCAGAGAATTGAAAATGGCTGAATTGAAAGAGAAAATAAAAAAACTGGAAGAGGAAATCGGTGTTTAATGAAGCTTATGATATATTATGAAAATAGCTACTAAAATATTTATCTCTATTGGCTTGGGCTTAGTGGTCATTTTGATCGTGGTAGGAGTCCAATCATATAACTACAATCGAGATGCTTTGGAAAAAAACATAATCGAGGACCATTCTCAGGATGTCATTTCCGATATGGAGAAGCTCGATCAGAGATTAGCTGTTCAATATCAAAATGTGAAGTTAACAGCTACTCGGATAAAAGTCAGAACTTTTTTGAGTGGACAAAACAGCGAGGAGGATAAAATAATTTTGGAGAAAGGGTTGCGAGATGACATGGTGATTTATCCCGGGCTCAGTAGTATTGATATTATTAATCCGGATGGAAGAATAATGGCTTCTTCCGCGGGGGAGAAAGTCGGGAGCGCTGTTTCTGACAAGGGTGAAGTATTCGCAAATCTATTCAAAAAAGCATTAGAAAGACAAAGTGGATATTCTGATGTCGTTTTATCTCAGGGCTTTCCTAGTGGAATGGAAATGTATTTTATGGCGCCGGTTTTTTCCCAAGATGGCAGTGAGCTGGTTGGCGTAGTGGTGGAGAATATCGATTGGGGGTGGTTTAGAGGAACGTTAGATGGCATTGATGAGGCGGTCGTGCGTCTTTACAACAAAAACGGAGAATTGATCGGATCGAAAAACTGGCAAGACAACATGGCATTTTATTCAGCAGACAAAAATAAGCCGGCAGTATTGGAAGCCTTTAAAGATCAGCCGCAGTCAGGTATATTGAATAATATTTTAGATAATTCAAAATCTCTTACCTCTATTGCCAAAGAGAAAGAAACAGGTGATTATCCTGGAAATGGTTGGGTGTTGATAACGCAAACACCGACGGCCATCGTTTTTGCAGGTGCCGTTAAAAGCGCTATGTTGCTGCTAGTATTGTTGCTTCCTATTATAGTTATCATAACTATCATTGTGGCAGTTGTCATCAATCGCTTTATTGGTATGCCATTAAATTTTCTCATAAGGAAAGTTGAAGGAGTGAGGGAGGAAAATTTGACGGAAATCATACCAATTATTTCTCATGATGAGATTGGGGAGTTAGCCAATGCTTTCAATGAAATGAGGGTCAGATTGAAAGACTCCCATGATCAGTTAGAAGCAGAAGTTACTCAAAAAACTGCTGAATTGCATATTGCGCTTGATCAGTCCAATAAAAAAAATGAAAATTTGGAAAATTCTAAAAAAGCCATGTTAAACATTCTGGAAGATTTTGAGGAAAGCAAAAAACTGCTCGAAAAAGAAAAAACCATGTATGCATCTGAGCGGGATCGGAGCGAGGGAATCTTGCGCTATTTGCATTCTATCGGGGAAGGAGTGATTGCTACTGATATT
>JAHFOP010000003.1 GCA_023261605.1 Candidatus Moraniibacteriota bacterium
GTACTGTTGCCACCAAAAATATCCAACTTATATGTCGGATTCGCCGTCCCAATCCCAAGATTTCCAGAATTCATGAGACGCATTCTTTCAGTAGATGTCGTGTTAGTGCGAGTGACAAAAGTTAAGTCTCCAACATAAGATGATACCCATTCATTATTGATACTCCATACACTCGAACCAGTTGAGCGTGTTCTTATCATTAAACCTGAATGCTCTGCGCTGTCTGAAGTGTTAAAAATGTTTAGCAATTGAGAGTCCGTAGGGGTATATGAATTTGCACCAGATTCAGGAGTTGCCGCTGTTCCAATTGACTGAATATCAAGTGTTGTTAATGGGCTCGCCGTTCCAATGCCGACGTTGCCGGCGAAGTAATTGGTGTCATCAGCTCCGGCCTGATAGAGTCCATATTGACTGACGGCGGCGATATTATCTATATATACTCCGTAACCGGTGCCGATAGTAGCCGAGCCCGTTCCAGCGACATTAAAGCGTCCGGCATAGGCAGTATCAATAACTCCTCCAATGGCTGCAGATGTGACCACATTGTACGAACCATAAGCGTTGCTTATACTGGAGGTAGCTTGATTGACTTGAGAGAGATTATAGGCTCCGTAAGCGTTGTTTATTTGCTTGTAGGTGGCATCAGTAGATTGGTTAAGGGCTCGGTTATATGATCCAAAAAGATTAATATAGGCGCTGGCCGTACCATCCGATCCGGCCGAGTTGGTAGCTGAGTTAAATGAAGCGTAAATCGTGTCTGTGAAAGCAGTGGAATGTTGCAGTGTGCTATCGACGCCATTATATATTCCATAGTGACTCTTAGCAGTACTTATATCAGCAGTATTGTCAATATAAAGAAGATTGTTGATGCCATATTTGCTATAAGTATTGGCGCCAAGAGTGATGGAAGAGTTAATAGCGGCGTTGGCACTCGGAAGAGCATCTTTTACCCCCATCTTACCGAAGATATTGGTATTTCCCGCATTATCAAAATAGGCGGCTTCATTTCCTCCGGTGGTGATGGATATATTATTAGCTGAACGCCAAAATAGTCCGGTGTCAGGATCTCCGGCAAAAGACAAAGATGGAGTGCCGACTGCTCCATTGGGCAACAAGGCGTAGCCGCTGGAATTGATTTGGAAGAGATCGCCGTTGCCGACGGTGAGAAGCGCGGAGGGAGAAGAGTCACCGATGCCGACATTGCCGCTTGGTTGAATAACCATTTGCTGTGTAAGTGCTGCGACTCCAGTTCGAGTATAGAAGCGAAGATCAGCACCAAAATTGGTGGTGGTTACATCTTCAGGAAATGAGGCTATCTGTGCGCTGGTAGTGCTCGCTAGAGTAGCATCAGTATCCCACGAATTGAAAGTAAATCTACCAAGAGGAGTGGTGGTAAGATGGCGATAGCCTGCTAAGGCAATTCCGCTATAATATTGAGCGCTATTAGATGAGCCAATAACTAAACTGCTATAACCATAACCGTTATTAGTCAATCTATTCGTTCCAACACTCCCATTGCCATTGTTAAGCAAAAGATGGTCTCCGGCCACTTCTAATGTGGCTTGCGGACTCGTCGTCCCAATGCCGACGTTGCCTCCAGTAAATAGTGCGGAGTAGCTTGCATTTGAAAAAGTTGCAGTACCGGTGAAAGTTTTATCTCCAGCTAATGTTTGAGTTCCGTTAGTCACCACTCCTCCATAACTCGCGCTGGCTGGTTCCAGATTGAGAACTTGAGTGGAGAGAGTCATGCCATTAGCATTGGGAGATGAACCAATAGCCGTTATGGTTACGGCATTGTGAGCTGCTCCGGTGATGTCAGAAATGAAAGCCACTGTTTCTCTGGTTCCGGAAGATGGGGTGACGAAAAGATCTGTGCCATTGTATTCTATCGCTCCGGCTTCGGTAGCAGTCATATTTGTTCCGGCGGTCAATTTCAAAGGAGCGGTTCCGGCTGTAGCCGTTCCGGCTTTGATGTTTAGGTAGGCGGTAGGAGAAGTCGTCCCGATGCCGACGTTGCCCTTCAAAATAGTCTTCGCTATTGAATCATTCCCCAAAACCACCGAGTTAGACCCCACTCCCACCGCACTCGCTCCAATCACAATCTCATTGGTGTCGCCGTCTGCCAGAGCCATCGTATTGAATCCGAGGTACAGTGAATTGTTGGAAGTTTGATTGGCCACGGCTCCTCCAGAGATAAATCGACCAGCAGTTGTCCCTTGGGCGGTATTATAACTTCCCGTGGTGTTACCATAAAGAGCACCATTACCCTGGGCGGAATTCTGATGTCCCGTGGTGTTGCTAAAAAAAGATTGTACACCTTGAGCTGAATTAGAATATCCAATGGTGTTGCTTTGACCAGACTGATAACCTATAAAAGTATTATATGAACTTTGAGAAATTAAAGTTGCCGTGCTTCCCATTGTCAAATTTCCAGCACCGACTCCTACGAAAGTATTTAGCCCATCAGTTGTTACTGTTCCGTTGTTGCCATAATTGAAATCAGAAATGAAAGGCGTGGCACCTTTGTAAATTATACCTGTTGGCGATGCACCTGTTGAACTATCCAAACGGAAATTACCACCTGTGATGTCGAATTTTTGACTTGGACTCGTCGTCCCGATGCCGACGTTGCCTTCACTTGTAATTCTCATCTTCTCTGACAAGGCATACCCTCCAACCACACCTCTTGTTTGAAAAGCTAAGTCAGTCAGGCTAACTCCCGTCTTAAGCGCCGCTATTCTTGCTGTCGACACTGAAGTTCCTGGAGACTCATTACCCGCTTCAAACATTATTCCTGAAAAAGAACCATTGGTGGCGCTAACATAATTTCTTAAATATAACTCTTGCGCACCAGGAGTTATCGCTGGAGCGCCAGTGGCGTAAGAAGAGCTATAGACAGTGGAGTCGCTTTTATATGTTTGTAAGATACTATTTGGCGTAGTCGTCCCAATCCCGACGTTGCCAACTTCATCAATTCTCATACGTTCCAAGTATGTTTCTGGGCTGCTGTCGCTCATTGTTAAAAACCTTAGCGTACCCCTTCTATCTCCACTCCCTAGAGCATCATTCATGCCGACTTGGATTTTTGCGCCCCCCCAATAAGTCGAAGAGTTATTAGATCTAAACTCAAGTGCTGGGCCAGCCCAAACATTCGTACTCTCTGCTGTAATAGTTCCATCTAGGACAAGTTTATTCGTCGGACTCGTCGTCCCGATGCCGACATTGCCACCGCTTGGATTAAGACTCATTTTGGCAACAGCACCACCAATATATGATTGCAAACTGCCACCGTTAGTAGTATCATAACTAATTCTAAAAAGATTGCTCGTATCGACAAACCCAATATCAGCAGAACCGGCTACTGTAAGTTTTTGGATTCCTACCGTCGTCCCAATCCCGACGTTGCCAAATAAAGCCGTTTTGGTTATGGATGAATTCCCAAAGACTGCCGTATTCGAGCCAAGCCCCAACGCCCCGTTACCGATCACGATAGCATTTGTTTCTGTATCAGAAAATCCACGAGCATTATAACCTAGATATAAACTATTGGTTGGTGAAGTTAATTGAGTTGTTCCATCATTTAGATATGAACCAGCACCAGAACCAACCATTACGTTAAGCCCAGTGAGCAGAAACCTACCAGACTGGCTGCCTATAACAACGTTATTACCACCAGAAATATTGTTATACCCAGCAAGGTCTCCTAAAAAAGTATTAGCTGAGCCAGTTGTTATATTTCCCCCAGCCTGTCCGACTATGACATTTGTTGTTCCTGTAGTGATATTTTGACCAGCATAAGCTCCAATAAGAACAGTTCTTGTTGCTGGTGACGAATTAGTAATAAGTGCATTTCCAGCACTAAGCCCGAACGCAGTAAGATTAGAGTCAACAATCATAGATTGGACACCGGCGGTAGTGATGTATTTTGATGTTGTGTTTATTTTATAATATTGTCCTGCGCTTCCAGTCAATGATGCATCTGTGGCACTATCTGTGTATGTGGTAGCTGTATTATTGGCTATTGTAGTAAGATAATACTGATTATCCACTGTTGCTCCAACTTTTGTCCTATAAATCTTCCTGCCAGTTACTCGAGAGTCAGTAGATGTTGGGATACTTGTCAATAGGACATTCGTGTTGCCAGTAGTGGTGGTTACTTTTAGTGTTGCTCCGGCTCCGGTTTCTCCAATAGCGGTAGTATATGTGACGAAATAATAATAGTCACCTACTCCAAGATTTGTCCCTGTTGCAAGAGAATATCCACCAATAGCTGTTGGATTTGTAACTAAATTTATATTATATCCAGCTTGAGAATTTACCCCTGAGGTAGTTGATGATCCCCGAACATCTAAGGCATACCCCGGACTCGTCGTCCCAATCCCAACGTTACCGCCTTTGAAATAAATACCAGCTGTTGTAGACGGTCCGATCCAAGACTCTGCAAGAGTTGTAAGCGGATTAATTGAAGTAGAATTGGTTATCCCACCAGTCATGGTTCCACCTGCCAACGGCAAATAGGCAGTGGAAGTATAAGCATTAGTGCCAAGAGTTCCACCAGTGCCAATATTCAAAGTGGAACCATCTGTGCCAGTGAAAGTCAAAGTGTTGCTGGCGGTCAAAGTTTTTCCTGCTCCAAGAGTAAGCGTTCCTGTTCCCGTAGTGATCACATTTCCGTTGTAAGTTCCTCCAGTTACATTTCCCGAGGCGTTTATTTGGAATTGAGAAGTTGTTCCAACTGAGAACAATGCTGAAGGAGCAGCTGTGCCAACACCCACAAAGCCGGTGCTCGTGTCAACATAGAGTTGATTGGTATTCACTGCGAAATCTCCGGCACCCGAAAGGGCTACGCTGAAATTCGATCCGGCTAGCGGTGTCGCTGTTAACGCGCCAGCGGAAGTGATGTCGCCACCATTCACCGCAACGTCGCCAGTGATTGTAACGTTGCCGGAAGCATCCGTTGCCAAAATATGTGCCGTTGCGCCAGTTGTGGCACTATCCAAACCATCCAGCAAATCAGAATTGAAAGCATAGCCGGAAGCACTAATAGTTTTTCTCGGGGACATTTCACTATCTGCTCCAATTTTAACGCCAAGATAATAGGTGCTGTTGAAATCCAGCGCAATCGCATTGTCCCCAGCAACAGTGTCACCAAGCATGATAGAGAAAATTCCATTCGCCACCGTCACAGCCCTTGCCGTTGGCGATCCGGTTGTTCCACGCGCCGTCCACACTGGTGTGCCACCAGTGGCGACAGTGTAGATGCTAATAACCATGTTGTAGGAACCATCGGCAACGGACACATTACTAGTGTCGGTCAGCTTTCCTTGGTAGTTAATTTGTTTGGTAATTGCAGCTTGTGAAAATTTAACAAAAAAACTAAAAACCAAAAACAGGACTACCAGCATAGCTGAAATTTTTCTGGATATATTTTGTTTTTGTTGATTTTTATTAAACACTATTTCTATTTTCTATTTAAATCCTACTTCATCGAGTCTCTTCTCCCATTTTAATCATGCCCTTACCGAAAACATTGAAACCGCCACTATCATTTGGCACTTTCGTAATTTCTTGTGGCACAAACTCATTCGCATTGACAGCTTTTTCTGTCCTATCTTTTTGCACAACAGTTATCACAACAATCATCATTGCAACAAACGCGATTGAAAGACTTGCGACTACCAATTTTCGCAGCAAGCTCATTTGCTTTTTCAAGTTTTTTGCACGATTATCAACTTCAATCAGTTCCGCTGGTTTCATTTTCAAAATATATTCATTTAGCCACTCCACCCGTGTGTACCAATTGCGTCCAATTTTTTTTGCACGTAACCCTCCGCGCCGGGCCAACAAGCTTAGATAACCTTGCTCATATGGAGATATTTTTGCAGCCTCTGCCATTGATAAGTATTGATTATTCATATGTGTTTTATATAAAGCAATTATCGGATAATATCGCATGGTAATTTATGTGTTTATTATAGCATAAAAACGGCTGTCAAGCACCTGAGTTATCCACAACCCATCCCAGCTTTTTTAACGCAAAAAAAGACCCTACTTTTACAAAATTAGGATCTAAAAATTCAGCAACTACCCTAATAAATCAGCCCCTTGGAGCTATTTCCTCTCGAGCATGCTTTTTAAGTTGCCAAGTTCTTTGTTGTCAGGATTTTTTTCCAAACCTTGAGCGTTTATCCTTTTCGCTTCATCCGTTTTTCCATTATCCATAAGCATAATAATCCAATTGGAATAGGCCACCACATAGGCGCTGTTAGCTGCCACGGCTTTTCCATAATATTCTTCCGCCAATGTATAATTCTTTTGATCCCGATACAAATTAGCCAAGCCATTATAAATTCGCTCGCTGTTCGGCTCTTTTTCCAAGGCTCTAGAATACGCGTCTAGGGCTCCTTCGAAATCTTTTTGATTATATTTGGAAACCGCCAATTTATAAAGCGCGTCAACTTCATTTTTTCCGGCAGAAGCTTTCTCGAAATTTTTGGCCGCTTCATCAAATTTCCCTTCGGATAAATTACTCAAGCCTAAATTATAATTCATTTGTCTTCGCTCATCCCGAAAAAATACAAAATACGCCAAAAAAGCAATGGCCAGAATGATTGAAATGGCCAGAGCATAAATCCACCAAGGACGATTTCCCAAATTTATCCTGAGATCGATTCTTATCTTTTGGGGAGTGGGCTTATGGTAGCCCGGCCTATGTGCGAGAACGCTTCCCAACTTTTTTTTGGCTACATCCATATTGCCTTTTATCATAAATTTAAATATTAAAAATTAGTTTTTCATAATTTCATTTTTTGCATCCAGCCAAATGTATCCTCAAAGTTGGAAATGATGAGTTGGATCACGGATTTTTGTTTTCGCGGAGTGAGCAGAGAAAATTCTTCCGACTCGGAAGTATTACTATTTTTATCTTTTGAGATAACTCGGAAATAGTAGACTGCAGCTGATTTAAGGTTAGTTAGAACCACCACATGATTAGTTGAAAGATTCTCGTCTTCCATGGATTTTTGAAGAGTATCTCCATTATTTGAATCTTTTTTCGTGTCAAAAACCACTTGCGACGTCGCCGCTTCATCAGTTTTCCAAGATATTATCGATTGAACTTTTTCATCTTTATTACTAATGAAAGACGCTTGCGAGTTGATTTGAGAAATTTCCGGAGCGGTTTTGTCTATTAGCGTAGTCACCGAAAAAACTTCGGATTCGAAAGATATTTTATTCGCGTCCGTCCCTTTTATTTTTATCTCATATTCACTGCCCTGATTCAATCCCTCGATAGTCAAATTGTGTTCAACAGCCAAATCGGGCAGCCCTTGCGTCCCCTTGTCAGTAGGATCATTTTTATTCAGATATTCAACTTGAGAATCAGTTTCAACATTGGTTGTCCATTTTAAAGTAACCCTTGAATCAGTAACCTCTCCAATACTTTTATCCCTAATCTCCGGCTTGTCGTTGGTGGCAAAAATATAATCGTCGGAAAAAACAGAATTATTATCTTTGTTTTCTCCCCTAACTCTAAAATGATAAGTCTTGCTCGCTGCCAAGCCAATCAGTTCAATTTTATGCATATTGGTTTTTTGAACATTCGCTTTTTGCTGACCATATTCGGTCGTCAAACCGAATTCAACTTCCGAGGTAGTTGGATCGCCTGTTTCCCAAACGATAGTGGCCGAGTTAAGTGTTACATCAGTGACTTTAACCGAGGAAACCGTAGACAAAGCGTCTGTTTTAAAAGTCTTATCTGAAGAGACAGCGATGTTGCCGGATGAGTCGTAAGAAACAATACTGTAATAATAGGTAGTGTTGGAAAGTAAATTATCCAGCGCAACTTCATGATTGGAAGAAAATTTTCCAGTTGAATAGATGGTTGCATCTTCCGCCATCGATTGTCCATAATTTTTGTCCAAACCATAACGCACCATTCCGTTGCAAATCTTGTTCGTTTTCCAACTCACCAGCATTGAAGAATTAAGTCCCTTGGAAACTTTCGCACCTGAAATGGTCGGTGGAGTTGTATCTAGCGCGTCACTGGCCGTTCCATCTAGCGTGGTGAATTCGCTTTCTGTTCCCAAGCTGAAATTTCCATTTAAATCCTTTGTTCTGGCGCGAAAATAATATTTAGTGTTCGGACTAAGACCAGCAATTGTTATCGAATGATTTTCTGTTAATGTTTCTTCTTTACCAATTATCATTCCATAATCTTCTGTTGTGCCGTAATAAATATATGAGTAGGCAGCTGAGTCGGAGTTCCAAGTTACCGTGGCACTGGAAGAAGTAATTTCTCCGACATTCATATTGGAAATTGTCGCTAGAAATGGGGTTACAAAATCATAGCCCGCGCCGCCATTGTCATCAATAGAACTGTTATTTTCGGAATCCGCCGAACGCACTCTGAATTTATATTCCGTGCCCGGTTCCAAGTTATCAATAGTCACACTATGCTCCATTTTGCTCTCATTGGAATTGCCCAGCGTTTTTCCATAAGTTGTGTCTGTTCCGAAGTCCACCAGAGAATTAGATAACTCCGAGGTCGTCCAAGTTATCACGATCGACGAAGAAGTGCTGTTGGATGTCGCAACGCCACTGATAACCGGCGCACTATTGTCAATTCCGAAAGATACACCAGTTATTTCATCTTCCTTTGAAGCATTTCCGTATAAATCTTCTCCTTGAAATAAAAATTTATAAACCGCTCCGGGAACCAAATCAATTGCGCCCCCTTGGCAATCGGCCGTATCAAAAACAATGTGCTCCCCTTGCAAAAGCGCCGCACCTTGTAAGATACAAACATGCGGAGAACCAGGGTCAGCCAACCAAGCGGTTCTGGTGATTGTGATTGAACCGCTGGATATATTTTCGGAAAGAGAAAAGGAAATATTTGAATTCGTTGTGACACTCTGAATGTTTGATGAATTAGCCGGCAAAATATCAAAAAAATCAGGCGCGACAGTATCGACGACAATATCAGAAGTACTAGAGATGTTCGTGTTGGGAAGCAGTGTGTCGGTCACACATTTAGTATTGATGTCGCAGACAGTTTGGGAAGATATGGAGGATATAGCCAGATCACTCGTATTTTCATTTGACCCGGTAGCTCCAACCGTATATGTTCCGGTGATTGTTTTGCCTCCAGTTATTGTATCCAGAGTGATTTCTGTTCCGGTATTCAAAATGATCGTGATGCTTCCATTGACCACATTTTCACTATAATTGGCTGTGATGTTTATCTTGGATCCCGGGCCATAAATATTGTCGCTCGTGGTTGAAGTGAAGCTATTCAAAATAACAGCCGTCGTGTCGACCACAATATCCTTGTTGTTTGCAAGATTCAGCGTAGGAACAAAATTAATCATGGCGTTTCCCGCTTGGTCTCTGATCGTTCCGGAGATGTTTGAAACGTTGAGATCGAAACTATTCTCTCCCGTTTGAACGGTATATTCGCAGCTGGCAGTGTCGGAATCGGTCACAGAAAAGGTACAGCTTCCGCCGCTATCAAAAGTAACGGACACATCTCCCGTTGAAGTAACGAGCTCTGAAAAGGTCAATTCGACATTTATCACTTCCCTAGCATGAAATGTGCCATCTGCATGATCTGAAGTGACATTGGTGATTGTCGGCTTCACGATTTGACTGGTGGCCATGTCTTCTCCTGTCGCGCTTTCATTCCCGGCGAGATCAGTCAATGTCATACTGGCCGTGATTGTCCCCCCATCCAGCGAACCGAGGTTTATTCCATTGACGATGATGGCACCGTTTGAGCCAACGCTTCCTGTCCCAGTGACTGTGCTTGTTGCGGAATTGATATCGTCTATGGAATAGCTGACGCTGGCGTTGGCCTCCCCCGTCCCGGTGATTGTCACTTGGCTTTTATTGGAGTCTGTGATTGGATCAAGAAGTGTAATACTCGGAGCGAGAGGTGCCGTTGTGTCGATCACGATATCGCTGCTCTCTGCAAGATTGCTGGACAGCGTGAAATTGGTCATTTGGTTTTGAGCCAGATCCTTGATTATTCCGGAGACATTAGAAACGTTGAGATCAGTACTGTTTTCTCCGGCTTGGACCAAGTAGCTGCAGCTGGTTCTGTCAGAACTAGAAACAGTGAAAGCGCAGCTTCCGCCGCTGTTAAAAGTCACAGCCGCATATCCTGTGGTATTGACCGGCTCGGAAAAAGTGAAATCAACATTGATTGATTCTCCCGCCTTAAAGCTTCCATTGGGGTGGCTCGAAGTGACGTTGGCGATAGTAGGCTTGCCGGTGGGAGTCGTGTCGATCACAATGGCTTTGTTCGCCGCCAGATTGGTAGCGGGAGTGAAATTGGTCAGAGTGTTTTGGGCTTGGTCTTTGATTGTTCCGGAAATACTGAAGGCGTCGAGATCAATGCTGTTTTCTCCGCTTTGCACGATATAATCGCAGGTGCCGAAATTGGAATTGCTGATAGGAAATGTGCAGCTTCCTCCACTGTCAAGCGTCACCGTTACGAGATTCGAAGTGACCGGCTCAGAAAAAGTCACATCAATGTCGATCAATTCCGGATCAGAAAATGTTCCATCAGCATGATTGGAGCTGACACCATTGATCACTGGCGCCGTCGTATCAATCACAATAGCTTTGTTCGCCGCCAGATTGGTCGCGGGAACAAAATTTGTCATCGGATTCAGCGCTTGATCATTGATTGTCCCGGTAATCGCTTGCACATTAAGATCTGAGGATGTGTCTCCGGCTTGCACGACATAGTCGCAAGTTCCAAAATTAGAATTATTCACCGGGAATGAGCATGATTGATCGGTTGTTCCGGTTTCCAAAGTAACCGTAACATCTCCGGTGGAAGTGACGTTTTCGGAAAAAGTCACATCGATGTCAATGGTTTCTCCGGCTTTGAAACTTCCGTCGGCGTGGTTGGAAGAAATATTGGAAACGGTTGGACTGCTATTATCCTTAATAACACCTGTCTGGCTATTTGTCCCAGCATTTAAAGCCGGGTCAATATCTCTAAGATAAAGATTGAAAGCTCCATCACCCAGCGCATCCCATCCCGTTAAAGAACTAAGCGCGGTACTTCCGCTGGAGCAGCTTACCCAATTTAAATTATCAATAGAACATTCCGGATTAACTATCTCGTCATCTGAAAATGTAATTTTAGCGCCATCACCCGCTCTCACCCCCGCAGTCGGATAAGTGATATTAACCGTCGGCGCCGTCGTGTCAATTACGATATTTTTATTTTGGTTTAAGTTAGTCGCGGGAACAAAATTTGTCATCGGATTCAGCGCTTGATCATTGATTGTCCCGGTAATCGCTTGCACATTAAGATCTGAGGATGTGTCTCCGGCTTGCACGACATAGTCGCAAGTTCCAAAATTAGAATTATTCACCGGGAATGAGCATGATTGATCGGTTGTTCCGGTTTCCAAAGTAACCGTAACATCTCCGGTGGAAGTGACGTTTTCGGAAAAAGTCACATCGATGTCAATGGTTTCTCCGGCTTTGAAACTTCCGTCGGCGTGGTTGGAAGAAATATTGGAAACGGTTGGCGTGGCATTATCCACGTTAAGTTGCCCAACATTTACATAAGCAACATTGTTCGCATTGTCAGTCGCCGCAACGCAAAGATAATCCGAGTGGTCACCGGTAATATTGAAATTGATGCCGCTGGAAAAAGAATTATTTATCGTATCGTTTTCATCACAAATATTATTCAAACTAAAACCGTAAAATTGCGAAGCCACTCCTGTTCCTCCAACGTCACTCACGGTCAAGTTTATCGTGTCTGTTTTAGCAGACGATCCAGACACCCCATCATTTATGACAAAGGTCGGGATGACCGTGTCAATAATGAAAGTGTCTACGTTATTATTATCATCCATTGTGTTTCCGGCTAAATCTTTTGCTCCGCTTATTTTGAGAGTTGCCGTTCCATTGGCATCCCCAGACACAACATTGATTGTTCCTGACCAATGCGTTGAATCAGTATAACCCCCTGTTACGGGGAGATTGTTCGTGTCATTTTTTTCAATAGTCGCCGTTAAAGAAACGGACTGATCCATTGGATTATCAAAAGTTAGAGAAACATTGACTACTCCCGCCTTAGCATTATCCGGACTTACTAGCCCACTGATTATCACTGGCTTAATTGTATCGGTGTAGGCCGCCCTGGACGCTTCATCAGTTGGATTGACGTCAGTCGAAGTGTTACTAAGAACATCCGTTCCGGTAAGTTTAATGTTTTCCAGCGAAGTCCCCGAGGCACTGGCATCATAAATGATATCTCTCGAATATCTATAATCGTTATTACTAATCAGAGTAGTTGGTAATGATACTACATCATTACCAGTTCCTTCCGCATCAATGCTGATTGTTGGAGCACCATTCAATGCTTCGTTGGCGCTGATTTTTAAATAGTAAGTTCCGGCTTTAAGTTCCGGATTATCGCCCAGTGAATTCAATAAATCAAAATCGGAATAATATTGAACGGAAAAAGTCGGGCCGGTCGTATCTTTACTGACGGTATCATTTCCGCTAACACTCACATTCTGCGCTATATCCACCAGTGTTACTGTGGCCGTCAGTGTTCCATCATCCAATCCTGCGACACTTATCCCCGTAATGTCAGTTGAGCCATCCGGCTCTATGATATCTGAATTTCCCGCAACCGGATTGGTAAAAGTATTTCCTACATCATCGATAGAATAATGAATGGTCGCCCCCACCTCTCCACTAACACGAAGTGTAACATTGTTTTTATTCGCATTATTTATTGGATCAGTCATAAATTGCACCACACTAGGCTGATCCGGAGCAATAGTGTCAATTATAATCGCAGAACCATCGGAAATGTTGGTGACCGGCAGAGATGTCCCCAACTGTTCATTTCCCGCCATATCAATCGCGCTTTGATTTCCAATTGTCGCCACTCTCAAATCAGAACTGTTTTCTCCGGAACCTGTCGCGCCCACGACATAGCTGCCGCTAAGTTTATTGCCGGAAACAATGGCAGAAAGAGTCATTTCTTTTCCCGAATCAAGCGTTACTGTAATGTTTGATCCATCAGCTAAATCTTCACTGGCGCCATAAGTCGCAGTAATGTTTATCGCGCTTCCTGGCCCATAAATATTGTCCGGCGAAGTGGAGGTGAAAGAAACTAATTGTGGAGCAGAAGTATCAAAAGTAACACCCGTTCTATCTATCTGATTAGCAGTGTTACCTGAAATATCCGCCCCACTGAAACTAAACGTATAGACCGTCCCGTCAACCAAGGAAACTTCTCCGCCTTGACAATTAGTGGTATCGAAATTATTATGCGCTCCACTATTCAGAGCTGTTCCAATCAATACGCAGGTATGAGAAGGAGTCGGATCAGCAGCGCCGCCAGTCCTAGTTATAACAATCGAGGCGCTATTCAACGTTTCAGAAAGCGTATAGGAAATATCTGAGTTTGCAGAAAGACTGTTCATGAATGATGATACTCCCGGCGAAACACCAGAAAAAATCGGTGCCACTGTGTCCACTAAAATATCAGAAACCAGATGGATGTTACCGCTTGGCATAGTAATTCCCGTATGACAATAATTATTGGAGTCACAAACGTTTTGTGAAATCAACGAAGAAACTCTCAAGTCAACGGAATTTTCTCCGGAACCGGTTGCGCCAACTGTGTATGTTCCGGATAAAGTATTTGTGCCGACCGTGTTCAAAACAACTTCCACGCCTGTATCCAAAAGTACTGTCGCTGTTGAGGAGGCGCCTAGATTATTAGAGGCGCTGTCAACGTAGTTGGCTGTAATGTTTATTTCATCCCCCGGACCATACGAGCCACTGGGACTAGATGAAGAAAAAGAAACCAAATAGGGCGCGCCAGTAGTGAAAGTCGAGTCGATTCCATAAAATGTAAAATTGCCGTAAATATCTTTCACCCTTGGCATATAATGTTTAACTGTTCCAGCGGAAAGACCGGCGATGGTCATGCTATGACTGGTGGTTGGAGTCTCCTCATCTCCAATTAATTGTCCATAATCGCTGGTTGATCCATAGGCCACATAAGAGTAGGACGCAATATCTGTTTCCCAAGTAATTGTCGCGTAAGTATTTGTAACTTCCGCCAGTCTAACATTGCTAATGACCGGCGCAGCCGCTGTTGTGAAGGAAAAACCTATCCCTCCATTATCATCAATTGTTTGATCGCCATTGGAATCAGTCGATCTTACTCTAAATTTGTAAGAAATATTGGGGTCCAGGTTGTTAATTGTAATACTGTGTCCTTTGACATATGAACTGGCGTTGCCACGCGTATTGTCATAATTAGTCGTAAGTCCATAATCAACAAAGGAATTGGCGTCAATATCCGTTGTCCAAGTAATAGTCGCACTGATGGTTGTGATAGCGGAACTCCCCGTAGCAGAAATAACCGGAAAAGCCGCTTGCGCTTTTTGCGGAAAAACAAAAACAACTAAAAACATAAGCCCCGTCGCAATCCACGCAAGCTTATTTTCTTTAATTTTAAATTGAATTATTTTATTTTTCATTATGAAAAAATTTCTTTTATTTTTGCTTTAGCGCCACTAACGGATTCAGTTTTGAGGCACGCAGTGAAGGATAAATTCCGGTAATAAGCCCAATGAACGTGGAAAAAATCATGATAAAAACAATAAACCAAACTGGCGTGAAAAACATTTGCACTGACTGACCACCTAACGCTTTGGCTAAAAAATTAAATCCATAATTAGCTAAATTCGTTCCCAAAAAACCCAGTACAATTCCACCCACTCCACCTAAGAACCCGATAAGAACCGACTCGGTCAGAAATAAAAATAAAATTTCTCTTCTAGAGGCACCAATCGATCGCATTATTCCGATTTCATTGGTTCTTTCGAGCAAAGAAATAGTCATTGTGTTGAACATCCCAATGGCAGAAACGGTCAGAGATATAATGCCAAATAGCGCCAGAACTATCTGGATGATGGAAAAAATCTTATTAGTTTCATCCACTGTATCAGTCAGCGCCATAACGGAAAAACCTTGACTCGTAACTTCGTTCCTAATCGCTTCCAAATTCGATTGGCTTTCTATCTTTATTTTTACTTCATCAAAATAGTCCGGAGCAATTTCCCGCGTCCATCCACTTGGAATGAATCCGGAGCTTTCCGAGGGATCATCCAGGATTCCACAAATCACAAATTTCATATCCAAATTGACCATTTCATTTTCGAATAGAAGATCTTGCTTTTCTTTTTTCCCCGGACTTTCTTTGGGAATAACGAGTGTAATTTCCACTTCTTTGCCAAGGGCACTATTAAAATCTTCGAATCCCAAAGAAGTTAAAGTACCGGTAGATAAAATGATTTTTGCTTCCTTATCCCCCACATACCTTTCGCCGCCAGAAAGTTCAATTCCACCAAGACGAAGAAAATTCCCATCCACCGAAGAAAGTTTGGCACTACTGGTAACGCTTTCAAATTTTAATTGAGCGGAAACAATTTGTTGCGGACTCACCTCTAAAACATTTTTCATTTGAGAAAATTTTTCCACCATTTGTTTGTCTATCTTAATTATTTGAGGGTTAGATGAAGTCACGTCAATTGTCAAAAGAGCGTCTGATTTCGCAATTTTATCTAAAAGTATTTTTTGTAAACCATAACCCAAAGAAACCAGGAACAAGGTCGTGCCGATTCCCACGCTTATTCCAAGTACGGTTAAAAATGTTCGAAGTTTTCTTGTCTTAAAATTTCTAACTGCCAGTTTCACATTGTCCGTTGCAAACATATTTTTCTTTTTTTTGAAAAAGTTACCTGCCAAATTTAAGAAGCATCATCACTTCAAACTTTCGGGAAATGTTTCTCGCGCTTCTTTTGTTCATTCCCACTCCTCCGTTTTCAAAAGGACGATCCAGATATTCTTGAAATTCGTTCTTGCCTATTTTTGAAAGTAACCGATATTCAATTCCCTTATTCAAAGCCGCTACCTGACTCAAGGATAATTCTCCATTATATTCTTCCAAGAGAGATTTTCTCACTTCATCGATTGTTCTTTCAAATGAGCTCTTTTTATTTTCTCTAACACCATACGCTTCTTCCTGAATAAAATCAGCCTTAACAGCCACCTCCTCAACAAGCGCGGAAAATTTAAGCGCCGTGTTTTTATTCAATCCCACTCCGCCACTTTCAATTGAAGAATCAAATATTTCAAAAAGCTCTTCTTGGCTGATCGTTTTCAACAAGCGCCTAGTAACCGCCGCCTCCATTATTTCAATCTCCCTGTAATCAAAGTTACTTAGAAGATAAGCCACCAACATCTTAGCCTTAAAAGGAGCCATCATCACTTGCAGTTGCATAGAAGACAAATCCGGATAGGCTTGCAACAAAAGATCCAGCTCGGTTCTCTCCTTTTTTATCCCGCCATACTCATTTTCTCCGCGGATTATCTTTCTCTGTTCATTAATTTCTATTTTTATTATTTTTCCGTCTTTCATATAAACTATGCGATCGGCATAAAACAACTGCTCGGGATTATGAGTTACCGCTACCACAGTTTTTTTCTCATGCAGATTAAGCGAATTGAAAATTTCCAAAACATTTTGCGCCGCCTCGCTGTCCAAATTACCCGTCGCTTCATCAGAAAGCAAAATTGGCGGATCATTTATAAGCGCTCTAGCAATTCCCACCCTTTGCTGTTGTCCGCCGGAAAGATCTTGCGGCAATCTATTTTCAAAAGAATCCACATTAAATTTTTTCAAAAGAATCCGACCATTTTTTTTTCTTTCCTGCGACCGAACCCTTTTGAAAATTTGTGGCAAGATAACATTATCCAATACACTTAGAGACGGAATAAGATTATACGTCTGAAAAACCATCCCGGTTTTTTTACGATGAAAGTTATTCAGATCGTTCGAAGAAAGATGCGCCAAATTTTGTCCGTCAACAAAAATTTTTCCCACGGTTGGAATTTCGAGCCCCGCGATAATGTTCAGAAGCGTTGACTTCCCCGACCCGGATGGCCCAAAAAAAATAATATATTCTCCGGAATATATCTCGAGATTGATTCCATCCAACGCACGGGACTCATTGTTTTTTCCGGCAAAATAGATGACACTCAAATCTTTTATTCTGATGATCGGTTTTTCTTCAATTTCATTTTGGTCATCAGGAAGATCGACAGGAGGAGTTCCTGTATTTTTCAAATCAATTGTTGTGAGAAAAGGCGAATTCATAAGCAAGATTTTTTCTTTTATTTTTGTTAAATATGGCCAAAAAAGACCTTCTCAATCAGCCGTTTATTTAAAGCTCAATATTAATTTTTTCCTCACCTATATTTTACCACAAATCGACCGCAAAAAAAAGGCGAAGAACTCCCGAATAAAAAGCGGCTTTCCTTTCGAAAAAGCCGCTTTTAATTCTATTTTTTCGTCTTATTTTTTTGGCTCTTCCACAAAAAAGTAGGTGCCTATTGGGGAAAGATTATAGATGACAATATCATCTCCCAAATCACTTTTTTCTTGCATTGCGATATCTTCCTTAGCGCCCAAGTCATTTTTGAGCATTTCCGCCTCTTCTTTTTTTCCAGTCTTGTATTCTATTGTTGTCGCGGCGTGTTCTTGATTGAAAATCTTATCAGAAAATTCAACTGGATAACCGATGAGCTCTAACTTCTTTTTCAACTGCTCACTTGATTTTTGATCTGCTCCTTCAGGGGTAACAATAGACACATGCACGCTCGATTTTTTAAATACTCCCGATTTAGTTTTCTCCGCTGTTTCCTTAGGTGGCGTTTCTTCATTCTTAGGCACGGCTATCTCTTGGTGAATGACACTACCTCGCCTGAATCTTATTCCCCAAGCCGCCCCAGCGCCCACCAAAATGAAAATGAGAACAATCAGGAAAACTCTCATTTTTTTCAGTCCTGATTTTTTTGAGCGCTCCATAATCGAAGGGATCAATTCGTCCACTTCTCTCGCCTGTCTTATAATTTCAATGTTTTTCTTATTGATTGGAATGAATAATTTTTCTCCCTCTTTTATTTCGAAGGGCTCTCCAATATAATTCAATTTGGCTATTTTTCTCCAAGGAACAAAAAATCTCTGGCCCAAATCAGCCAGGTTATCGCCTAGTTTCACCTTATAAATTGGCATTTTCTCTTTAGCCGATTCCCTGAAATATAAAGCAATTAATCTCGCTAAAATAAACAGAACCGCTAAAATAATCAGCAAAAATATAACTCGATAAGGCACCACCCAAATGACTAAATCTCTTTGGGCATGCCCCACTCCCTCCTCAAAAAAATCAACATTAGCATGTACCGTATACCTTCCAAAAAAAGGCATTTTTTCCCAAATAATCGTCCCTTCGTTTATCTCTTCGCGAGGAAAAATGTTTCCCATTTGCCGATTAGGCAGATGCGCCACTGTCATACCGAAAATATTTTTTATATCCAACGTGACATTGGGGGAAATTCTAACATTCCCCTTGTTTTTTATTCCGGTAAAAAAAACTGTTCGCTTGTTTATATCCAAAAGATCTTTAATGAAACTCTTATTTCCAGATGGTTCTAATCGCCAATCGAAACGAGTGACCTCAAAATCTTTTTTCACTTCGCCGGGAACCGTTTCATAGATTCTCACGCCCACTCTTGTGATAATTTTAACACCCATTCCGGTCGATGCGCCCGCGGCATTGTCCATTTCTTGCACTACGATTCCACCCATGTGATCCCCCACATCGGCATTATCCGGAATTTTTATGATAAAAGGCACTCTCTTTTCTGATTTGGGTGGAATTTCCAATTCATTGGCCGACAACTCAACCCAGCTCCCCACATCTCCCTTCTTATCATCTTCGCTCAAAAGAGCAAAGCTTCCATCCGCTGTCGTCGTTGCATCAACTGCGTACAGCTTGACTATCACGGTTTCATCCTTATTGTTCAACACTCTAACGGCATCAATCTTATCACGACCTAAATCCAATTTATACATAAACCAAGAGTCGGAAAATTCGACATTGGCATCGGCATTCCCCGGCAAAAGCCCCACCGATTCTGTATTAACCGCTCCAGCAGAATAAGGAAAGAATAAACAGGCCAAAAAAATCAACAGGCCCACTTGGGAATTTTTCAATCTAACCATTTTTTTAAATAAATAATTAAAGAAAAAACAAAACATGCGAACTTCTTTTCGCTAATTCAATTATACATCGGCTTTTTTCGTCTGTCCAATTTAAAAATCCCCTTGGCCTATTGGTTATCCGGACGAACAAAAATACAAGCCAATTCATCGCTATAAACCTCTCTCCAACCTAGATTTAAAAATACATATTTATTAGGAGGATTGTTGTAGACCAAAGCAAACCCTATGTCATATTTTTTTAGAATATCTTGCCAACCATCGTTAAACATTAAAACCTTATTGAAATCTTCAAATATTTTTTGATCCCCCATTTTCCAACTGGGCATTCTACCATCGATAAAAACTTTTTTCTCCGGATATTGCCAAATCAGAAAACCTCCCCAATTATATTCATTGAACATCCGACCATCAATCGGGTTACCTTTCAGATAGCGGGTAGCCGCGAGAGGATACTGTCCGTCCACGGCCAATTTTTCCAACGAAAAAGAAAGAGGGATTTCGCGTCCCAATCTTTGCTTCCCAACAAAAAATATAGCTAGTATTAGAAAAATTAAAAATGTCTTCTTTTGCACGATTACGCTCAATTCCCTGCCAACCAAAGATTCTACGATGGAAATCCAAAGCGGAGTGCTAATAACCAAAAATAGAGGCATATGCCGCCAACTACTGAAACCCAGATACAAAAAAACTACGCAGATTAACAAATAAGTATAATCAACGCGCCGAAAACTGAAAATCAAAAGTATCGACAAAAGCAAAAGATAAATTATGAATTGATAACTCATGGGATTAGTCATCACCACTGGCATCCATTCATTAATGTTCGTTTTGGCATAACTATCAAAAATGGTATTAAAAATTTCGATATATGTCCTCCAGCCGTAAGGGTTGAAAAGTGTTGCCAGCGAGGAAATTAAAAAAACAGAAATCAATGGAATGATTTTATTTCCAGAAATGGAATTTTCCCTTAACCATTTTTCTGCTTTTAAAACCCGGCCATTCTTAAAAAACTTCTTCAAAATGATAGCCAGTGTCAATTTGAAAATTTCCAATCCGATAAAAACTCCCAAAAGGAAAAGCCCGACTGCAAAACCTCCATGCATATTAACCCAAACAAGAAAAATTAAAGGCAGGACATAAATTATTTTTGATTGATTATTTTTTCGAAATTTGAGAATGATAAAAACAACCAAGGCGAGACCTAAAAGATTGAGCATTTGGGGCCGCACTCCCAAAACAGGAATACTGGCAATGACTCCCAAAATAGAGGAGATTATTTTATACTCAATTTTTGCTTCCACTCCCCAAGAAACCAAAAGAAAAGCACCGGTGACTATCAGTGCGAAAATGACCGAAAGCATAAATAGATTGGTTTTTTGATATATCTCCGCCATTAGCACGTCCGTTACCCACTCATGCATAATGAGCGGAAAATTCGGCATCGTATAAGAAAACATATCTTTTTTGGCAACATGCAAATCATTCTCCAAAAGATATTGCCCGTCGCGAATATGCCAACCCATATCCGGATCAGTCGGGGGACGAAGCGCGATAAAGAAAATCAATAACACTCCCAAAAAAATAAAGATTGTTCGCGCATTTGTAAGTTTTTTTAAAAAATTTTTCATAAATAAGTCCTACTTTTTCTTTTGATAGATAGCCAGAAATTCTCCCGTCAAAGGGTTGTTAAAGCAAACGTTTTTTATACTTGCGGAAAGATAAGGAAAAATAAATTTCAAAACAGTGCCAATCCCAAAAAACGAATACTTTTGAAAATAAGCCGCGTAATAATTCAGGGAAAACTTTTTGCTATTATTTTTAAACACTGTTTCACTGAAATTCAATGGTCGCAACAGCCGACCAAGTGATTTTCGATTATAATAAAAAATGTGTTCATATTTGTATTGAAACCAGTTTTTCCCCAAAATCTTGCGTGTCCAAGAATCACTATTGGGAGAAATGATGAAAAGGTGCCCACCCGGCTTCAGAATGCGGGCAACTTCCTTCAACTCTTTTTTCGGATAAGGCAGATGTTCCAGCACATCCGTTAAGAAAATAATATCAAAAAAATCATCAGAAAAAGTTGCCTCGCAAATCCCCCCAGTCCTAATTCGACTGGGAAATTTTTGTTCTAGAATCTCGGCGGAAAAATTAGAAATTTCCGTTCCATAGCATTCGCATCCTTTTTCATTAAGACATTCCAAAAGATAACCGCCCCCGGCGCCGATATCCAAAACGAGACTTCCTTTCGGTTGGCATATCTTGGGAAAAATATTCCCCAATTGAGCCAAAAAAGCTTTCTTTTTAGCTTCGGAAATATATTCGAGATTTATCTTCTTTTTTGCCGTGTTCCAGGCCGCATAATCGTTACCATAAATAAACGTCCGATCAGTTTCAAAATCTTCGGAAAAAATAACCCCACAAGCGAAACACTTTTCCAATTTCATCTTTCGACTCTCCTTCTCTTCACGCGTAGTTATATCAAATTGCCTAAGTTCGTTAGAATCGCAAATTGGACATTTCATATTTTTTTTATGCGTTTAAAAACCAAGTATTCTCCATCATCAAAAATTTTTTTGAAGGCCGGATCATTTTCCAATGTCTCTATATCATTCTTCCATGTTCCAAAATCCATCTGTAAAGCGTAGTCAAAATCGAAAATCCTGCTACTAGACCCGGTATATGGATCAAAGCGATCCAAAATAATCCAGTCGGCTGTATCTTTTTTCAAGGGAAAACGATAAATTTCCCGCCGCTCGGAAAAATGCGGACCCAAATTATGTTGCACCGAAATAGAGGCATCCGCGGGAACGATTTTCTCAATTTCCACGATTTTTTCGGCATGTCCACTAGGAACAAAATCTTCCCAGTAAGAATTTCTCCCTAATGGGGAAACACTACTCAAATAGAAAACGCCGAAAGAAAAAATCAAAATAAATATAGCGAACATTCTTTCCAAAAAAACATCACCGGAAAAAAATCTTTTAAAAGTGATGATAGCGGAGAAAAAAACGAACGGAATAAAAATAGCGCTGTAATAAAAATAAACACTATAAGTCATTGAATAACTACTTAAAAGATTGATAAGCAAGAGTGGCAAGATAAGAACAATGGGCCAAGAATAAATCGCCAAAGAAAGAACCGGAGTGATTAGAAAGACCATATACCGCACACGATCACCAACAAAAAGAACTCCTGCGATTTTATCCGGATAGATGAAAATATTTTTAGCTATCTCAAAAAAATTTCCACCCAGCCAACTGTAACGCGACGGGTACAGCATGCTTCCACTCACAAGTGCTGCCACTCCGGTTGAAGAAAAAAATGGCATAGCAATCAGAATTACGCCCACAAAATAAGCGCCGGAACATGCGCTAACCCAAAAACCCAACCAGCGCTTCTTTTTAATAAACATTAAATATATTCCCAGCATAAAAACCAAAAGTGCCAAATGCTCTTGAGAAATTACCAAAAGGAAAGAAAAGGAAAGAAAAGTTTTCCATTTTTCTTTTTCTAAAAAATAGAAAGCACCGGAGGCAAAAAAGACCGCCAACACCACCTCGTGAAAATCATATAGGATTCCGTTTTGCAAAAATGGATTAAGCAAAAACGCCAGTAAAAAAATTATTGCTAAGAAATTTTTCTTAAGTTTTTCTTTGGCAAAAAAATAAATGAAAAGTCCACTTGCTCCCGCCGCCGCCGCTTGGAAAAAAAGCAACCATTTCGGCGTAGCAAAAACAGCATAAAAAGGAACGAAAAAAAGCAAGATAGGGCTAAAATGAGCCCCTAAATAGTTTCTTTGATCAAGCATATTGGAGGAATTGTCAAAAAAATTTCCGTGAACCGTGTTCCAAATTACTTGATCATATGTCCCCAAATCATTCAAATATGATTTCAACGCGTCGTGGCGCCCGAAAGAAAGCCCGGAAAAAATAATTACAAAAAAAACCACCAGCGCGACAGCGCAAAAATCAAGATTAATTTTTTTGATTATTTTCAACATAAATTATTTTTTTCTGCTCTTTTTATCCGCAAACCGCAGCTTCAAAACCTTCCAAAAACTTTCCCCCACTATCGCCAAACTGAATTTGGATTTCCCCAAGGTTCGTTCGGTGAACACGATAGGAATCTCCTCGACTCTAAACCCGCGCTTTACCGCGTGATAAGTCGTTTCTATCTGAAAAACATAACCAACGGCATCAATTTCCTTTCCTAATAAATATTCTACCACTTCGCGCCGATAGCATTTATATCCGGTTGTCAAATCATTAATAGCCATTTTCAGAATAAATCGTGCGTATAGATTTCCGAAACTACTAACAAAGCGACGGCTGGCATTCCAATTGCTAATTTTTCCATTCGCTATATAACGCGACCCAATCACTAGATCGCACTGATTGACACGTGAAAGGAAAAGACTGATATCTTTCGGGTCATGGGAGAAATCCGCGTCTATTTCGAAAAAATAATCCGCGCCCTTTTCCAGTGCGTAGCGAAATCCTTCCAGATAGGCTGTCCCCAATCCCAACTTTCCTTTCCGGCGAATAAGATGGAGACTGGAATTGACCGTTTGGCATTTTTCAACAATATCCGCAGTTCCATCGGGCGAATTATCATCCACCACCACAATCTCCAAATCAATTATTTTCAAATCAAAAATATGCTGAATTATTTTTTCAACATTTTCCTTTTCATTATACGTTGGCAAAATTACGGCTGTTTTCACAAATAAAAAATACTACCCCTAATCATTATACCTCATTATACCTCATTATACCGATAAAAAACAAATGAAGCGCCTGAAAGCGCTTCAAAAAAAAGTCTTTTAGAAAAATCACTACTGTATCGTCATCGTCATTGTATTTTGATAAGTCCCGGCCACAAAGTTCGGATTTCCATTAAACACGACATTTACAGTAGTATTGGTTATTTTGTAATTGCCCATACCATTATTCGTTGAGGTATTGAAGAGAGTTCTCAAGGTGCTAAAATATCCAGCCGTTCCAACTGCTGTCCCAGTGTTAGATCCATTATCCGCGAAAGCTGCTCCCGGCGCCCAAGCGATGGCGGCGTTACTGATATTGTTCACGCCCGCTCCGCCAGTAGTCAAGTTATTCATTGAGGCGGTTACCGTCCAAGCCACTCCGGTTCCACGAAAGTCTCGGGCATTGACCACATCCATGTTCGCCAAAGAGTTCGCCGCTACACCCAAAGTTTGGTTATTGAAAGCCAACGTAGCTGGAGCTTCCATTGACAGCGCGCCGGCAATCAGATTCTGAATCAAAGTGGTGTTAGTTCCAATCGCACTCGTGAAATCGACACTGACTGAACCGAACACCATAACGAACATAAACAAAACCACAAGTGTCGCCACTATTTTTTGCTTTATTTTTTGTTTTTGTATTTGCATATTTAATCGAAATCACATTCCTCTTTTAAGGAATATTTTACTATTTACGCCCTCTAAAAAAATCCCGCGCCCGTTAATACTATTATAAGCCAAATTCACATTCACACAATAGCCAAAGTTATCCACAGCCCTTTTATTGAATAGTGATTGTTACTGTTCCGGTAATATTCTCATTAAAAAGAGAATTGAGATTGGTAAGCTTGACTGTGGGGCGGTTATTGTATATTCCCGCAGCTGTAACGTCACCACTGATAATACTTCTTGGCGTATTCAATGAATAATCCGAAGAAGCTGATTCAGAAATCCCAGTAGTGGGAGAAGTTATGGTATCTCCGCTAGCAACCGCGCCATCAGTTACTAAGAATACATTATTGTTAGCCAGATTGTTTTTAGTACTGGTCATATCGGTTGATTGCATTGTAAGAGTCCAGGGAACACTAGAGTTGTCGACGACCACGCATTCCTGAGAAGTGGAAAAAATATATTTACTATAATTATTAGCATTCCCCAAAGTATAATCTACCATATACACATTTGCCGCTTCGCAATTCAAGCCCAGTTGCGCTCCGCCGGAAACCATATGCCAAAAGGCGGTGTTGCTTTTATAGTTCGCACTTGTTTCAACGCCCACAGCCGACTCTCCCAATGAATCTCCCAAATTATAGCTACTCGAACCGCTCAAATTTCCGCCCGAGTTAATCGTGTCGGCATTGATTTTATATGTCTCGCTACTCATCGCCCAAGAACAGGCCGGCAAAAACAGAAACAGAAAAATCAGCACTTTTATTTTTCCAAAAAATTTCTTCATAAAATTGCAAAAATTAAACATCCCCTTGATTCTCGAAAGATTGCTTTTCTCCATCCATTTTTCGAATTAAGTCCCTAGCGGTAAAAATTCCGGCTAAAAATAAAACAGAGAAAAACAGCTTTAAAAATAAACCGACTATCACAAAAACGGGTTTCTCTGCCAGACTGAAAAAATTTAAAAATTCCTCAAGGGTAAAAACAATAATCGCACCCAAGAAAAATTTATAAGAAATATCCAATTCTTTCTCTGTGCGCCACACCACACCAAAAGAGAATACTATCGACAAGATGGACACCGCAATAACTAAGCTGTTTATAATTAAACTAAAATTAATTGTTTCAAAAATCATCATAGTTTTAAATTTTAACTGATAAATTTTTTATCCCGGAACATTTCTTCTGTTACTTGAATTATAGCATAACGGCTAGTTCGGTATTCATTCCCCAAAAGAATGAGAAAAATAATAAGTAAAAGCAAGAGCCAAAGAATCACCCAAAGTAAATTATCCATAACTTGTCCGACAGTGATGACAACGCCTCCGCCCAAATTGAACAGAGGAATTTCTTCCAAAAGAAAGCTGTTATCAGCGGACAAAAACGCCCCCTTATAGGTAGTTTCCACCAATATTTTATATTTTCCGGCTTTGAAAGCACTAGGGATCGAGAGAGTTTTTTTAATCGGAATTCCTTCAAAAAAACTAACGTCATCATAAGTTTCAAGAGCTATCTTCCCGTCTTCATCAATGAGAAGATAGGTTAATTTCGCTTTAATAAATTTTTCATCAAAATTTTTCATCTTAGTTTCCAAGGACAGTGTTTTCCCAGTATAGGCGATATTGCCCCAATTTTTCACTTCAACCGAAAGATTGGGCCAGGATATCCCCGGCACCGGCAAAGAAGCCCCTGGTACAGTTGCGCCACTAGGCAAATTTTCTTTTTTCTTTTTTTCCTCTTTTTTGTTTTCACCTCCCGCCTCATCCCTGCTTATTCCAAATTTCAAGCTGGCGGTTTTGTTTCTCAATCCGTTCTCTGGATCAACGGCCGTGACCCAAAAAGTGTGGTCTCCATAGTTGAATCTTATTTCTGGTCGCCATTCCCAATATCCGTTTTCGTTAGCCTGCGTTTCAACAATCATATCCGTTTTCCCCAAAACGATAATTTCGATTTTGGCATGCGGCATATTGGTCGTCCCATAAAAAGTCGGCTGTCTTTCTTTGGTGCTAAGTTCTCCGGAAAAATCGAATAAATTTGTTTTGTGAAATCGAGTGATAACACAAGTTGGATCAATTGGCTTGGGTGGCAATTCACAACCTAAAACAGTGCCGCTAGCTTCATCGGAAGCGGTTTGCCCCAATGAATTGAAGGCGGTGACTTTATATGAATGCGTTTCCGAAGTCAAAACCGCTTCGTCATGATATATGTTTTCCACTATTCCAGAAACTAAAGGGCTTCCGTCTCTTTCAATGTCAAAATAATCCATTTGGTCATCACTGGTCCAAGAAAGCGCCAAGTAGGGAGAATTGTTTTGGCAAAGAGGAAAAACTGAAAGAATCGGCTTATTAGGTGGGCCCAAAATTTGCATAATTAGTGTGGTGGCGCCGGCCACCCGGCCATATTTTTTTTGCAAATCGTTTTTCAAAAATCCATTGCCCAAAGATATTCCGACTGTAACATACAAAACAACTAACACGCCGGTTGCAATACCCAAATATTTCACTATTCGTCTAAATAGAAAAAATCGTCCTACTTTTTGCGGACTAAAAAAATGCTTGGCCATTTTTACAGTTTTTTTCATAGCCCTAGGTCTTAAGTAGCCATATTTTACCACATTTCTTCTTTTAGATAAAATTTCGCGCGAAGAATGGGCTTATAAGAAGTATCTTTCAAAAAGATACTTCACAAAAAAAACTCCGAGAATTTCTCGAAGTTTTTCATTAACAATGCGAATTTTTTACACATCCAAGTTTTTGACACTTTTGGCGTGCGCTTGAATGAAGTGGCGTCGCGGCTCTACGTCCGAACCCATCAAAACATCAAACATCTTATCAGCCGCTTCGGCATCCCCAATGGCAACTTGCAACATCAAACGCGTATCCGGATTCATGGTCGTTTCCCAAAGTTGTTCCGGGTTCATTTCTCCCAAACCTTTGTAGCGTTGTAGATTGATGCCGGCAATTTTTTCCTCATCTGTTGCTTCTTCAGCAGAGTCAGACTTACCCTCATCTTCTATGTCAGTTTCCATTATCACTTTTTCTTCTTTTTGAATTTTATCGTTTTTGTTATTTTTATTCTTAGCCATCGTTTCTTGAATCTCCGCTACGACTTGATTCTTTTGCTCTTCCGTGAAAACATACCTAACATCCTTGCCTTTCTGAATCCGATAGAGTGGCGGTTGCGCGATGTAGATATTTCCATTTCGGATGAGCGGTTCAAAATAACGATAGAAAAAAGTCAGAAGCAATGTTCGAATATGCGAACCATCCACATCGGCATCCGCCATAATAATTATTTTGTGATAACGGATCTTGTCAGCATTGAAACTGTCGCCAATGCCGGCACCAAGCGCAATGATGATCGGCTTCAAAGTATCTGATTTCACCACTTTGTCAAGTGTAGTTTTTTCCACATTCACTAATTTTCCACGCAATGGTAAGATGGCCTGAAACCTTCGATTGCGTCCTTGCTTGGCCGAGCCTCCAGCCGAGTCTCCCTCCACAATATAGAGCTCTGAGACTGAAGCATCACGCGAAGAACAGTCCGCCAATTTTCCCGGCAGTGTCATACCTTCAAGCGCGCCTTTTCGAATAACTGCGTCCTTGGCCGCCCGCGCCGCAATGCGCGCCTTGGCCGTAAGCATAATCTTGGATATGATCGCTTTGGCATTGTTAGGATGCGCTTCTAAATATTCCGCCAACGCTTCTGAAACCACACCCGAAACAATCCCCCGCATCTCTCCATTGCCCAATTTCGCTTTTGTCTGTCCTTCGAATTGCGGGTTGCGCAATTTCACACTCACAACGGCCGTGAGTCCCTCCTGCAAATCTTCAGCCGTCAAGCTGCCATCTTTTTCTTTTAATATGTTATTCTTCTTAGCGTAAGAGTTGATAACTCGCGTGAGCGCCGCCCGGAAACCAGCTTCATGCATTCCGCCTTCCGGCGTAAAAATATTATTAGCAAAAGAGAAAACATGTTCTTTGTATCCGCCTGTATATTGCACCGCCACCTCAACCAAATTCTCTCCCACTTCTTTTTCGACATAAAACGGCATTTCGTTCTTGATTTCCTTACCGCGATTCAAAAACTTCACATAAGAAACAACTCCCCCGTCAAACAAAAAGCCATAGGCCTTTTGATCCGCCGATGAGGCGGACCGTTTATCATAGATTTTCACACAGAGCCCCTTAGTCAGATATGATTGCTGGCGAAGATAGGCCAAAATTTTATCCCAACTGTATTCTATCTCCGGAAAAATCTGCGGGTCGGCCTGAAAAATTATTCTGGTTCCAGTGTTCTTCGCCTTGCCAATGACGATTGGATCTTTACTTTTTGACTTGCCTCTTTCGAATTCCATGGCATATATTTTTCCATCCCGTTTGACTTCCGCCGTGACTTTAGCCGACAAAGCATTCACCACGGACACGCCCACGCCATGCAGCCCGCCGGAAATTTTATACCCGTTGCCACCAAATTTTCCTCCAGCATGGAGCACGGTCATGACTGTTTCCAGTGTAGATTTTTTGGTTTGTGGATGCTTTTCCACCGGAATACCGCGCCCATCATCTTCAATGTCAATAATATTATCCGGTAAAAGCTTGACCGTTATATTTTTGCAGTGTCCCGCCATCGCTTCATCCACTGAATTATTGACAACTTCCCAGATCAAATGATGCAAGCCTTCCGTGGAAGTTCCGCCAATGTACATCCCCGGACGTTTCCTGACTGGATCCAATCCTTCCAAAACCTGAATAGACTTAGCGCCATATTCATTGTCATCTTCAATTGTTTTTTTTTCTTTAGCCATAAAGATAAATTAGACTTTAGTCTTTTTAATGTTTTAAAAATCATTCCCTACTTAAAAAATATAACTCAACCAAAAACACTCCCCCTACCACCAGCATGGCATCCCACCAGACCAACACGCGAAAGCTTTGTAAAATCAAAACTCCCACAACTATACCTGAAAGCAACACACCTTGTCGAAAACTCAGTCCCACACTGTCCGCGGCCGCTTCTTCACCTAGCAGTTTCTTGCGCAGAAACAGGAGTAGTAAATTAAACATTCCACTGGCCGAGAAAAAAGTTGCCAAATAGAAAAGAGTAAGTCCAACCCAAGCTGAATTTTGGGGATCAATATAAACGACAATAGCACTAAGAGCAACCAGTGAAAGCAAAGTGACGGCGCGTATTCCCCAAATATAAGCTCGGAGTGTCATATTCGACTTTAAATAGGCTTAAAATATAGCCCGTTTAACGAGGCTCTACTTGAATAATTATAGCTCTTTCGCCCTAAATTTGCAAGAGTTAATGAGATGTTAACCTCTAAATAAAAAACCGCCAAAGAAATAGTCTCCCTTTTAAAAATATACTCCGAGGCTTGTCGTTTGACAATAAGCAATATTTTACATAGAATAGAGAACAGTTGCTTATTATCAAGCGACAATACTATAGCGGGGTAGAGCAGTCTGGTAGCTCGGGTGGCTCATAACCACCAGGTCGTCGGTTCGAATCCGACCCCCGCAACAAAATGAATGCCAGGGTAGCTCAGTTGGTTAGAGCACAGCACTCATAACGCTGAGGTCGAGGGTTCGAATCTCTCCCCTGGTACGGCATAATTTTGAATGATGAGTTGGGGGCGTAGCTCAGTTGGTTAGAGCGACTGCCTGTCACGCAGTAGGTCACCGGTTCGAGTCCGGCCGTCCCCGCACTAGAAAATAAATCCTGTCCAAAATAAAAAGCCTTTCCGGGCTTTTTTTGTTTTTTAGCTACACTACTCCAACACCTCAAAATACCGCAAAAAGTTTTCATAATAACCGATAATTTCTTCAGCTTGTTTTTTGTCCAACTTGAAATCTTCTTCGTGGATAATCCGGTTTCGGAGGGCGTGTGCCGTGCGCAATTCTTCGATGTTGTCGATTTGCCCCGGATTGATCCCATCCAACCGTTCACTCATATTTTCTCCCGGATATTTCATGCGCGCAATCAAATCATCAATGATGTTGTCCGCTTCAATAATGGAAACTTTCCACCGCGACTCGTTGTCACTCTGAATGCCAGTCGTAATTTTGTCCCATTTTTTGAGTAGTTTTGATTTTTTATTAATCATCTCCGGCGGAACATCCATACCAAGTTTTGTGTCTCGCATGTCCCCGCTTACTCCACGTTGGATGAGCATAAGAATCACATCAGCCAGAAGAACCACTGAATAAATCCCCAAAATAAATTTGACCACCGCGAAAAAAGCAGAGTCATAAATCGCCCATAGCACAGTGACAATATTATTTGCAGTATCCATAATTTAGTTTTTTCCGCCAAAGGCGGATCAGCCCTTGGCTGAAGTTTTTAGCCGTTACTTTTACCTTTTTCATAAGCATCCGCCGCCCTGAGCAAATTTTCTTCATCAAACCATTCCCCCATCAATTGAAACCCCACTGGCAACTGCTTGCCTTCGACTTCAATCATCCCCGCCGGCACGCTTATGGCTGGCACGCCAGCAATGTTGGCTGTCACCGTAAAAATATCTTCCAAATACATGTCTACTGGATTATTCATTTTTTCTCCGAACTTGAAAGCCGGAGTCGGCGTGATTGGAGTCAGAATTAAATCAACTTTTTTATAAGCTTCTTCAAAATCTTTTTTAATAAGCGTGCGAACTTTTTGCGCGCGCAAATAATAAGCTTCATAATATCCGGAAGAAAGAGCATATGTTCCCAGCATTATTCTTCTTTTTGCTTCTGTTCCTAATTCATACTTTCTCGTATCCAAATAAGTTTCCAAAAGCGTCTTCGGCAATCCATCTGGATCCGTCACGTCAGTTTCCTTCTTATCATCTACACGCATACCATATTTTATGCCGTCGTAACGAGCTAGGTTTGAGCTGATCTCGCAAGGATTAATAATATAGAAAACTGGCAAAGAGTATCTCGCGTGAGGCAATTCAATTTCTTGAATTTCCGCACCCAGTTTCTTGAATTTAGCTATCACATCTTCTATTGTTTTTTTCATTTGATCTCCCAAATTATCCAGATATTCTTTAACTATACCTATTTTCATTCCTTTGATTTCTCCCGTCAGATAATCTTCATACCTCTTCCCGAAGCTTTGCGCGGTTGTTGCATCCATCCTGTCCTGACCGGAGATCTCACTCAAAATAATAGCCGCGTCCTCAACGGTTTTCGACAAAACTCCTACCTGCTCCAAGCTGGAAGCGGCGGCCATAACACCATAACGGGAAACACGTCCGTAAGTAGGCTTCAAACCGACCGTTCCACAAAAAGCTGCTGGCTGACGAGTCGATCCGCCCGTATCAGTTCCCAGTGCCCAAACAGCCATATCTGCGGCTACAGCCGCCGCCGATCCGCTGGAAGTTCCGCCAGGCACACGCGCCGTGTCATGTGGGTTTTTGGTCGGGCCATAGGCGCTTTTTTCGCCAGATGACCCCATGGCAAATTCATCGCAATTGGTCTTGCCTAAAAAAATTGCGCCGGCTTGTTTCAGATTTTTCACAACAGTCGCATCATTTGGCGCGATATAATTATCCAAAATTTTTGATCCGCCCGTCGCACGCACGCCCTCCAATAAAATCAAATCTTTTATACCCCCAGGAATTCCCTCCAGAAGTCCTATCTCTTCGCCCTTGGCAATTTTTTCATCCACTTTCTCAGCTTGTTCCAAGGCTAATTCTTTCGTCAAAGTCAGATAAGCATTCAGACCCTTATCTTTTTTTTCAATCACAGCGAAATATTGTTCGGTAAGTTCAACCGCCGTGATTTTTCTCGCTAATAATTTTTCATGCAGTTCTCTAATCATAAAACAGATTTAACTTTATCATACCTATTCTTCTCTTCCGGAAACAACTCAACTATGCCATCTTTGTTTGCAAAATCACGTGCGACATCGTCGCGCGTCCGATTGACTAGTCCTGTAATGTGAGCTGTTGGTTCAATCCCTGCCACATCCACCTCTTTTAGCTGTTCAACGAAATCCAAAATCGACGACAAATCTTGAGAAAATTTTTCAATCTCCTCCTCATTCAAACCGACTCGTGCCAAAGCGGCAATATGTTTTACTTCATCTTTTGAAATCATAAAAACATTTTCTTAAATTCTTCTTCTTGGATAATTTCAACCCCTAATTCCAGCGCTTTTTTATGTTTTGACCCAGGTTTCGCTCCCGTCACAACATAATCGGTACGCCGGCTGACAGAAGAAGAAACCTCTCCTCCTGCTTTTCTTATCATACCTTTTGCCTCGTCTCTTGTAAAGTTTTTCAGCTCGCCTGTCAGCACAAAAGTTGTGCCGACTAATCTAGCATTCAACTCTCGTCCCTCAGTTTTTGGCACGATAAACTCCACCCCCGCCTCATCCATTTTTTCCAATAATTTGATATTTTCCGCGTCAGAAAACCAGTTCACCAGACTCTCAGCCGACTTCTCCCCAATGCCTTTGATTTCTCTCCAGGTCTCAATCGTAATTTTTGGAAAATATTCAATCACATCCCTCAAAGTTTTAATTTTGTATTTTTGATTTTTAATTTCATTTGAAATTTTATTCGCAACCAATACGGCTGTCTCTTCCCCGACAAACCGGATGCCTAGGGCAAACAAAAATTTTTCAAACTCAATTTTTTTGCTCTGAACAATGGCTTCAATCAAATTATCCGCCGACTTATCGGCAAAACGTTCCAGTGGTGCGAGATCTCCTCTTTTGAGTTCAAAAATTTCCGCGGCGTTAGTAATGAGACCTTCATTCATCAACTGCTCCACGATTTTCTCTCCAAAGCCGTCTATATTGAAACCTTTTTTGGAAACAAAATGAATGATCTTTTCAATCTCCACCGCAAAACATTTTGCATTGGTGCAATAAGTCGCCGCTTCTCCAACTTTGCGTGCTGTCACGCTGCCACAAATCGGACAAACCGTCGGCATATGGAATTTTTTTTCTCGACCAGTGCGTAAACTCTTCAAAACTTCCACCACTTCCGGAATGACATCGCCCGCTTTTTGGATGACCACTGTATCGCCAATTCTAATGTCCAATCGTTCTATTTCGTCTTCATTATGCAGTGTAGCGCGGGAAACTGTCGACCCCGCCACTAGAACCGGTTTCAGATGTGCAACGGGTGTGAGCGCGCCTGTGCGCCCTACCTGCACTTGGATGCCTTCCACGACCGTCGTCACCCGCTCAGCTGGGAATTTGTAGGCCACTCCCCAACGCGGAGATTTGCCCGTATAACCCAGCTTTTCTTGAATTTCAGCTGAATTTATCTTAACCACCACTCCATCAATCCCATAATCCTGTTTGTCTTTTTTATCTTTCCAAATATCATAATATGCCTGGATTTCCGCCACATTCTTGCACAATTTATGTTCCGGATTGACTTTAAATCCCAACTTTTTAAGCAATCCTAACTCCTCTAGCTGTGTCTTTGGAATTTGAATTTCCGCTAATTTCGAATTTTGAATTACGCTTTCAACTTTTGACTTTTGACTTTTGACTTCTATGTAGTCTATATCGTAAATAAAACTATTCAACTTTCGACTAGCGGCAATTTTTGGATCGAGTTGGCGAATGGATCCCGCGGCCGCATTTCTGGAATTGGCAAAAACAACTTCACCCTTGGCAATTCTATCTGCATTAATCCTAGCCAATTCAGATTTGCCCAGCCAACATTCCCCCACCACCACACAATCAATCGGATAATTTAATTTGAGCGGAATACTGCGAATAGTTTTCAAATTTTCACTCACGTCTTCACCGATCACGCCGTCGCCGCGCGTCGCCCCACTGACAAAAATACCGTTCTCATAAGTCAAAATAATTTTCAACCCATCAATCTTAATTTCACAAACATAGTCCACCACCGAAAAATCGGAGTTCGACTCCGATTCGGAGTCGAACTCCGATTTTTCCACCATCCTCCCCACCTTCTCATCCCACTTTTGTAGTTCCACCGCGCCAAAAACATCATCAAATGACCATTGTCGCACCATGTGTTTCACTTTTTGAAACTTCTTGAGTGGCACGCCGCCAATCCGTTGTGTCGGTGAATCGACTGATCGCAATTCGGGAAATTCTTCTTCCAGCGCGCGCAATTCGGCCGCCAAGGAATCATAAATTTCATCCGTCACATCCGGCTTGTCCAAGACATGATATTCATAGCGTTGTCGATTGATTTCCTCAGAAAGTTTTTCAATGCGATTTTTAGCTTGAGTTTTATCCATAATTATCGAGGTTTTATTGCCTTTATTGTCTTTTGTAGCATAGCAAAAAAGCCAGCGAGATTCAAGCGAAAAAAATTCCAACTAAACGTCTTGTTTGCAAAAAAATTAGGTTTTGATGCATCGAACAGAGAAACCATCAGCTTTTGAGTCCTCCATTCGGTATACGCCATTGTAACCATCTATCATCCAGCGCGCATAAGATGTAAACATACCCCCACTGTTATGTTCAGTTGACGATTGAAGAGTTGCATAAGAATTAATCCCAAAATATGAACTACTAAAGCTAAAATTCATCCCACCATTAAGCAATGAAAAATCAGAAGCGGATACAATTTTCATGTTTGTGTCAGCTCCAATGCAATCAAGAGTATAACTGCTCCGATTGGGATCACACGTTGCACCTGTTTTTAAAAAGTTTTCCAGAGTAAATAATTCAGTGTCCGATGGAATGTGCCAACCGGCCGGACAGATTCCTTGATTGGGAGCAGAAACAGCGCAAGATGTATAAAACTGGCTACAACTATTAGGAAGACCGTTAGCCTCCGCCCACGTGTAAAGCCCACCGTATTTATTAGTATTGCAATTAGCCACCGAATCACCATAGCACCATTTGGAAACAGTATTTGGGCTATTAAGAGTTGGTGCCGTATTATCGGGGGTAGTTGTAACATTGGGTAGCATATTTCCCACATTTAAATTTTGCCGAAACCAACATTGCGTGCCGATTTGGACAGTATCATAGTCTTGACCGCCATAGTTAACAACTTCGCCACAACCGCTCCTCGGCACCGCCGCTTCGATTGCCCGACTTTGCCCCAAATCCGTCCCGGTTGATTTCAACTGAGTAATATTATAAATAGGCTCAGTCTGTGAAGTACAATCAATCTTAGCACCACTGGAATTATACAACTGAACATCATAGTTGCTGTTATGGATGACTCCATCTGATACTTGACAATGACTCAGCTGCTTGACAAACGTACGATTACCATTCACTATCTCATTCATTACAAACTCAATTCCAGAATCAGCCGCCTGGAAAGCCTTAGAAGAATTGGCTTCCCCCGCAACACTCTTTTGTTCTCTAATTGAAACTAAAGAAGCTGAGAGGGCGATAACGACGATTATCGAAAGCACCATAATGGAAACTACCAACACAGAGGCTTTTGGCCTTTTGTCTGTTTTCATTTTTTTATATTCTTAGATTCAATAAATTTAATTAATTATTCCGATGTAGTCAAAAAAAGAAACGGTGGTTTGCAAACTATCTTTTCCATCAATTACCATATTTATCGTTCCTCTGCCAATGACTTTTGACGGACCAACGCTGTTAGTCGGTGTTATCAGAAATGATCCGTCCACGCTCACATCAGGGTCTAGCATCGCAATATAATTATACGTGACGGAAACAGTAGAACAATCAACGTTAGCCGGTCCGCCGGGTGCGGCCGTATCACTAAACAGCGAACCATTAGAAAAAAGATAGCTCACGCACAGTCCGCGGGCAGAATTGAAAAAATATATCGACTTGTTGTTTCCGGCAGTCACATAATTCAGCTGACTGCTTACCCGCATATTTTTAGCCATAGTCTGAATGACATCTCTGCCGGCGCTGATATTGTTCAAATTTTTCATGGAATTTTTACGCGCCAAAATAACGTTCGCGAAAACCGAAACAGACGCCAGCATAATAACCGAGAGGATGAATATCGCCACAATCAATTCCACAAAAGAGAACCCCCTATAATTTTTATTTTTCCTTTTTACTTTTTTCATAGCTTTATCCTTACTTTATTCGCCTCATTTATTTTTCGCCCCATTTATTTATAGTGGCCTTAGTAAAAGCACACTGGGTTAACTGATTGCAAGTGCTGTCATCAATTGGCGCTGGGAAAACATTTCCACCCGACCAAATCACCACGCTGACTACATTAGCAAGGGTGGCAGTAGTTTTATCATTAGTGTTATAACTAATCATAAGTTTCCTTTTAAATCTAGAATT
>JAHFOP010000004.1:0-6110 GCA_023261605.1 Candidatus Moraniibacteriota bacterium
ACGCCGTTCCAATCAAAACTTATGAAAGATTTGAAGAGACTGTGACGGGAGAGATGATTGATCCGATGGCAGCTATCGCGGAAGTGATTGGAAGTCTTGGTCCCAGCCAGCACATCTGGCTGCAATATGTAGTGCAACCTTTGCCGGAGCCGGAAAGGAACAAAGATGAACATAAGAGTGTCATCAAAAAATTGAAAGGAGAGCCAGTTGTGGAATCGGTGGGTCTTTTGGGGCATCTGATGGATGTAATAAAAAATATTCCGGCGGCTTTTTCTGCGCCGGTCGAATTTGGCGTGGCTGACAAAAAAGATCTCGCGCCTTTGGAATTTCGTCTTTCGCCGATGGAAAAGGATCTTTTGAAAGCCACGGAAGAAAATTTGGGCAAAAATCTCTTCAAGACAAAAATGAGAATGGTCTATATCGGGCGAAAAGAAAATTTCGATAAATCCAATGTTTCTTCTTTTGTGGGTGCTATCAAACAATTCAATGATATCAATTACAACCAATTGAAACCTGAAGAATCGAGTAAGACTTATGGCGTGATATTTTTCATCAAACAGCGCGTAGATTTTCGAAAAAGAAAAATTTACAGCCGTTTCAAAAAAAGAAATATGGATGATACTAAGGTCATTTTTTCTGCCAAGGAGCTGGCCACTTTGTTTCATTTTCCAGATATGAATGTGAAAGCGCCTTCTATCATGCGTACGGAATCGAAATTGGGCAGCGCACCGTCTAATTTACCTATTGAATAAAAATAATATGTCTGAAATCAACTTTTTCGCCAAAACTAATTTTAGGAACAAAGAGGTGGTTTTTGGCGTGAAAGAAGATGATCGTCGCCGTCACATGTATGTCATTGGGAAAACCGGTATGGGAAAATCCAACATGTTGGAGAATATGGCCATCCAAGACATCAGAAACGGCAAGGGAGTTTGCGTGGTTGATCCGCATGGAGAATTTGCGGAAAAAATGGTGCGTGCCATTCCCGCGGCTCGCATCAACGATTTGGTTTATTTCAATCCATCTGACAAGGAATTTCCAGTTGCTTTCAATATTTTGGAATCAGTAGATGAAGACAAAAAAACTTTAGTGGCCAGTGGGATGATGGGAGTTTTCAAAAAGATTTGGCCGGATGTATGGAGTCCGCGCATGGAATATATTTTGAACAATACAATTCTGGCACTTTTGGATTATCCGGGATCCACCATGCTTGGAGTGAATCGTATGATGAGCGACAAGGATTTCAGGAAAAGGGTCTATCCAAAAATCAAGGATCCGGTGGTGAAATCTTTTTGGATTAATGAATTTGACCAGTGGGATGACAAGTTTAGGAAAGAAGCGGTGGCGGCCATTCAGAACAAAGTTGGACAGTTCTTGTCGTCTTTTGTCATCCGCCATATTGTTGGTCAGCCGAAATCGACCATTGATATGCGCGAAATTATGGATAATGGAAAAATTCTGATTGTCAATCTTTCCAAGGGACGTATTGGGGAAGATGCGATGCGACTTTTGGGTGGCATGGTAGTGACTAAGATTCAGTTGGCGGCCATGGGTCGCGTGGACATCCCGGAAGAAGAGAGAAGAGATTTCTATCTGTATGTGGATGAATTCCAAAACTTTGCGACGGAAGCCTTTGCTAATATTTTGTCTGAAGCAAGAAAATATCGTTTGAGTCTGATTTTGGCACATCAATATATTAATCAATTGATTTTTGATGGCAACACGACAGTGCGGGATGCAATATTCGGCAATGTCGGCACTATTGTTTCTTTCCGAGTAGGGGCGGAGGATGCGGAAGCGTTGGAAAAAGAATTTGATCCGGTATTTTTAATGAACGATATTGTTAATTTGTCCAAATATCGGATTTATTTGAAACTGATGATTGATGGTATCGCGGGGGATGCTTTTTCCGCCACGACTTTGCCACCGACTGATTTGTCTGATACGATCGGCAATGAAGAAAATGCCATTAAAGTTTCGCGCGAGCGCTATGGACGTTCACGCGCCGAAATTGAAGATCGCATTGCCCGCTGGAGCGGAATGTTTGATTTTGAAGAATCGAAAAAAGAAACTTCTGCAGCACAGAAAAATTATCCGGAAGCTTCCAGGATTTCCGTTAAACCCCCGATGCAAACCAGCAAGAGAGATTCTGATCAAGCGCCTCTTGCCAGAACAGCGCCAGTGAGAAGCAATGTCTCCAGTGGTAGCTATAATCCAGCGGCAGCTGTGAAAGAAAATTTATCCAAACCGGAAGTGCCCAAGAAAGTTTCTTTGACACCCGCAGCTCCCGCGGCGACTCTTCCGCCAGCAGCTTTGGCAGTTGAACGAAAAATGTTTGATACTGTTTGCGATAGTTGCGAAGAGCATATTCAAGTGCCCTTCGCGCCTGATCCTTCGCGCCCAACTTTTTGCCGGGAATGTCTTAAGGATTATCAAAGAGCGAGAGCCAGATCTCTTCAGGAAAAGAAGCCCACAGCACCGATCAAACAAAAAGTTGATTATGCAAAAAATGCACCCACAAAACAAGTTGCCGTTTCGGAACCGGTAGAAGTGTCCTCAGAAGAAGCGCCGATGCGTCTCACTCAAATGGTGCATATGGCGCCGAAAAAATTTCAAAGCACGCGCCAAAAACCGCAAATTGACGCGGCAGGGGTGCGGGAACTAATCAATAAAACAAGAAATAACTAAAATAAAAATGAAACTGGAACCTAACCGAAGAATCTTGAATTACTTGGCGCTTTTCATGCTGATACTTTTCAATGGCGTGCTATTTGGGGTTTTGGTGTATGTCGGGCGGAATCTGGTTGACAATACTAAGCAGTCGCATATTTTGGAAGTGTCTCAGGATGCCACGAAAGAAATGGCGGGACAAAAAAAATAAAAAAAGTACTTTTGTTGATTATGCAAAGGATGAGGCTGACGCTCGTCATTTTTATTTATGAAAAAGATAAAGTCAAAAGTTTTAGTCGGCATGAGTGGTGGGGTAGACTCGAGTGTCGCGGCAGCGCTACTTAAAAAACAGGGCTATTTAGTCCGAGGGGTGTTTATGGTGTTGCATGATGACACGGAAAAGTTGGAAAAAAATTTGCAGGATCTGGAAAAAGTTTCCGTGCAACTTGGCATTGAATGTGAAATTTTGGATCTGCGGCGTAGATTCAAAAAAGAAGTAGTGAAATATTTTTTGGACGAATATGCCGCTGGTCACACACCCAATCCGTGTGTTTTTTGCAATGAGAATTTTAAATTTAAAATACTTTTGGAAGAAGCGAAAAAAAATGGTATTGATTATGTGGCGACGGGGCATTATGCGCTTACGCGTAAGTTAAAAGTAAAGGAAAAAATTATTTATAAACTTTTTACGGCTAAGGACAAAAACAAAGACCAATCATATTTTCTGTACAGGTTGGGGCAGGAAGCTTTAGCTAGGATTATTTTTCCACTGGGGGAATATGAAAAGGCGGAAGTGCGAGCATTGGCGAAAAAATTTAAGTTGCCGGTGCATGATAAACGTGAGTCGCAAGACGTTTGTTTTATGGCGGGAATGAGCACGGATGAATTTTTGAAAAAAAATCTGAAACTCAAAAAAGGAAAAATTATTGATGAAAAAGGCGAGACCATTGGGAGGCATGACGGCTTGCCACTTTATACTCTTGGGCAGAGAAAGGGCATCAATATTGGCGGCACTGGCCCGTATTATGTCATCGCTAAAAATTTCAAAAAAAATATCCTGACTGTAACTAATAATAAAAAAGAGTCAGCTCTGTTCTCTCAAGCGATTGAACTGACGAATGTTATGTGGACAAATAAGTCGCCCAAGTTGCCACTCAGGGTTTTGGTGCGCAGCCGATACCGAAATATACCGGTTTATGCTACAATAAAGACGAAGATTCCCGTTGATAAGAAATGCTATACTGACAGCATGCTAATCGTAGAATTCGCGGAGTCGGAAAAAGCGGCGGCCAGAGGGCAGTCGGCGGTGTTTTATGGGGAAGATGGCGAAGTAATCGGCGGAGGAATAATAAAATAAATTCAAAAAATGGCATATACTGACGACGACTTGAAAAAGTTGAGCGAAGAAGACAAGAAGAAGCAAATGCGCAATTTCCAAATGGAAATCATTGTGCTGGATTCGGATACGCGCAAAATGCAAAGCAGAAAAGCTATGCTGGACGCGGAAATGAGAAAACTCAGAATGGATCAAGAAAGAATGCGGATTGAATCGGAAAACAAAAAGAAAGAATATGACACGATCAGCTATCAAATCATCAAAAATGAAGAGGAGATGAAAAGGCTCAAGAAAAAACTAAATTTGCTATAAAAATTAATTTTAAAATATATGACATCAAATTTCACGAGGCATGTTAACTCCGTGATCGGCTCTAAATCCGCCGAACTTGAAAGAAGGTTTTATAAGCACCAAAACAAAATAATGGAAATAGAAAAAAGGATAGATAGCGGCAAGATTAAAACCAGAGCTGATGCAATGAAAGAACTAAGAGGCATATTCGGTTCTTACATATCAGGAAGTGAGTATAACAGCATAGAACAGAAAGCTAAATATGATATAAAATAAGAGCTTATCTTATACAAAATACTAGATCCTAACATTATGACTGCCAACGAACTCCGTCAAAAGTATTTAGAATTTTTTGCCAGTAAGGGGCATGCAATCATCCCCAGCGCGCCCGTAGTGCCGGAAAACGATCCGACCACTCTTTTCATCACGGCTGGTATGCATCCATTGGTGCCCTATCTCATGGGTGAAAATCATCCGCAAGGCACGCGCTTAGTGAATGCACAAAAAAGCATCCGGACGATTGACATCGATGAAGTGGGCGATCGCACCCATCACACTTTCTTCGAGATGCTGGGCAATTGGTCGCTCGGCGACTATTTCAAAAAAGAAGCCATAGAGTGGAGTTGGGAATTTTTGACTTCGCCGGAGTGGTTGGGACTGGACAAGAATCGATTGGCTTGTTCAGTGTTCGAAGGGGACGCGGACGCGCCGTTTGATGAAGAGGCATTTGAGATTTGGAAAAATTTAGGCATGCCGGTGAGTCGCATTGCCAAATTGCCGAAGAAAAACAATTGGTGGGGACCGGCCGGAGTCACCGGACCGTGCGGACCGGACAGTGAAATGTTCTATTGGGTTGGCGACCCCCAAAAAGTGCCGAACAGTTTCAATGATGACAATGATTTGTGGGTGGAGATCTGGAATGACGTTTTCATGCAATACAATAAAAACGCGGACGGCCAATTTGAAAAATTGGCACAACAGAATGTTGACACTGGCATGGGTCTGATGCGAGTATTGACTGCCATAAATGGCCTCGACGACAACTATCGCACCGAACTTTTTTGGCCGCTTATTGAGAAAATTGAAGAACTATCAGGCAAAAAATATGAGGAAGATGAAAATAAAAAGCCAATGAGAATTGTCGCTGATCATGTGAAGGCGGCAGTGTTTATTATTGCGGATGGTGTGGAACCGTCGAACACTGAACGTGGCTATGTCTTGCGGCGGCTTATCCGTCGGGCTATCCGTCAAGGACACATCTTGGGCATCAAAGAAAATTTCACGACCAAAATTGCTAAGGTGGTGCAAGAAATTTACGCCGAAGCGTATCCGGAAATCATGGATGATAATATTTTGAATATTTTAGAAAAAGAAGAAGATAAATTTAGGAAGACGTTGGAAAATGGGCTGAAGGAGTTTGAAAAATTCATTAGTAATCCGGAGGGCAATTATATAACACGAAAGGTTGGAGATGAAATGCAGCGAGCGGATTTGTTTCCTAATGACGATACGGTCAATATGATATTTAATTTATATCAATCATATGGATTTCCGCTGGAAATAGTTTTTGAAGAATTAAAAAACAGGGGAATCAATGTCGAAGAGAAGAAGCTGAAAGATAAATTTGAAGAAAAATACAAACAGCACCAAGAACTTTCTCGCACCGCTTCAGCGGGCATGTTTAAGGGCGGATTATCCGATACAAAAGAAGAAACGACTGCGTTGCACACGGCGGCGCATCTGATGCTGGCGGGTTTGCGGAAAGTTCTTGGCAGTCATGTGCATCAAAAAGGTTCGAACATCAACGGTGAAA
>JAHFOP010000004.1:6120-36615 GCA_023261605.1 Candidatus Moraniibacteriota bacterium
GACTTTGGACGAAGCGCGCGAGTCTGGCGCGGAAGGAGCCTTTGAAAACAAATATGGCGACGTCGTGAAAGTGTATAAGATTGAAGGATTCTCCAATGAAATTTGCGGCGGTCCGCACGTCGACAACACCGGTGATATCAAAGGCGTGTTTAAGATTAAAAAAGAAGAAAGTTCCAGCGCGGGAGTGCGTCGCATTAAAGCTATTTTGGAATAGGGGTGGTGTCATTCCTGCGCAGGCAGGAATCTAGTGTAGAGACTAAATGAAAAACTACTATATATACATTTTGGCTAGCAAAAAAAACGGCACTTTGTATATCGGCGTAACTTCTGATCTGATCAGAAGAGTTCAAGAACATAAAGCTAAAATAGCAGATGGTTTCACTAAAAAATACAATGTAGATAAGTTGATGTATTATGAACAAACAGAAAATGTGAATTCAGCCTTAGATAGAGAAAAATCTTTGAAAAAATGGAAAAGAGATTGGAAAATACGTCTGATTGAAGAAGAAAATCCTAACTGGGATGATTTGTATTTTAATATAATTTTGTGACTGGATTCCTGCCTACGCAGGGATGACAGGTCTTTTATTTTTTATGACAAAAATTATCACAGACGAAAAAAAGATTGATGAAATTTTGGAGCGGGGAGTGCTGGTGGATTTTTTGCCGACCAAGAAAGAATTAAAGGAAGCTTTGTTGGCGGGGAAGAAGTTGCGGTTCTATATGGGTGCCGACCCGACGGCTAAAGCGTTGCATCTTGGACATGCGCAAAATTTGATGGTGCTGGAAGATTTTCGCAAATTGGGTCATGAGGTGATTTTTCTCATTGGGGATTTCACCGGGATGATTGGCGACCCGAGTGACAAAAGTTCGGCTCGCGTGAAGCAGACGCGAGAAGAAGTGGTGGAAAATTTCAGCAATTGGAAAAAACAAGTGAAAAATATTTTGGATTTCAATGACGCAGTCAATCCGGTGCAGATCAAGTATAATTCCGAGTGGTTGAGTAAACTGAATTATGGTGAGGTGCTGGAATTGGCCAGTAATTTTACGGTGCAACAAATGTTGGAGCGAGATATGTTCGATAAGCGTATGAAAGAAGAAAAGCCAATTTATCTGCATGAATTTTTGTATCCGCTGATGCAAGGCTATGACTCGGTCGCGATGGATGTGGATGTGGAATTGTGCGGGACGGATCAGATTTTCAATGCTTTGGCCGGCCGGACGTTGATGCAAAAACTCAAAAACAAGAATAAATTTGTCATTGCGACGAAACTCATTGCGGATGAAAAAACCAAGATGCTGATGTCCAAGTCGAATGGCACGGGCGTTTTTCTGGATTTAGAGGCGAATGATCTTTTTGGTGCTATCATGTCACAACCAGATGGAATGCTTAGACCATTGTTCACTGGTTGTACACGAGTCACTCCGGAAGAAATCGAAGACTTAATGAATTTGGAAAATCCGCGCGACGCGAAAATCCGCTTGGCATATGAAATCGTGAAAATTTATCATGGCGGAGAAGCGGCGAAAAAAGCTGAGGAGCATTTTGTAAAAACTATTCAGAAAAAAGAAATACCCAATGATGTTCCGGAACAAATTGTTAAATGGGTAGATGCATATAATGACTATGAAAATGTAGCTGATTTCATGGTTTCATCTAGATTGGCCAAGAGCAAGGGCGATGCAAAAAGGAAGGTTGAACAGGGAGGAGTTTCAATTGACGGTGAAAAAGTTATAGTGGGAGTGTTAATATTAAATTCAGAAACTCACAATAATAAGATAATGAAAGTGGGTAAATTTAATTTTGTTAAGATTAAATTCCCTGAATAGATTTTGAAAGTCGGAAAGCGTGAGTTTCGGAAATTGAAAGTGAAAAAATAGAATTTTTTATCCGAATGTAGAAAACCACCCAGAATTTCTCGGGCGGTTTTTCATTTGACTTTTTGTCCGGTTTGTGCTATCATTCTGGGTCAAATAGGACGTTACCAAATGAATAGAAAAGTTAGATAAAATCGATAAAATCAAGGAGGTAGGCGATGGAATTCTACTGGCAGGCGTATTTCAGTACGGTGGCACTGGTTTGCTACGAAGGGCTTTGCGCGATTTGCGAAAAGACATTCTCGCGTAAACAAGGACGTACCCCACACATAAGACTTTCGTTTTTGTGGCATTGGGGTGTGGTTGTCGGGGACTTGATTATTCTACCGGTTTTCAATGGAATAGTAATCCCTTACTTGAATTTTCCAATCTGGGGCTGGAGTCTGTTTTTTCTAGCTTCGCTCGCAATAACATTCTATTGTCACAAGGCGTGGTGGCCGACCAGTGAAAAGGCGCTGGGTTTTGTGTATCCAGATTGGGAGAGAAGCGGAAGGGATAAGAAATTGTGGTATAGAGACATGTCTCTTGCAGGTGGAATACATTTCATCTTCATGACCTTGCAACTGGTTATAATCTTCGGCTACATCTTTACTGCTATGCCGGACGAAATCGTTTGGCAAGTGTGCACTATCTTTCTGATTTTTATCCTATTCGGTGTGATCGAACCGGGAGTGGTCGAAGGTTGGCCACTTTCCAAAGAAAAAAAACTTATCACCCTCGGCACTGCCATTGCATTATGGCTGATAGTCGGGGTGGTTACATGTATAAAGTTATAAGGATGGAACGTAACGGGTTCTTGAGGATCGCATTTCCTCAAGAACCTTTTTTTATTTGTCATATTCCCTATTTTATTCTATAATCAAATTGACAGGTGATAGGAAAAAAACAAAACTAAAAAGATTTTTACATATGGGAATGTTTTCCAAAATTTTAGGTTTCAAGGGGAGTTCTTCGGAATTTTTTCTCTCATTGGATATCGGAACGGAAGTGGTCAAAGCGTTGGTTTTTAAGATTGATGAAAATTCCGGGGCGGGCATTGTTCGCGGCACGGGACGCGCGCGGCAAGGTTTGAAAGATATGCACAGTGGCGCGGTGTCAGACATTTCGGGCGTGATCAGCAATTGCCGCGAAGCGATTGCCGCGGCCAAAACGATGGCCGGCGCCAAAAAAGTCGAAAAAGCCATTGTGGGCATCGCGGGAGAATTGGTGAAAGGCACAACGACGACCGTGCATTATGAAAGAATCAATCCGGAAATCAGAATCGATATTCCAGAATTGAAAAACATTATTCAAAAGGTGCAATGGAAAGCCTTTGACCGTATTCGGCAACAGTTGGCGTGGGAAACTGGGCACAGCGAGATTGATGTGCAACTCATTAATGCGGTGATTGTGGATGTGCGCATTGATGGATACAAAGTGACCAATCCGGTTGGTTTTCAAGGACGAGATGTTTCCATTTCCGTTTTCAATGCATACGCGCCGATGATCCATCTGGGGGCTTTGCAAAAAATTGCGGACGAATTGAAGTTGGAGCTTTTGAACATCGCAGCTGAACCATATGCGGTGGCGCGTTCAATGGGCATTGAAGATTCGACGGAATTCAGTGCGGTTTTTATCGACGTTGGTGGAGGCACGACGGATATTGCAGTGGTGAGAAATGGCGGCTTGGAAGGCACGAAGATGTTCGGTTTGGGTGGTCGTGCTTTCACCAAAAGACTTTCGCAAGAACTTGGCATTGGTGTGGAAGAAGCGGAAGTTTTGAAAATCAAATATGCAGAAGGCAAATTGGGCAAAGACGTGAGTATGAAAATTGAAAAATTTTTGACGGATGATTGTGATGTGTGGCTGCGTGGAATTGAGCTGACTTTGTCTGAATTTTCCGAAGCGGACTTGTTGCCACATCGCTTCTTTTTGTGCGGCGGCGGTTCGGGTTTGCCGGGCGTGAAAAAAGCTTTGATGAGCAAGGGCTGGACCAAAAATTTGCCTTTTGCCAAACCGATTGAAGTCAGCTTTTTGCAGCCGAAAGATGTGGTGAACATAGTCGATGAAACCGGACAATTGAAAGATCCTCAAGACATCACCCCAATGGGACTGGCCAATCTCGCTCTCGATTTGGTGGGTGAAGAAAAAATGATGGCGGGAATTCTGCGGCGCGCTGTGAGAATGATACAAAAATAAATTAATTTTATGCACCAAACATTTTATATCGACATCGACGAAGAAATAACTTCCGTGGTGGAGCGACTGCGTCACGCTCGCGCGAGTGAGATAATTTTGGTCGTGCCAAAACGGGCGTTGCTTATTCAGAGTATCGTTAATCTTAGGATTCTTAAAAGAGAGGCGGACGAAGCGCGACTCCAGCTGATGATGGTAACACAAGATAAGTTGGGAAAAATCCTGATTGAAAAGGCAGGAATTTTTGTGCAACAAAAAATGGACAATATTGCGGATGAAGAAATAGAAGTGAAGGAAGAGAGTCGGCCCGCAGAAGACTATATGGAGGAAAGGGTAAAAAACAAAAATGGCAAGAGTCGCTTAGATCAAATCGGATCGGGCAGCTATTTCGATGCGAGCTTGTTCGCGGAAAATACTAAAGCGGAACAGATTAAGCTTAGAATTGAAAAACCGGCCTCGGATGAAAAAGAGTCAGCCAAAGAAGTTTTGATAAACAAAGAGTTGGTCTTGACGGATAGGAAAGAAGTGGGAAAGAAAGTGTTGCTGCGGCCATCTTTTGATCTGATGCCAGTTGTGGCCAGCAGTAAAGAACAGCCAACTGAAACTAAAAAGACAGTTTTTCCGGATTTCACCAATGAAAAACCCGAACCTAATTTTCAAGATAAGAAAATTGAAAATTTTTTCTATCAACCGAACGCACTGACAGGACAAACTAAAAAAAAAATCAGATGAGAGCAAGTCTTCCGCGGCGTATAATCTTCCCGGTAAAGTGCACCGATGGTTCTGGACAATTGGCATCGCTATATTTTTTCTTTTAGTAATGGTTGGTGTTTATCTGTTTGTGCCTAAAGCGACAGTTGTTGTTTCAGTCAAGATGGATGAACAAACCATTGACTCTCAAGTAATCGGTCGAATAGATGCGCCAGTGGTTGATTTTGGAGCAGGAATTATACCAGCCAAAGCAGTTTCTTCCACCCAAGAAGTCAGTGCGAGTTATGACGCAACTGGCAGCAAGCTTGTTTCAAATCAAAGAGCTCATGGAACAGTTACGATTTATAATGAATACAGCTCCAGTCCGCAGCCATTGGTTGCCACGACAAGGTTTTTGACCAGTGACGGAAAACTTTTTCGTCTGGCTTCCGGGGTGACGGTTCCGGGCACAAGCATGGTTAACGGTCAAGCAAAAAACGGAGAAGTGGAAGCGGAAATTACGGCCGACTCCTCGGGTGATGATTATAATATTGGTCCGGCGACGTTTAACATTCCCGGTTTCAAAAGTAGCGGGATCAAATATAACAAGATTTATGCTAAATCAGTTGTTGCCATGACTGGCGGAGGAAATGGTTCGAGTGAATCGAAAGTTATCGCTGATAGTGATATAGCTTCTGCCAAGAGCAAGATTTTGACCGCGCTGAATAATAAACTGGAGGAGGATATGAAAAAAAATGGCACGGATGATGCGGTCATTTTGGATGGAGCCTTGAACGAAGGCGATGTTGCTTACAAGCTTTCCAACTCTGCCGGTGACGTGGCGAATTCTTTTCAAATCACGGCGAGCGCCGAGGCAAAAGCGATTTTGGTCAGTCAAAAAGATCTTAACGCTGCTATTCTTGAGTTATTGAAAAAAACTAGCGGCGCTAAAAACATCGACAGTAGTTCGCTGAAAACAGATTTCTCTCGCGCGGACTCCGATTTTGTTTCCGGCACAGTCAATATTAAATTTCATGCTGTCGGCAAAATCAACCCAGATTTCACTGCTGACTTCATAAAAAAAGCCATCTTGGGAAAAGATGAAGATCAAATAAAAACTTATTTGAGTGGTTTATCCAATATTGAAAAAGTCGAAGTGGAGTATTGGCCACCCTTCCTGAGTGGGCGAATTCCATTTTTAGGAAGTCAAGTGAAGGTAGCTATTGACGGAATATAGAAAAATTGATATGCTGGTTTAGCTGTGAAGAATCTAGGAAAAAAGAGTTCAAAAAGTGTCTTATATCATAGTATTGACAAAAAAAAGAAAGAGAGTTAAGATAGTTAAAGACATTAAAAATATTGCGAACGTATAGAGGGGATTTTCCGCTTGCACGAATTTGGTCCGACTTCTGTCCTCAAGAATAAAATGATGATATTTCATCGTTTTGCCTTGAGAAAGTCCCGTCTATTTTTTTGTTTTTCAGTCGGCAATATTTTTTTAAGATAAATTTTTTATGGCAATTGATAAGGAGTTGGTCAAATTAGAAGGTGAGGTTTTAGAGAACCTGCCCAACGCCACTTTTAAAATAAAATTGGATAACGGGCATGAAATACTGGCTCATATTTCCGGTCGAATGAGAGTCAACTATATTCGAATGATTCCAGGAGATCGCGTGATTGTGGAAATGAGTCCATATGATTTAACTAAGGGCAGAATAGTCCAAAGAATGAAATAACATGAAAGTTCGAGCATCAGTGAAAAAAATTTGCGATAAATGTAAAACGATCAAGCGTAAGGGAAAACTTTACGTAATTTGTTCTAATCCGAAACATAAGCAACGTCAAGGCTAAAATAATTTTATGCTAAGAATTTCCGGAGTTAATATCCCAGATGAAAAAAGAATAGTAATTTCTCTGACTTACATTTATGGCATAGGACCGGCTATCGCGGCGCGTATTTTGAGTGAGCTCAAAATTTCTCCTGAAAAAAGAACCAAAGAGCTGACTGAAGATGAAGGCAATGAAATCAGAACCTACGTGGAGAAAAAAATCAAGACTGAAGGTGATTTGAAATATGAAGTGCGCAATAACATCAAGCGTTTGAAAGAAGTGGGATGTTATCGCGGTACGCGTCATCAAAAAGGTTTGCCATCTCGCGGACAACGAACCAAAACGAACAATCGAACAGTGCGAGGCAATGTCAGGCGCACAATGGGTAGTGGTCGAGTCAAGACGGAAAAGACCTAGAATGCCGAATAGTTATGGATAGATTGAGTTAAAGATAAAATTTTTTAGAAATTATTATGGCGGAAGTAGATAAAAAAAATATAGAAGAGAAGGATGCGTCGGTGGAAAAAACGGCTGATTTAAATGTGGAGAAAGAAGTTGCGGAAACGCCAGCTGTCAAAAAAGCCAAGAAAGGAAAACGTCAAATTATGCGCGGCCGAGCAGTCATCAGGTGTTCCTACAACAATACGGCGGTAAACATTGCAGATGCGCAGGGCAACATTTTGGGTTGGGCAACCTCAGGGTTGATGGGATTTAAAGGCGCTAAGAAAGCCACTCCATACGCCGCGACTCAAGTCGTGGCCAGTGTAACTGAGAAAGTTAAAAAATATGGACTTAAGGAATTGGAAGTGTATGTCAAAGGCGTTGGTAGTGGACGAGAATCTTCAATTCGAGCTTTAGCTAACAATGGTTTTGATATAATTTTAATTAAAGATATAACGCCCATCCCACACAATGGTTGTCGGGCGAAAAAACCTAGAAGAGTATAATTATGGCACGAGATACTGGGGCAAAATGTAGAAAATGTCGAAGAGCTGGCGAGAAACTTTTTCTCAAAGGTGATCGTTGTGGCACGCCGAAATGTGCTGTGACGCGCCGGGCTTACGCGCCGGGCGTACATGGTAAAAAGCCGGGTGGACGAGGTTCAAGCGAATATGGATTGCAATTGGCCGCTAAACAGAAATTGAAGAGGGTTTATGGTGTTTTGGAAAAACAATTCCGTAAACATTTTGATGATATTAAACATAAAAAAGGCATCACGGGCGATTTGCTTTTGGCTCGTTTGGAAATGCGCTTGGACAATGTGATTTATCGCACTGGTTTAGCTGCTTCGCGTGCTCAAGCTAGACAATTGGTGAATCATGGACTCATCGCGGTGGATGGAAAAAAGATGACTATTCCTTCTTGTGAAATGAAAGTTGGTCAAACAGCTGGAATAAATCCGAACAAGTCTGGAAAAAATTATTTCAAAAATTTAGAACCAGCGCTTAAAAACAAGAACGATTTTCCTGCTTGGTTGACTTTTGACACCGTTAGTGGAACAGCTAAGATTACGGCTATTCCAAATAAAAATGAAATTGGTGTCAATGTGGATGCGCAAATCATCGTGGAATATTATTCTAGGTAAATTAAATAATTTAATTAAAATTATGCAATCAATATCTCTTCCTCAAAAACCTAAATACACCTTGCTTGACGAAAAAACGGGTTTGTTTGAAATTGAGGGATGCTTCCCCGGTTATGGTACTACACTGGGCAATGCAATTCGTCGAGTAATGTTGTCTTCCATGCCGGGAGCGGCCGTGACATCGGTTAAGATCAAGAATGCCAAACATGAGTTTTCGACTTTGCCTTTCGTTATGGAAGATATTATTCAGATAATCCTTAACTTGAAACAAGTCAGGTTTCGTTTGTTCGATGAAGGTCCTGTTAAGGTTAGTCTTAAGGTCAAAGGAGAGAAAATCATTACGGCTGCTATGATTGAATGTCCATCCAATTTGGAAGTGGTGAATACGGATGCTCATATTGCGACTATTACGGGTGTGAAAGGTGAATTGGAGATTGAAATGGAAGTTTCGGCTGGCATTGGTTATGTTCCGGTGGAACAACAAGAACGCACGGAGAAAGAAGTGGGAATCATTGCTCTGGACGCAATCTATACTCCTGTACGCCGAGTGAATTATACTATTTCCAATATGCGCGTGGGCAAGAAGACCGATTTTGAGAAAATTAGTTTGGAGGTTATGACAGATGGGAGCATCACTCCGGCAGAGGCTTTTTCCAAGGCGGTAGATATCCTCGTGAAGCAATTTTCCACCTTGGTGGAAATGGAAGTTGAGACTAAAAAGAAGATTTCTGAAGATTCGTCTGTGGTAGCGCCGGTAGTGGAAGAAAAAGAAATAAAAGTTGTGGCAGTTGAAGATCCAAAGAAGGTGGAGGTGACTGCTCTCAAAAATATCTCCACTCGGACATTGAATGTTTTGGAAAAAGGTAAGGTTCATACAGTTGGAGATATTGTGAAAATGGACGAGGCGCATATATTGGAATTGGAAGGTATGGGAGCGAAAGGTGTGAAAGAAATCAGAAAAGCTATCGGAGATTTCGGTTTGAATCTGAAAAAATCTGAATAATACGGAAATTTTTAACCAAAAACCATGCAACACTTGAATAAAACTAAAGAATTTGGACGAACCGCCAGTCAACGGAAAGCTTTATGGCGCACAATGTTGGGCAGTTTAATTTTGAACGAAAAAATTGAAACGACCGAAGCGAAAGCCAAGGAATTGAAGAATCGAATTGATAAGCTTATCAATAAAGCTAAAAAACATCCAAAAGAAGGCGCTGCGCGATTGGCTGTGCGAAGAGATTTGAAAAAATATATTCCAGTTGCGGCGGTGGAGAAGATAATGGGAGAATTTCTAAAGAGATTTGAAAAACGTCAGAGCGGTTATGCGCGCGTGATCAAACTGGCTCCACGTAAAAGTGATAATGCAAGACTAGCCATAATTGAATTCGTATAAAAGATTTATGAAAAACATTACTCGAAAATATCATTTGTTCGATGCCAAAATCAAGCCTTTAGGACGAATAGCCACTGAGATTGCAACGGTTCTTCGCGGCAAGAACAAAGTTGATTTTGCTCCACATATTGACGGGGGAGATATTGCTGTGGTCATCAATTCTGACCAACTTAAAGTGACAGGGAAAAAACTGGAAGATAAAATATATCATTATTTCAGCGGCTATCCGGGTGGAGTGCGCGACGTGCAACTCAAAGATAAGATTGAAAACGATTCTCGCAAGGTGGTTTCCGAAGCAGTTTATGGGATGTTGCCGAAAAATAAATTGCGCGACAAGATGATGTGTCGTTTGAAAATTTACAAAGACGATAAGCATGAACATAAAATAGAGATTACTCATTAATTTAAAATTTCTCAGATATTATGCCAACAAAGACACCTGCTAAAAAAGAAGACGCTACTAAAAAAGAAACAGCCAAGTCTGTCGCAAAAACCGAGAGGTATTTTTATGCGGTCGGAAGAAGAAAAACAGCTGTGGCTAAGATAAAGCTCTATCCATCCAAGGAAGAAAAAAGCACTCTTTCGGTCAATGATAAGATGGCGGATAAATATTTTCCAATCGAACGATTGTGGGAAATTGCCGCGGCACCCTTGGGGCTTATGGGCGACAGCAAATTTCGCGTCGTGGTCAAAGTTTCCGGCTCCGGTGTGAGTGCGCAAGCAGAGGCCGTTCGCTTGGGAATTGCGCGAGCCTTGGTGATTTCTGACGAAACATTCAAAAAAACTTTCAAAGATATGGGCTATCTGACGCGTGATCCGCGCGAAGTGGAACGCAAAAAACCGGGTCTCAAAAAAGCTCGTAAGTCTCCACAGTGGGCGAAGCGCTAGACATAAAATTTATTTTTCCTTATACAAAAACCCTTCCAAGCAGAAGGGTTTTTGGTTGTGGATTTTTTTGGCGCTAGCTCATAATAAAAAAGACGCCCCATTCTGGGCGTCTTCATATTTTTGCGGATATATGCTCTTTTCAGAGAAACTATTTTTTCTTCTTTTTGGAAACGACTTTTTTGGTTTCGGCCTTGGCTTTTCTGACACGCTCTTTTTTGACGGGAGCTGTCTTTTTCTTGGCAGCTTTTTCAGCCAGTTTTTTGAAGCGGTCAACGCGGCCAGTGGTGCTCATTTCCTTTTTCTTGCCGGTGTAAACAGGATGGCAAACGCTGCAAATTTCGACTTTCATTTCTTTCATGGTCGATCCGACTTCAATTACATTGCCACAAGCACAGATGATCTTGGCGTCATAGTAGGCCGGATGAGTGTTCTTTTTCATGGGATTCTCTATAAATGATTACTTGTTTTACTAAGATAATCTAGCATACAAAAATATAATTGACAAGGGGCGGCGGATACGGTATATTAAGTAGGTAACAAAAACTCATATTTTTTGGGCTTTCTCCTGTCTTGGCTTTAGGCTGGGATTAAAAAGCTGATGTGTGACTTTGGCCATACGTCAACAAAAAATAGCGGATTCTGGCCATAATCAGCTGGAATATAATAATTAAGGAAAAAATATGCAAAATGAAAAGGCCGAGTTGGCAGCTAAAGCCGACTCAAAGAAGGTTATGAATAATCCGGCGGCGGATTATTTTTCCAGTGTTGATTTTTCAAAACTGGGAGTGAGGGTTGAAGATATGTTTAAAAGTGGTGTGCACTTTGGGCATCACAAATCTCGACGTAATCCGAAGATGAATGAATATATCTTCGCAACGAAGAATGATATCAATATTTTTGACTTGGAAAAGACCAAAGTTAAACTGGAAGAAGCGATGCAATTTTTGTCTGACACTGCGAGCTTAGGCGGAGAGATTCTTTTTGTGGGAACACGAAAGCAGGCAAAAAAAATTGTGGAAGCGGCTGCGGCACGAGCAGAAATGCCGTATGTGACAGAGCGTTGGCTTGGTGGAACTTTCACCAATTTCCCAGTTATTTCTGTACGAACCAAATATTTGTGCGATGGCTTAGAGAAAATGGAAAAGGGTGAATATGCCAAGTACACCAAATTTGAGCGGATGAAAAAAGCGGAAGAATTGGAGAGAATGGAAAGACGGATGGGTGGCATAAAGCAGATGAAAAAATTGCCCGCCGCCATTTTTGTGACTTCCATCATTGAAGATAATCTAGCGATCAAAGAAGCGATCAACCAGAAAATTCCGATTGTGGCCTTGGCTGATTCAAATACCAGTCCTGTCGGCATTGATTACCTGATCCCGGCCAACGAAGATGCTGTTTCCTCTTTACGCCTGATGGTTGCTTATGTGACCAAGGCTATTTTGGAAGGTAAGGCTAAAAAAGTTGCGCCAAAACCGGAAGAAGTCAAGAAAAATTAATAAGTCAAATCGTTAACATATGTTGGAAAAAATAAAAAAATTGAGAGAAAAGACTGGAGCGGGAATTGTTGATATTAAAAAAGCTCTCAGCGAAGCGGATGGCAACGAAGAAAAAGCGATTGAAATTTTGAGAAAAAAAGGTTTGGAAAAAGCTTCCAAAAAAGCGGACAGAGGGACGCAGGAAGGCATTGTGGTCAGCTATATCCATTCCAATGGCCGCGTAGGTGCGATGGTGAAATTGCTTTGTGAAACTGATTTTGTGGCACGCAATGAGGAATTTAAGGCGTTGGCCACAGATATCGCGATGCACATTACCGCGATGAACCCGCAATACACTAGACCGGAAGAAGTGAGCGAGAAATTGGTCGCGAAAGAGAAAGAAATCTGGGTCGAACAACTGAAAAATGAAAAAAAACCAGAACAAATAATCCCCGGTATCCTTGAAGGAAAAGAAAAAAAATTCCGTGCAGAAGTTTCTCTCATGACGCAATCTTTTGTGAAGAACCCAGAACAGACCGTGGAAGCACTGATCAATGAGAAGATTGCTAAAATCGGAGAAAATATCCAAGTGGGAGAATTTAGACGGTTAGAACTATAGATTTAAATTTTATGTCTCATGTTTTAGTTTCCATATATTCCTGGGAGACTCCCCGGGCAAGTGATGCGGGTTCTTTCGATGTAGAAAAAAATTCAAAAGTCATTGTTTCCTTGGAGAGTGGCAATGAATTGGGCATTGTTACCGATATGCACGTTACTGGTTCGACAGAAAAGGCAGAGAAGATAATTAGATTGGCCACCAAGCATGATGTTGAGATTTATGAAAAATATGAAAAAGAAAAAGAAGATTTCCTGAAATTCTGCCATCGGGAAGTGAAGCGGCAAGCATTGCCAATGAAGATAATCGATGCTCGCATCAGTCTGGACGGTAAGCAAATCATTTTTGTTTTCACGGCGGACGCACGGGTGGATTTTCGTGAGTTGGTCAAAAATATTTCCAAAGAATCCAAAAGGGGCGTGCGAATGCAGCAGATTGGTAGTCGAGATGAAGCGCGGAAACTGGGTGGTTATGGGATTTGCGGTCGCGAAGTCTGTTGTGTCAAATTTCCGGGCAGCATTCCGAGCATTACAACCGAGATGGCGAAAGTGCAGCAAATTGCTCACCGCGGTTCAGACAGAATTTCTGGCCTCTGCGGCCGACTGATGTGTTGTTTGGCTTATGAAGCGGAACAGTACCGAAGTCTCCTGGAAGGCATGCCTGAGCTCTACAGCGTGGTGAACACGAAAGAAGGTCGAGGTACCGTGATTGAAGTGAATGCTGGCACTCAAGAGATCAAAGTCAAAATAGAAAATGGCAAATATATAGTTTTGAAAAAGGAAGATTTGTAAATCAGTGAAAAGGGAGGGTAGGTCAGTGTTAAAAATAAAATCAACAAAATAGATGTTATATTCTATCATTCCTCCGATATTAGTGGTCATGAGCCTTATTGGGATCATCATAATTCTCATAAAGAAAGCGCCTGCCGTGGCACATTTGGAAGACAGTCAAAATTTATTTTCTGAAGAAGAAAAAAACAACAGAGAGCTTTCTGCTAGATATGCAGCACTGAAAAGAGAAAATAGAAAGTCTTTCAAGGATGTGGCCAGTAGTATTATTGGAAAAACAGGTGGAGTTTTCAAAGGTATGGCCAGTCGTTTTTTCGGTTCTGGCTCATCCGCTTGGGGAAAGATCAGTGACAAGGCTAGGGCAAGAATAGAAAACAAGCAATTTTCCAAGGATAATTTTCGGAGAGGAAATGCGCACGAGGATTTTTTTCAAAGAAAATATAACAATCAAGTGCAAATAACAGATGAGGAAGAATATTCTCCAGCGGCGTTGTTAGAAGAGGCGGTCAAAGAACGATCCAAAGAAGAGGTAGGAAAAAAAGAATTTAGGTTAGAAAAGAAAGATCTCTTCGAAAAAATCCTCATTGATCGAATCGCGAGTAACCCGAAAGACATCGAAGCATATGAGCGGTTGGGCGAGTATTATTTGGAGATTGAAAATTGGAATTATGCCAAAGAATGTTTCAAGCAAGTGATCAAGCTTAATCCGCGAAATATTGGCGCCAGAAGTCGGATGAGGAAATTGGAAAAGATTTTGAGTAAGTGAAAAAGATAGTTAGCAGGCCTGAGTAGCTCAGCTGGTTAGAGCAACTGTTTTGTAAACAGTAGGTCGTCGGTCCGAATCCGACCTCAGGCTCAATCTTGTATTTAGTGTATAGTATTTTGTATTTAGCTAAAAATGCAAAACATTGTATACTAAATACTAGATACAAAATACAAAATATAAACTGGGTCGGTGGCAGAGTGGTCAATTGCATCAGACTGTAAATCTGACGCCGCAAGGCTTCGGGGGTTCGACTCCCTCCCGGCCCACACAATTAAATATTCGTGAATAGCTTGCCGTTGTAGCTCAGTTGGTAGAGCATTTCCATGGTAAGGAAAAGGTCTCCGGTCCGATTCCGGACAACGGCTCAGGGCAGGTAGTAATAAGCGTAATCAATTATATAAATAAATTTTATGGCACGAGAAAATTTGGTCAAGATGAAATGCAGCGTTTGCAATTCCATCAATCATTTCACCAAGCGCAATAAGAAAAAGATCAAGGAAAAGCTGGAACTGAAGAAGTTTTGCAAGAAATGCCGAACGAACACGGTGCATAAGGAAATGAAATAGAAGCCCGACTACGCCGGAATTTCCAATTCACAAATATTCAATTTTCAATGAATTTTCAATTCTTTAATTTTTAAATTTTAAAATTGGGATTTGTTTGAAAATTGAAAACTGGAGTTTGAAAATTCCATGCGAAGCATGGCTGCGGGTGTAGTTTAGTGGTAGAACGGGGGTCTCCAAAACCCTTGGCGGGAGTTCGATTCTCTCCACCCGTGCATATTAAACAGAGCTTAATTGAGCTCTGTTTTTGTATAGAGAAATGAGTCTTCGAACAAAAATTATCGATATATGCCCTATTTTGTGTTAAAATAGACATAAATTAAAGTAAATTTAAAAATATGGAGAAAAAAGTTATTTGTAGCGATATTGAAGGAAATAAATTTAACGTGCCAGTCAGTGAATTATCTTTTCGTCCTTCTGTTTACGCTCTAATTATTGAAAATGGGAAAATCCTACTTTCAAAACAGTGGGAGGGATATGATTTTCCAGGAGGAGGAATGGAGCTTGGCGAAACTATAGAAAAAGCCTTGAAGAGAGAGGTAATGGAGGAAACTGGTGTTGAAGTTCAAGTTGGCAAAGTCATTGCTTGTGAAAATTCATTTTTCAAATTGCCATTTGTCGGCACGTACGTTCACTCAATCCTTATGTATTTTTTATGTAAAAATATTGGAGGAATATTAACAACAGATAATTTTGCTGAGAACGAAAAGAAATATGCTGATATGCCAGAGTGGATAGATTTGAATAATATTGATAAAATTAAGTTTTGCAATTCGGTTGATAGCGTGAGAATTATTAAAGAGGCAATAAAATTACAAGCAATGAAGAATTAAAATCTAAATTTGCTTCAACAAAGCGATTGCTCGCTGTAATTCGACATCAATCCTGTTCCAATTTTCCAAAATATTGTTCCTAGTCCTATTCATGGCTTCGTGCAATAAAGAAACAGCTTCCCGTGAGGGGGCTGTTTTATTTTTGCTAAATGCTTTAAGTGGGGGTAAAATAAAGATAATATAAAAAAGTAAGGACATTGCTCCGGAGCAAGCAAAAAATATGGAGAAAAACGATCAAAATAATATTATAAATAATGATAATTTTGGTGAGATTATCATCTATAAAGGCGCTGACGGGGCGCCGCAAATTCAAGTGCAAATGAAAGACGAAACCGTTTGGCTTACGCAAGATCAAATTGCGGTTTTGTTTGGCAAGGGACGATCGACTATCGCCGAACATATACAAAATATATTTAGAGAGGGTGAATTAGCTGAAAAAGAGGTATGTCGGGATTTCCGACGTACCACTCGGCATGGAGCTATAAAGGGAAAAACTCAAAAACAATCTGTTAAATACTATAATCTCGATGTTATTATCTCTGTTGGTTACCGTGTAAACTCATTACGAGGTACCCAATTCCGCATTTGGGCTACGCAAAAATTGAAAGAATATATCGTTAAGGGTTTTATTATGGACGACGAACGCCTCAAAGAAAATGGCGGTGGACTATATTGGAAAAACCTATTGTCTCGTATCCGTGATATTCGATCTAGTGAAAAGATGTTATATAGACAAGTTTTGGATCTTTATGCCACCAGCGCGGATTATGATCCAAAATCTTTACACTCGATTAAACTTTTCAAAATTGTGCAAAACAAATTGCACTATGCCGTGCATAAAGAAACAGCAGCAGAGGTTATTTACAATCGCGCTGATAGCGAGAAAGAATTTATGGGCTTGACGGTTTTCGCGGGTGATTTACCAGTGCTCGAAGAAGTGAGAATTGCTAAAAATTATTTGTTTCCCAAAGAGTTAGAAAAATTAAACAGACTTGTCTCGGCATATTTTGAATTGGCGGAATTGCGTGCTATGGATCAGCAAATAATGCATATGGCTGATCATATTGCATCTTTAGACAAATTACTTTCTGATTATGGTAAGGGTGTTCTAACTGATGCCGGAAAAATAACACATAGAAAAGCTATAGAAAAAGCAGAAAAGGAGTATGGAAAATTTCAAGCAAAAACACTTTCTCCCGTTGAAAAAGCCTATTTGGAAAACATTAAATTGCTGAAGAAAAAAGTGGAGAAAAAAATAAAAAATAAAAAATAATTTAAATAATACAATCACCATTAAATTTTTGCGACAATTGAGAATCGGGGAATAAACCTAGCCGAGAACGGTTCTTGGTCGGGTTTAACATTATGCTTAGTCGTATCTACTAGCCCGTGCTCGATAAAAACAAGACTAATGGAAGTCTTGTTTTTAGGAGTAGCAAAAAGAGGTTGAACGGTTTTGAACTAAAGAACGCTGCGACCTTGCAAGAGGCGGATGATGATTAGGATGATGGCAATCACGAGGAGGATGTGAAGCAGTCCACCCAGAGTGTAGGAAGTGATGAAACCCAAAAACCAGAGAATAAGAAGGATGATAATTATAGTCCACATATATTTTTTAAGTAGTTGTATCTGTTCATAATACAGCAGGTGTGGTTGTATATTTCATGAGTGACTGATTATCCTGCCCAATAGTTGTTTACGAACAGGATTATGTCTAAAGCGAAGAATAGGATTGATGTTCCAATCCAAACTTGCTGGAATGTTTTGTTTTTTATTTTGGCGAGCAGTATGTAAATCGGAAATAACACTAGGCTATAGCGGCCGATGCTCATGAGCGTCCCTGAAGTCAGGGCGGCGGCAACGGTCAGTGACATAAATACAGCATATAGCGCAGACAGTTTTTGATAGACGAAATAAACCATAGTCAATATAAAAACGGTTAGGGCGATATCAATGCTCATGTTTATAATGGAAGGATGGGAAAATAATGAAAAATGATCCCAATTGATTTGGAAGGATCTTCCCCAGGCACTTTCGATTTGGAAGAACAGCCAAAAGTTGTGGAATTTCAGATAGCCATAGAAAATGAAGGCGAAGGCTCCGATTGGGGCAAAAAATACCGGCCAGATTTTTGAGGTGAAGATGCTTTTCCATCCATAGTTTCGCCAAATTTCCCAAAGGATCGGAAGCGCCAGAAAAACGCCGTTGCTGTGGGTCAGCGCGCCAAGCAGGGCAAATGCTCCGGCGGCGTAGAAATTTTTGCGGAAAGCATAATAGAAAGTGGCGATTGTCAGGAAAAGGAAGAGAGCTTCTGTGTATATGACATTTAGGAAAAAGGCAGTCGGAAAAACCAAAAGCAACAATATTGGCAGTTCAGGATCAATGTCTGGGTGGAATTCTTTAACCAATTTATAGAAGAAGGCGCAGGCTGCGAACAGAGAAATGATACTTATGATCCAGCCAGCCAAAACATAATTTCCCAGTAGCGCTGTGCCGACCAGTTTGATGAGCAGCGGGTAGAGAGGGAAGAATACGACATTAGAAAGCAAGTTGTCAGTTTTCAAATAGTATCCATTCTTCACAATGTCCAGATACCAATATGTGTCCCAGCGGTTGTGCATTTCGATGATGTCCCAACTTTGCTTGGTGGGAAAGCTTTCAGGTGTGATCCATGTGTAGGCTGTATCGGGGCGCAGATTGAAGCGATTGAGTGCTGCAAAACCGAAAATATTTACGATTATCAACCAGAAAAAAACCACAAGCATCATTCTTTTCATATTATTTTGGATATTTTATTGAATAATTGGATTGTAGCATAAAATTTATGCTAGGCCTATCTTTTTAATTCTGGCTTTTTCGTGGTAAAATAGATTTGATAAAAATAAAAAAATGAATAAAGAAATAAATAAAGGAATAAAAAAATGGCTGGCGGTTGGAGCGATGATTGTTTCGGTAGTATCTTTAGGCCGAGCGATCTGGTTCAACTATCAATTCAGTTATCAAAAATCGCAAACAATTTGGCAGGATGTGCTGTCGCGCGTCGGAGTTTACAAACCGGACACGAACGCGAACAGTGAAATTGTTTTTTTGGGCGACAGTATCACTTTTCAAGAAGACTGGAATGTGCTTTTCGGAGTTTCGAACATCGCAAATGCGGGCCTGAGCGGCAATACGACGGATGATGTTTTGACTCGGCTTCCTGCGGTCATTAGTGGCCATCCGCAGAAACTGTTTTTGATGATCGGCATTAACGACTTGCGGACAGGCAAAGATGTGGCCTATGTTTTTTCCAACTATGCAAAAATAGTTAGTCAGATAAAAACAGTGTCACCGGAGACAAAAATATTTTTGGAGAGCGTGTTGCCCGTGGACAATGACATCGCTGGACCAAATTTTGGCATCATCGACGCGCAAAAAATCATTGATTTGAACAGTCGAATCAAATCTTTGGCCAATGGAAAGGAGATTCAATTCATCGATCTATATCCAAATTTTTGCGGACCGAATTATAAATTATATGTCGCGTACGCCAAAGACGGATTGCATCTCAATTCGCACGGATATGCAGTGTGGAAAAAAATAATAATTGATAACGTAAAATAATTTTTTAACCTTTTTTAGCGGGTTGTAGTTTTTGTCTCATCGGTACTTCGATAAGATGATAAGTTAAAGTAGAGATGAGAATGACAACGGTGAGATAGATTGAAGTGTAGAGCCAGGCCGTTCCCCAACTGGGATTTTCTAGTGTTATCCAAGTGAATTTTTTGACTTTGAGATAATTGAAAAGGAAAAACATGATTGGCAGGTGCATGAGATAGAGCGAATAGGAAATGTCTCCCAAATAGAGGAGGGGTTTTAAGTTGAGAAACCATTTGCCGATGCCTTCCGTGTAGACACTGACCAAGATTACCGCGGAAAACGCCATGATTGGAACAAAATCAGGCAGAGGAAAAGTCATGGCCGTTACCACGAGCGCCATAGCCAAGAGCCAGACAATATTTCTATTAAGATAGCGGTGACCCCAGCTGACGCGGTAGAGTTCGTAGAGCAACATGCCGAAAAGGAAGCCGAAAAAGCAACGGACGAAGCCATAATCATAAGTCACGTCCAGCGTGTTTTGTATATTGGCGTTGCGGAGGCCAAGCGTCCCGTTAGACAACGGATAAAGATAATAGATGATAAATAGATAACCGCCGATGACACCGAAAAAGACGAAAATTTTCTTCCAGTCGGTAAGGCGGCGAAAGGGGATGAGGAGAAAAGGGAAAATGACATACATCCACCATTCGACACTAATGGACCACGAAGCACTGTTCCAAGACAAGTTTTTGCTAATGTTCATTGACTGGATGAGCAGTAGGTTGGTCCAAATGCCACTCACGTTGAAAGTGTGAATGTAGTCGGCCGGATACAGCGTGAAATTGGCGCGGTACCAGAAGTAGAAAGCGACCATGCACAGGAAAGAAAAGATGTGGAGCGGATAGATGCGGGCAAACCGTGAACGCATGAATTTTTTGAAATTTCCTTTGATGCTTTCCCCGAATGATTCTGAATAGACATGCATCATGATGAAACCGGACAGCAGAAAAAAGAAATCCACCCACAGATAACCTTTGCGGATAAAATTGTCGAAGGGACTGTCCCAAGGCGCCAAGGCAAAACAGAAAATATTAACATGCAGCAAAATGACCAAAATGGCGGCCAGACCGCGGAGAGATGTGAGCGAAGAAAGGTAGGTTTTCTTTTTCGTATTCATAGCAATAAGTTATACATTGTATACATGTGGCACGCTTGATATTATACAACCTAAAACCTCAGGAGTAAACTTTAGTCCAAAGTCGAGCTTAAACTGGGGGTATTTTTGTGGTATACTGGAGATAGTGGAAAAGGGAAAAAGTTTAAAAATTTAAACTAAAAATTATGTTTGGAATCGTACGCAGCATTGTCAGCGCCGTGGTGGGGATAATTGAGTTTTTATTGACACTCAGATTTGTGTTCAAATTTTTTGCGGCGAGTGCTCACGCCACTTTCGTCAGCTGGCTCTATGACACGACTGCACCGCTCGTCAGTCCGTTCGTCGGCATTTTGCCAAATTTAAAACTGGGCGCTTTCGTAATCGACTTCGCCACCTTGGCGGCGCTCATTGTCTATACCTTGGTTGGTTATTTCATCTTGCAGTTGTTTTCCCACGTCAGTCCGTCCCGTTGAATTTAATATAAACAAAGCTAAGCCATGTTAAAAAGATAAAAATAAAATGGAAAATGAAGATAAGAACTTGGTTGAAAGTGTAAATCTTTTGTCATCCAAAGTAACAAAACTAAGTTCGTTCAGCCGTTCATTTTTGCAAGGCATCTTTTTTGGCCTCGGCTCGGCCATTGGCGCGAGCATCATTGCGGCCATTCTTATCGGAGCCATCAACTGGTTCATTCACTCGACTTCTGGCGTGCCAGTGCTCAGGAACATGCCAGCGGTGCAGTTGCAGAAATAGATTGAGTCACTGTTAACTTTTTGCCAAAAATATGTTTTTGATATAGGATGGTGGTAGGCGCAGCAGTATTGACAATTAGTCAACAATTATTGGGAGGCTAAAAATGGCAAGCAGACAACTTCAACCGCAGGATTTAAGAGGGAAAGCATACGCAAGTAACAGAGGTGACCCAGTCGCATCAGAAGGAGGGAAACTGGTGGTGTATTGTAACCATTGTGGCAAGCAGCAACCGGCCAACTGGGAAAAGGGAGTTTGTAGAGCTTGCAACTTGCCTTTGCCGCGACAATTATAAGGAGGCAATAGTTTTTTTGAGGAGAATTCCTCTATGTATATACCCGCCGTGGCAACACGGTGGTTCTTTTTTTTAGAATCAGTTTTTGCCAAAACATTGACGAATTGTTAAAAATATTATAATATCATACATCAGTCCTTTTTAAATTTAGGCAGTAATAAATGTTGGTAAACAACAAAACGGACTGACACAGCCCGGCATAAGCCTGGCGGAATTCATTACACAGGAGGTTGCTATGGATCAAAAATTGCCAAGCTCGGAAATTATGAAAAGGTTGATGCGGATCTGCCCGAAGGCGAAAATTATTTTGCATATTGACCTTGAGCGCTGGGCGGTCGTGCTGCCAAAAACTGCTTATATGGATAATGGGTCGGCCCTTATTCCATCACGCTTTACCGAGGAAACGCCTGATTTAGCCATTGAAAAAGCATGGAAAATTTTGTCTGATCCCCAGGTCATTATTCTTGCAAAATGGGAGGTGCTTTCGGAGACCATAATGGTCTTGCGATGGAACAATCACTTTGATGATTGGGAAAACTCGCCGGAGCCGAAAATACCGATATACAATCTGGCCAAATATCGTCCAAAGGATAAAGATGCTTGAGCAGCATTTTCTCTTTGAATCAGGATTTCACGTTTCGCCGTGGATCCTGATTTTTTTTTGCCGAAAGGCTGTTTTGGAAGTAAAATGGATGTAAGTAATTTCAGCCAGAGGCTGATCCGCCTAGGGCGGAAATTGCTTACATAAAAAGTATGGCCTACATCTTTTTAGATGAAAGTGGAGATTTAGGATTTGATTCCAAGAAAAAATCCTCGAAATATTTCGTGGTTACTTTTTTGTTCGTTGATAATAAGGGTCCAGTGGAGAAGGTGATTAAGAAGGTTGCCAGAAATCTTAGTAAGAGAGAATTGAAAAAACATGTTGGGGTTTTGCATGCATGCAAAGAAAAACCAAAAACAATTGTGAAAACGTTGGGGCTGCTGAATGAAAAAAACATTTCAATTCTTTCAATCTATCTTAACAAATCAAAAGTATACACCAAGCTCAAGGATGAAAAGCATGTCCTGTATAATTACGTTTCTAATATTTTACTAGACAGAATTTTTACAAAAAAGCTTATCCCTTTGGATTCACCCATAACGTTGGTGGCATCCAGAAGAGAGACAAATAAATTCCTTAATAATAATTTCAAGAATTATTTGAAGCAACAAGTGAAGAATAATCATCAGTTGGACATCCATGTGGAAATAAAAACACCTGAGAGCGAAAAATGCTTGCAGGCGGTGGATTTCATCTGTCGGGCGATTTATAAGAAGCGGGAGCTTGGAGACGAAAGCTATTATAACTTGATCAGTCAGCGGGTTATCGAAGAGAGTCCACTGTTTCCCTAAAAAACAAAACCTTATGCGCTATTTGCGAGGAACCATCCGGAACCCCACGCATAAGGAATTTACTTGTCATATAGAGATACTACCACAGAATGTCAAATATTTCAAGGGGATCCATAATTGAGGCAAAAAATGGCTAGATTGGCTTAAAATGAGAGAAAAGAGTAGAATGGGAAGTAGGACAAAGCATTGCATAGCATGCTACGTAGCAAAAAATTTGGCGGATATAAAAAGTCAAAATAGGAAATATTGGATGTTTAATTATATTGGACTGGATAACTTGCCACATTTCGTGGTTTATAGGGAATAGTTATGGCGATAAATATAAATCTAAATGGAGAAGCAATAAAAGAAGCGAGGAAGCTTTTGGAATACCCTCCATATTTAATCTTTGTTTTTATTGGATTGATATTTGTTTTTGTTTCTCTTATTTGGGACAACAATTTTTATCAAGTTTGGATATTTTTATTGTATGCCGTATTTGGATCAATCTGGAGATATATCGAAAAAGACATGATGAGTGGTATTCAAAAATTGATTAAAGAAGAAAAAAACATGAATATTGCTAATTTATCTGTTATTTCTATATATCACATAGGAAATCTTGTCTTGTTGTTTGCGTTGTTTAAATTTCTTAAATTAGCATAGTTATGCCACTATCATGGAACGAAATTAAATCACGAGCAATTACATTTTCCAAAGAATGGGAAAGTGAAAGTTCGGAAGATGCTGAAGCTAAATCTTTTTGGGACGGATTTTTTGATGTTTTCGGTCTTACAAGAAGGAGACTAGCTGGTTTCGAAGTACAGGTGAAAAAATATGGAGGCAATCAAGGGTTTATTGATTTGTTCTGGCCGGGGATGTTGCTTGTTGAACATAAGTCAAAAGGAAGAGATCTTAACAAAGCTTATTCTCAAGCAATAGATTATTTTCCTGGAATCAAAGAAAGAGATTTACCAAAATATATAATTGTCTCTGATTTTGAAAAAATTAAATTATTCGACTTGGAGGAAAATACCGAGCAAGAATTTTTATTGAAAGATTTGCACAAGAAAGTTCATCTATTTGATTTTATCGCTGGCTACAAGAAACAGGAATATAAAGAAGAAGACGAGGTCAATATCAAGGCTGCGGAATTGATGGGAAAATTATATGATGTCATGGTGGAGACTGGATATTCCGGACATGATCTTAATGTATTTTTGGTGCGAACTCTTTTTTGTTTATTCTCCGACGATGCGCGTATTTTCAATCAAAACCAATTCCGTCGATATTTGGAAAATCGAACCAGCGAAGATGGAAGCGATACAGGAATGCATATAGCCACTTTGTTCCAGGTGATGAATACCGCTCCGGAAAATAGGCAGGCGACGCTGGACGAAGAATTATCTCAATTTCCCTATGTAAATGGCGGACTATTCGCCGAACAAATCATCGTTCCGTCTTTTAATTCGGAGATGAGACATCGCCTCATTGAAGCTTGTGCTTTCAACTGGTCAAAAATTTCCCCAGCGATTTTTGGTTCGCTTTTTCAGTCTGTTATGGATAAGGAAGCTCGGCGTCACTTAGGTGCGCATTATACTTCCGAGAAAAATATTTTGAAACTCATCAAGCCTCTTTTTCTGGATGATTTATACGCAGAGCTGGAAGCTTGCGGAAAAAATATCAAAAAACTCAACGAGCTTCATGAAAAAATTTCCAAGCTTAAATTTCTTGACCCGGCCTGTGGTTGTGGAAACTTTTTGATTATCGCTTATCGCGAATTGAGGCTTTTGGAAATGGAGCTTCTGAAAAGAAGATTAGGACAAGTGGTTTTGGGTTTTGGAGTGGAAAGTTATATCAGGATTAAACCAGAGCAGTTTTTCGGGATTGAAATTGACGAATTTCCGGCGCGTATCGCACAAACGGCAATGTGGCTGATGGATCATCAGATGAATGAGATAGCCAGTGAAACATTCGGGCAAAATATAATTGATCTTCCTCTCGGCAAGGGCGCGACAATTGTTGATAAGAATGCATTACAAGAAAACTGGGAAGGAATTGTGCCTAAGAATGAATTGTCATATATTTTGGGAAACCCGCCGTTTATTGGCCACCACCTGCAAAATAAAGAGCAAAAAGAAGATTTACATCTTGTTTTAAAAGGTATTAAGGCAGCTGGAGTCATGGATTATGTGTCAGCTTGGTACGTTAAAGCGGCTGAATACATCCAGGGTTCCAAAATTAAAGTTGCGTTTGTATCAACAAACTCTATTTCTCAAGGAGAGCAAGTTGGTATTCTATGGCGCTATTTATTCGATAAATTTAAAATAAAAATTCACTTTGCGCACAGAACATTTAAATGGGTCAATGAGGCAAGAGGGAAAGCGGCTGTATATTGTGTAATTATTGGTTTCGCTAATTTCGATACAGATAAAAAATATCTGTATGAATATGAAAACATAGCTGGAGAGCCGCACGAGATCAAGGCAAAAAACATCAATCCATATCTCATTGATGCGGAGGATATTTTGTTGGAAAACAGGTCAAATCCGATTTGTGATGTTCCGGAAATGATATATGGAAGCAAACCAACTGATGGCGGAAATTTCTTGATGACGGATGAAGAAAAAAACAGCTTTCTTCAGAAAGAACCGAGGGCGGAAAAATTTCTGCACCCATTTATCAGTGCTAAAGAATTCCTGAATAATGAAAAAAGATGGTGTCTGTGGCTGGTGGATGCGAATCCAGAGGAGCTGCGCAACCTTCCTGAAGTTATGAGAAAAGTTCAGGCCGTCAAAGAATTTCGAGAAAAGAGCGTAGCTGCTACGACAAGAAATTATCCACACCACACCTTGTTTAGGCAAGTTACTCAGCCAAAATCAGATTACATTTTGGTGCCAAGTACAACTTCAGAGAATCGAAAATATATACCCATGGGATTTCTATCAAAAGACATAATTTTAAGTAACGCGTCTTTTTCTATACCGGATGCTACACCATACCACCTCGGAGTTTTAGAAAGTGAAATGCATATGGCCTGGGCTGGTCATGTTTGTGGAAGATTAGAAAGTCGTTTTCGTTATTCAAAAGACATTGTGTATAATAATTTCCCTTGGCCAGAAAGTCCGAGTGAAGAAAAAGTGAAAGCAGTTGAAAAAGCGGCGCAAGATATTTTGGATGCGCGCGCAAAATATCCGGATAGTTCCTTGGCTGATCTCTACGACCCGCTTACGATGCCGGCCGATCTCGTGAAAGCTCATCAAAACCTCGATAGTGCGGTGGATAGCACCTATGGTAAAAGAACATTTAAGACAGAGGCAGAGAGAATGGAGTTTTTGTTTGAGTTGTATGAGAAATATATGAGTCCGTTGATCCATAAAGTTAACTAAAAGATTATGAATACAGAAAAAGAACAAGAATACTCAAGAGGATCGGAATGGCGTAAGTGGGATTTGCAAGTGCAGACAATTCTTGATGACGGATATATTTCAATAGATAAATATTGGAATGAATTAAAAAAGGAATTTCCAGAAAAATGCAAAGAATTAATATCAGTTATTGGAACAGAAGATTTAATCAAAAAATATGATTCGAAAGAGTACTTTTTTACAGATACTGTAGATAATGAAAAAATAAGAGCAATAAATTATGCAAAATTATTTTTGAGCTATTTAGATATATTTATCAGTAATTCAGGAGCAGTTTGCATAACTGATCATAATTACGAACATAATTATTTGCTCGATTCTCTCTATAAGGAGTCAGAAAAGACCAAAACTAAAATTATTCCTGGGGTTGAAGTGAATATTCAGGGTGTTCATATGCTTGTTTTGTTTGGAGATATGCCTTATGGAAAATCTAGTTATTCTGAGGGAATTAAAACTTTTTTAGCGAAGCTAAATATAAACAATCATAAATCCGATGGCGTACTTACAGTTTCAAATAAAAGTTATGCCGATGTTGTTGATGAGATAAAAAAAATCGGAGCGATTTGTATTTACCCTCATTGTAATTCTGATAATGGACTATTTCAGGAGCGAGGAAAGACAGACAGGACACATCTATCTGATCAATTTAATTGTCTTAATTTAAATATTTTACAATCAAAAAATAAAGATTCTGCAAATAAAACTGCGGAATATATTTCTTCTAAATCTAATTTGAAATCAGAGTTTGTTTTTACGCTTGGAAGTGATGCGCGATCATTGAAGGATGTATTAGGGTCTGATGAAGGTGAGAATCATTGTTGGATAAAAGCTGATCCAACTTTCGACGGATTAAGGCAGATAATTTATGAACGGATGGATAGGGTTTTTATTGGGGATGAGCCGCCTGTTTTAGGAAGGGTTGATGCTAATAAAACAAAATATATAGATTCTTTAAAAATAGATCAGAAGAATACTTACAATGGCAAGCAAGGAATTTGGTTTAAAGATGTAAACATTAAATTTAATAATGAGCTTGTAGCGATCATTGGAAACAAGGGAAGTGGGAAAAGCGCATTGTCTGATATTATAGGTGTTCTTGGGCACACGCATAATGCAGGTATCAGACATGCAGACCTTACATTTTTAAATAATGATAAAGAAAAAAGATTTCGAAAAAAAGGATTTGCAGAAAATTTTGAAGCCGAATTGATATGGAGAGATGGGAGTGGAGAAGGTGTTAAGGTATCATTGGATAAAGATATAGATCTTAATGAGGCGGAAAAATTGAAATATTTGCCTCAAAACTTTTTTGAATCAATCACTAATAAACTGGATAATTCTGGTTTTGATAAAACATTAAAGAGTGTGATCTTCTTGCACATTTCAAGAGCTGACAGGCTTGGATTTTCCACATTTGAAGAATTGGAGAAAGAAAAAAGAAAAAATATAGAATCCGACCTTGCGATTCTAAAAAAAGAACTACATGATATTTCTGGAAAAATTATAGATCTTGAAAAGAAAGGACATCCAGACTACAAGGAAAGCTTGAATAGTCTAATTGAAGAAAAACAAAATGAGCTTAATGAGCATGAAAAAAATAAGCCGCCAGAAATAAAGGACCCCTCTAAGAAAAAATTCTTAACAAAAGATACAAAAAAGGAAAAGCAACTTGAACAGTTGAAAAAAATAAATGAAAAAAGAGATGATGTTGCTGATAATATCAATGCCAAAAAGGAAGAACTCGAACTTGCTACTATAGAAAAAGAAGATCTGAATCAAATGCACGTGGAGATTGCGAGATTTGAGATGCAGATTTCTAATTATATAAAACAAAATACAGACAGGTTTGCAAAACGTAAATTAGATCTAGATAAAATAATTGAGCTTAAATTTAATTACTCCGCTTTAAAGTCAAAAATAAGGAAGAACGACGAACTTATTATTGAGTTAAACAAATTACTGATTCCTAAATATTTAATTGATAATAATGCTTCACTCGACCAAATCTCGAAAGAAGATGCTTACAAAAATAGTCTTTTAGTTCAACAACAAAATCTACAAAATGAAATAGACAAGATTAAAAATGAATTATCAAAACCAGAAAGAGATTTTCAAGAATATAGAGAAAGATTGAAAATATGGGAAGATCAAAAGAAGATCATTGAAGGGTCCAAAAAAATTCCTGGCACTTATAAGTTTTATATTGAAGAGAGGGAATTTATTAACAAAAAGCTTGGAGCAAAATTAGATAAAATTAAGAAGGATCGGAATTTAAAAGCAGTTGAAATTTTTAGTAAGAAAAAAGAAATTATTGATCTGTATCGTATTTTCAAGGAATCTATTGATAGTCAAATTTCCGCAGACAAGGAATTTGTAAAAAAATTCAAAATGGAGATATGTGCTGAATTTAAATTGGCAGCTGATTTTCCGGAAATGTTTCTAGGATATATAAACAAAACTAAAAGCGGTACTTTTAGAGGCGCGCAAGAGAGGCAAATCAAAGAAATTTTTGCAGAAAAAAATCTTCTCGAAAAAGATGATGTCCTTGAAATTTTAAATACTATTATAGAGTATTTGCGACAAGATCAGCATCCTGAAATTAAGGAGGATAACAGGAAAAGAGAGATATCTGATCAAATTTATAAAATCCAGGATTTTTATGACTTTATTTTCTCCTTGGAGTATCTAAGGCCAGTTTATGAGTTAAAACTAGATGGCAAAAATCTTAATGAACTTTCTCCTGGAGAGAAAGGCGCGTTGTTGCTAGTTTTTTACCTTATGATTGATAAAGAAGAAATACCATTAATCATCGACCAACCAGAGGATAATCTTGATAATAAGAGCGTCTTTCAGGTTTTAACGCATTTTATAAAAATTGCCAAAAAAAGAAGGCAAATATTCATTGTTACTCATAATCCAAATCTTGCAGTTGGAGCAGATGCTGAACAGATAGTGTATGTTGAGTTAGATAAGAAAAACAATAGATATGAATTTAAATATGAGCTTGGGTCTATTGAAAATTCAAATATAAACAAGCGAATTGTTGAAGTTTTAGAAGGGACAATGCCGGCTTTTGATAAAAGAAAATTGAAATATTTACAAAATAATTAGTATGAAAATATGAAAAACATAATTTGTGAAGCAATTAAGAATAGAAAGTTGTTGGAGTTTTATTATGATGGGCATCATCGTATCGTAGAACCATTCACTCTTGGAGTAAGCCATAAAAATAACGATGTTTTATCAGTCTATCAAGTTAGAGGAGGAAGCGAGAGCGGCAGCTCAAACCCTTGGCGTTTATTTAATTTGGAAGAGATTGAAAATATACGAATATCGGACGAATTTTTTGCTGGTAGCCGAGAAGGATATAGAAAGGGTGATCCTAGAATGAGTGTAATACATTGCGAAATATAACCGAATGAAAACCATCACTGGTTCAAAACTATACGACTATATCCAATGTCCGCACCGAGTGTGGCGGGATGCGTATGGGCCGCAGGAGGAGAAAATTCAGGAGAAAAATCCATTTGTGGAGTTGCTTTGGAAAAAAGGCGTGGCGCATGAGGAGAAGGTGGTCGAGCGAGTGGGCGAATATTTGGATTTGCGCGAAGGTGAGTTACAAGATCGGTTTGTACGGACCATTAGAGCGATGAAGGATGGCGTGCCACTTATCTATCAAGGGGTTTTGGTCTATGGAAATTTGAAAGGAATTCCGGATCTTTTGCGAAGAATGCCGGACGGAAGTTATGCGCCAATTGAAATCAAATCAGGTATGGGATTTGAGGGCGTGGATGAGGATGAGGGTGAAGAGGGCAAGCCAAAAAAGACTTATGCAGTGCAACTTTGTTTGTATATCGAACTTTTGAATATTCTAGGTTTTAGTAAATCAAAAAAGGGATTTGTTATCGACTCGACTGGCGGAGAAATGGGATATTTTCTGGATCAACCGATCGGGAAAAGAAACAAACAAACATTCTGGGAATTTTACGAAGAAACAAAAGAAAAAGTTCAAAACATTCTCAACAATGAAGTGCAAAACAAACCGGCCATGGCGGGTATTTGCAAGCTTTGTCCCTGGTATGGCAGTTGCAAGAAGTGGTGCAAGGACAATAAGGACCTGACCAACATTTTCTATCTGGGTCGCTCAAAAAGAGATATGATCAATGAAGATTTGTGCGTCTCTAAAGTTGGAGAAATGATCAAGTTGGATGTGGAGGAACTTTTGGAAAAGAAAAAGAAGGACAAACATTTTTTGAAGGGCGTGGCCAAGAAAACACTCGATAAGATTGTCGCCCGGGCGGATATTTTGGAAAACGGCAAAGGAGCGGTGCTCTATCGAAAACTGGATTTGCCAAAAGTCAGCTATGAATTGTTTTTTGACATCGAAGATGATCCAACACAAGAATTTGTCTATCTTCATGGAGTGTATGAGAGAA
>JAHFOP010000072.1 GCA_023261605.1 Candidatus Moraniibacteriota bacterium
CCTCCTAGTAAGTGCGGCGCTTCTTGTATTGACACCAAAGTTACTTGCCCAGCTTGTTCTTGGAGCGAAGTGAGACCATAGAAGTAGAAGACAAAAAGTTATCCACAGATACATAAAAGTTATAAAAATTACAGGAAATCCGCCGCTTGGCGGATTTTTTGATTGTGGTATAATGTTATTGTGATACACAACATGTTGGGTTAAATTAGATTCTACGTAACATTATGCTTTGTCCATTCTGCAACAATACCGATACCAAAGTCGTTGATTCGCGTGATGCCTCAGACGGCAAAGTGACGCGCCGTCGCCGGGAATGTTTGAAATGCAATGCGCGTTTTTCTACCTATGAAGAAGTGGAACTCCTCCGGCTCACCGTGCTCAAGAAAGACGGCAGAAAAGTCGACTACGATAAAAGCAAAATAGAATCTGGGATGAGGAAAGCTTTGGAGAAGCGGCCGGTGTCGGAAGATAAGTTTGCGAAACTGATTGGGGATGTGGAATATTGCCTCAAGTCATTGGAGAAAGCAGAAGTGAGTACGCGCGAAATTGGCCGCTTGATTTTGAAAAAACTGCGCGAGTTTGATGAAGTGGCCTATGTCAGATTTGCCAGCGTCTACAAATCATTCGGTTCGATTGAAAGTTTCAAAAAAGAGCTGGATACGTTTGATAAATAATAAATTTTTTTAATATAATTAATTATAACCAACATGGCAGGCAAAACAAAAATCAAAAAGGGGAAAGCGATTGAAAGGGGGAAAATAGTCGCAAAGAAAAAGGCGGTTACCAGTAAAAAAGAGACAGAGAATAAAGTTACTAAGGTCGTGAAAAGGAGCGGCAAGGTGGTGGCGTTTGATGAGGCCAAGATTGCTAAAGCTGTCAAGAAGGCTTTTGCTGAAACTAAAGAAGGTTCGGAAAAAGACGCGGTGCGCGTGGCGGACAAGGTTGCTAAATCGCTCAATAAGAATTTTAAAAAAGGTTATATCCCGGAAATTGAAGAAGTGCAAGATATGGTTGAGCGGGTTCTCATGATTTTGGATTTTGAAGAAACGGCCAAGGCCTACATCCTATATCGTGAAAAGCATCGAAAGATTCGTGAAACGGAAGAATTTTTAAAAGACGCTGTTGATTTAGTCGATAGATATATTCAAAAAATAGACTGGGAAGTTAAAGAAAATGCCAATATGGCTTATTCCCTGCAGGGACTTAATAATTACATAGCTTCAATTGTTAGTTCAAATTATTGGATGGATCGTATATTTTCCAAAGAAGCAAAACGTGCCAATGAAGAGGGTGATATACATATTCATACTATGCAAAGCATTGCTTCTTATTGTTGCGGTTGGGATTTACAAGATTTGCTCAGGCGTGGCTTTGCTGGAGTTTCAGGTAAGGTAGCTTGTAAGCCAGCCAAACATTTCGGTTCAATTTTAGGTCAAATGGTGAACTTTATTTATACCTTACAAGGTGAAGTGGCTGGGGCACAAGCTTTTTCAAACTTCGATACATTACTAGCTCCGTTTGTGCGATACGATAAGTTGAATTATGCAAAAGTAAAGCAAGAGATTCAATCGTTTGTGTTCAATATGAATGTTTCTACTAGAGTTGGATTCCAGACACCATTTTCTAATATTACGCTAGACATCGTTGCTCCAAAAAATATCGCTAAGGAAGCGGTGATCATAGGAGGCGTGCCACAAAAGGAAACATACGGAGATTTTCAAGAAGAAATGAATATAATCAATCAGGCATTTGCAGAGGTGATGACCGAGGGAGACGCCAGTGGGAGAATATTCACTTTTCCAATCCCAACTTATAATATTAGCAAGGATTTTAATTGGGAGGATAAAAGGTTTGATGCTATTTGGGAAATGACGGCTAAATATGGCATCCCATACTTTGCAAATTTCATTAATTCGGATATGGATCCGGACGACGCTCGGAGTATGTGCTGTAGACTGCGTCTGGATAACCGAGAACTCCGAAAGAGAGGCGGCGGATTGTTTGGGGCCAATCCATTAACTGGATCCATTGGTGTTATCACGATCAATCTTCCAAGTATCGGATATGTTTCCAAAAATAAGAAAGAATTTTATCAAAAACTCGATCATTTTATGGAAGTGGCTAAAGAAACTTTGGAAGTGAAAAGGGAATTTGTAGAAAATCTGACTAATGACGGTCTCTACCCATACTCCAAATTTTATTTGGATTCCATAAAAGCGCGGCGTGGACAGTATTGGGCTAATCACTTTTCAACTATCGGAATCGTTGGTATGAACGAAGCACTTTTGAATTTTATAGGCAAGGACATTACTACTAAGGAGGGTCAAAAATTTGCCAATGAAGTCTTGGAACATATGCGTGATAAAATGATAAAGTTCCAAAAAGAAACCGGCAATATGTACAATTTGGAAGCTACTCCAGCGGAGGGAACGTCCTATCGTTTAGCTCGCTACGACAGAAAAAGATTTCCTGATATAATTTATGCTAATGATAAGGCAGTGAGAGAAGAAGGAGCCGATCCATATTATACTAATTCTTCTCAGCTCCCAGTCGGATATACAGAGGATATATTTCAGGCGCTGGACCTGCAAGACAGCTTACAAACTAAGTATACCGGAGGAACGGTGCTGCATGGTTTTATAGGAGAACGAATTGCGGATATTGAAACAACCAAGAATTTAGTGAGAAAAATTGCAGAAAATTATGCCTTGCCGTACTTTACACTAACTCCAACCTTCAGTATTTGTTCAATACATGGATATATTGCAGGAGAGCATCACACCTGCCCGCGATGTGTTGTTGAAAAAAAAGCCGAAACATTCATGATTGTCGGAGAAGATGAAGCAGATTCTAAAAAATAAATATTTTAAAATAACCCGCCTGTGGGTAAACAGGAAATAATAATTAAACAAAAAAAATATGAAAAAACTCATATGTCATGATTGCAAAAAAGAGCTAGAAAAAGGAGACGAATTTGTATTATATGAAGTAGTATCAGACAAGTTCATCAAATGTAAGGCGTGCTATCAGAATGATTCGGTGTTGAAAAATTTTAAGAAAGCTGAGGTTTACTCTCGCGTTGTTGGCTATATCCGTCCTGTACAACAGTGGAATAATGGTAAGCGAGCTGAATATGGTGATCGAAAAGAATTCAATGTTGATTGTTGCACCGCTCCCAAGAAAAAAACAGTGGCCAAGAAAGCTAAGCCGGCCGCTAAGAAAAAGATAGTGACGAAGAAAAAATAGAAAAGCAAAAAAAAGATAGAGGGGCAACGCTTTCATTGCAGAAGGCGTTGCCCTTATTGTTCAAATCAACGAATATGATTTTAGGTGGTTTTCAAAAATTGACACTCATTGATTATCCGGGGCACATTGCAACGACAGTTTTCACGGTGGGTTGTTCTTTCCGTTGTCCGTTTTGTCACAATCCGGAATTAGTAG
>JAHFOP010000034.1 GCA_023261605.1 Candidatus Moraniibacteriota bacterium
TAGAGCAAGTTAAAAGTTAAAAGTTAAAAGTTAAAAGTTAAAAGTTAAAAGTTAAAAGTTAAAAGTTAAAAGTTAAAATTATGGAAGATAATAAAAAAACCATTACAGCCTTGAAGAAGGCACATAGTCTTTTGGGGAGAGTGATTGAGATGTCTGAGAATCAAGAATATTGCATCGACATTCTGCAACAGAATCTGGCAGTTATGGGGCTTTTGAAAGCGGCCAACGGGCGAATTTTAGAAGGCCATTTGAATAGCTGTTTTGCGGCGGCTATGCGTGGGACGAATGAAAAAAGAAAAAAAGAGATGATTGAGGAAATTTTGGCGATAAATAAACTAAGTAAATAATTTTAATTTGATAATATATAATATGATTAAAAAAATATATGCGCAAGGCATGCATTGCGTAGCTTGTGAAAAAGTATTAGAAGATGAATTGAGCAAAGTTCCTTTTGTGAAAAGTGTGCTAGCCAATAGAAAAACCGGAGTGGTGGAAATCGGCTACACTGTTCACGAGCCGAATAGCTTAGCCTTGGAAGAGATAATCAAAAAGATTGGTTATGACGTGGTAAAAGAAGCTTCTGCGCCTTTCAAAAAACCGAAAACTAGTCTGAATGATTGGCTGTCAGCTTTTCTTCTGGCACTTTTAATTCTGCTCGGAATACACACCGTGCAAAACTTAGGGCTCATTCCCAGTTTGGGCGCTGCAAATGATCCGGCCAGTCTGGGAGTGAGTTTCCTTATCGGTCTCACTGCTTCAATTTCCTCGTGCTTGGCCGTAGTTGGTGGCGTAGTGATTGCTTTTTCAGAAAAATATCAGACGCAGGAGAAAAGTTTTTTGAAAGGGGCGGCGTTACCGAATCTGTTTTTTCATATCGGACGGGTCGGCGCTTTCTTTCTCTTGGGAGGACTACTGGGATTTTTAGGCGGACAGGTGAATATCAGCGGCAGTTTTTTGTCGGGTTATACTATTTTCATTGCCGTGATAATGTTCATCTTGGCTCTGAATATTTTAGGTTTGGCTCCATCTGTTGCGAGTCTGGGGTTGGCTATGCCGAAAAAATTTACGGCTCATTGGACAGCGCTCAAGGAATCTAACCATAAGGCCGCCCCATTTGTCTTGGGCGCACTCAGTTTTTTTCTGCCCTGCGGGTTCACTCAGAGTATGCAACTTTTTGCCTTGGCTTCCGGCAGTTTTTGGACGGGTGGCCTGGTGCTTCTGTTTTTTGCCCTCGGTACGTTGCCGGTGCTTCTAGCGCTTGGTATCGCGGTTTCTTGGACTAAAAACCGAAAAACAGTCATTTTTCAAAAAGCGGCCGGGATGTTAGTGTTGCTTTTCGCGCTATATACCTTAAGTTCCGGCTTGGCTCTCAGTGGTATGAAAGGCAATATTTTTAGTACGGATAATAATACCTTCGCTTCTAAAAACACTCCCGCAGAAAAAAATGTTACCACTAAAGCAGGAGACGATGCTAACGCGCAAGTGGTCAAGACAACTCTTGATGCCAGCAGTTTCAACCCCAGCATCATCAAAATTAAAAAGGGTGTACCGGTGAAATGGATTATTAACGGGGATCACACTAGTAGTTGTACTAGTAAAATCATCATCCCAAGTCTGAATATCGCACAAAGCATTTCTGCAGGCGATAATGTGGTAACATTCACGCCGGATAAAGTTGGTGAAATTCCGTTTAGTTGCTGGATGGGGATGGTACGAGGTAAATTTATAGTAGAATAAACTTATGAACAATAAAAAAATTATCTTCAAGATAACCGGCATGACTTGTGCCAGTTGTGCTTTGAATAATGAGAAAGAGCTGACCAAAAAAGCAGGCATTCTGAATGCTAATGTTAATTTCGCGTCCAAAAAAGCTTGTGTGGAATATGATGCGGATCAAATAGGCGTTGCGCAAGTTAAAAAGATAGTTAAAGACAATGGTTACGATGTAGAAGAAGAAAATATGCATCACAACATGACGCATGAGATGGACATGGATGATAGTGGGCATCATCATGAAATGGAAAATGCAGATAGAAATTCAAAGAGTTTTATCTGGTCAGCTGTTTTAAGTCTGCCACTGCTGGTGGAGATGTTTGTTAAATTTAGATTAGGAAGGGAACTTTTTGGGCTGGACGCTGTGATGTGGCTGCATATATTTTTGTCTACGGTCGTCGTGTTCTATTTTGGCGCGCGTTTTCATGCCATGGCTTTTAAGCAATTGAAAAAGTTTAAGGCTAATATGGATACTCTGGTGTCTCTCGGCACGCTCATCGCCTATTTTTACAGTTTGTGGGCCGTTTTCCATAGTCTTGAGGGATATTTTGAATCCGCGGCTTTGATTGTGACTCTAATACTCCTCGGGAAATATTTTGAGGCGAGAAGTACGTCGCGGGCGGGGGAAGCTATGCAAAAACTGATGGCATTGGGTGCGAAAAAGGCACGTTTGATTATAGATGGGCAGGAACAAGAAATTGATATAGACGAAATTAAAATTGGCGATATTCTACTGGTAAAACCGAGTGAGAAAATTCCGTTGGACGGTGAAATTATCGAAGGCTCTTCCAGTGTGGACGAAGCGATGCTGACAGGGGAATCAATGCCGGTGGAAAAAACGGTCGGGGCTAAAGTGTATGGGGCAACCTTAAACCAGACTGGCGTTATTAATATTAAAGTGACCCAGATTGGTGAGGGGACAGTGCTGGCTAGTATTATGCGGGCAGTAGAAGAAGCGCAAGGCTCAAAAGCGCCTATTCAAAAAATGGCTGATCAAATTTCCGGGATTTTTGTTCCAGTGGTGATGGCTATCGCCGCGGTGACTTTTGGGGTGACATATTTTGTGACAGGGCATTTTCCTGTGGCGCTTATCCATGCTGTGGCGGTTTTGGTTATTGCTTGCCCATGCGCCTTGGGACTGGCTACGCCGACGGCCATTATGGTGGGTACGGGACGGGGGAGCGCGGCCGGTATTCTTTTTAAAAATGGTGAAAGTTTTGAACGCGCGAAAAATATTACTTTGGCGGTGTTTGATAAAACCGGTACGCTCACCGTCGGTGCGCCGGCCGTGAAAAAAATTCTGCCTAATCCTGAATTTGGTTTTGCAGAAAACAAGATTTTGAAAATCGCTGCTTCTTTGGCGGGAGCATCTGAACATCCTTTGTCGCAAGCGGTGACGCGTGCTGCCAAAGCGGAAAATATTGTTTTAGCTCCGTTGGAAAATGTCATAGAAGAAAGAGGCAAGGGGATTGGCGCTGTTTGTCAGACGCATAAAACCGAACTGCTTTTGGGGAATAGAAAACTACTCGAAGAACATAAAATTAAGATTGCTTGGGTGGAAAATATTTTAATGTCTGATTATAGTGAAGTAGGTACGCATCTTTTTGTAGTACATGGCCAGAACGTTATCGGCGCGATCCTAGTGGCGGATAAAATTCGGCCGGAAGCCAAAGAAATAGTAGGTAAAATCAAACAAATGGGCATCGCCGTAGCGATGATTTCGGGTGATAACCTTAAAACCGCGGAGGCTGTGGCGCATGAGCTGGGCATCGAAAAAGTAGTGGCGGAAGTTTTGCCAGAGCAAAAAGCCGAGAAGATAAAAAGTTTTCAAAACCAAGGTGAGAAAGTGATTTTTGTGGGCGATGGCATCAATGACGCGCCCAGTCTGGTGCAAGCGGATCTTGGCATTGCTATGGGCAACGCCACCGACATCGCTAAAGATGCCGGGCAAATCATTCTGATGCAAAATAATTTGAAAAAAGTGGTGGAGGCCATCTTGATTTCCAAACTGACTTTCCGCACCATCCAACAAAATCTCTTCTGGGCCTTTTTCTACAACATCATAGCTATCCCCTTGGCCGCCTTTGGATTTCTCAGTCCGGCTATTGCGGCCGGCGCTATGGCCTTCAGCTCGGTTTCTGTGGCAATGAATAGTCTGAGGATTTATCGGTAATAAATTATTTTTTTATAATATTATTATAATAACTGAACAAGAATATGAATGTTAAACTTAAAAATATCTACGATGATTACTTCTCAGACTATGATTCAAAATGTAATCAGCTCATAAATAATTATATACAGATTGGCAATAAGAAAACAATGAAGGCTCTCGATTTGGGAGTTGGAGATGGAGTCAACGCTATTTATCTCGCAAAAAATGGCTACGAAGTGTTTGGTAATGACATATCGAAGGTAGCCATTAAGAAGGCTGAAAAAAAATTTATTAAGAATAGTCTACATGGACATTTTGAAGTTAAAGATGTGAGGGATGTTGAAATATTTGAAAGTAGTTACGATTTTATTTTATGTTCGATGGTTGCTCATTACTTAGAAAAAAATGAAGTGGTTATTCTTGTGAATAAAATAAAAAAAGGACTGTCTCCCAATGGCATAGTGTTTTTTTCTATTCTTTCAACAGATGATCCTCAATATAAGAAAAATTCTCAAAATATTTTATCTAAATATATAAAAACATTCATGTCTAAAAAAGAAGTTCTCAAACTTTTTGATGGGTTGTCGTTGATGTTGTTGCAGGATTCAATGATGACCGCTTGTAATGTTCCGTCTAGTATTTATTATGATGAAGGCAATAATATAATGGGCGATATCGTTTATATTGGTAGAAAAAGCGGTTAATTTTTACAGTTAAATTTAGTTGCGTAAGAGCTGGGAGGTTCAGGTCAGAGACACTGAACCGACATGAGGACGCCGCAATATTTTGTAGAAGTTTAATTTATTGAACCTCTAAAATGAAAAAAGGTTTGATAAATCAAACCTCTACATCATTGTATCTCTCGCATGCACAAGGGTGACATATTTTTTTACTCGTAAAATTTTTGGTAGTAGTGGTTGACGTCGTGGACCCAATCTTTCATGGCGGTGGGATTGTCCCAAGAACAATCGAATCCGCACTTCCAGACGATCATTTTGGAAGGAGTGTCCAATCCGTTGTCGTTTATCAGATTGCTGAAACGGTCGCCCACGGTAGCAATGGCTTCTTCAGGGTTGGAAAAGCAAGTGTAGCCACTGGGAGTGATGAGGCCAGTGTGTCCGCGGTAACCCCAGTAGTTGAAACAATCCCGGCCGGCTAATTGTGGCGAACTCTTGCCCCAATTGCTTTCTTTCTTGGCCACGCTGATGAGGAAGGCGGCTGTATTTTTTTCTCGACTGGCAATGTATGGCAACATGGCTTCCATGGGAGTGTCTTTCATCATGGCACGCGCTTTTTTGACCCACAGCCTCTCAGGGGAATATTGGGTCAGCGTATAGGAAGAAGCTTCACGGTCTAATCGCTCGCTGGATTTCATTACGGCAAGATCCAATATAAACATAATGCCGATCAAAGCCAAAAGCGTCATTTTTCTGGAATGAAGGGAAAGTTTTTTGTTTTGGATGTGAAATACCATATGTGATGATTGAATGGCTTAAATAAAATAAAAAAGCAGGGTTTCACCCGCTTTCTTGACTCACTATACATCCATTATAGCACATTTTTCGGTTAAGAGCAAGCTTTCGTATAAATTGTGGCTGTATTGACAGAGCATTAGTTAATTGATAAACTATTTATGAGTTAATCTGTTACTTTTTAAACTTATGTCAAAGAAATATATAGAAAAACCAATTGAGTCCGTGGTTTGTTTGGCTCACAGGATGGAGGCTATCGCCAATAAATATGTTTTCCAGCCGATGGGAATTTCGCCGGTTAGTATGAAAATTTTGAAAGCTCTGAAAATTCACGTCTCCCTCTCGCCGAGTGATTTGATTGAAATCACCAATTCCACCAAATCCAACATCAGCCAACGCTTGAATTTTTTGGAGAAAGAAGGTTCCATTCACAGAAACTACGCCAGTGACAAAAGCGACAAACGCAAAGTCCAGCTGCAACTGACTGCCACAGGAAAAAACAAACTGGCCACTATTGAAAAAAGGTTTGAAAAAGCTCATATTTCTTTTTCCAGAAAATTCAGTGCAGAAGAAATTGAACACCACCAACTTTTTATGCAAAAAATCAATGCTATCCTAGATAAGGAAGAAGATGAACTAGCAAAATTATTTAAGAATTAATTACCTAAAAAAACGACCGTATGAATAAGAAAAAAACTATTGGAGCAATAATTATACTCATAGCTATTTTTGCTTTAGTCGCGAAAATTTCCACCCAAAAACCAGTGGTGGTCACGGAAAAACCGGGGAATCCTCAGAATGTTTCTGTTCAGCTAGCTTCCAGCAGCAAAACTTTGTTGCAAGAAGTTGAATATCCTGCCACCATTGTCGGCGACCAAGAAGTTAGTGTGACTGCTAAATCGGCCGGAACCGTTTCTGCTATGGCGTTTGGCATTGGCGACAAAATCGGTGCAGGAGCATTGCTGGCACGCATTGATGACACGGGCAACATTCTGCAAACATCGGAAAAAGGCTTTCAAAGTGCCCAAGTGCAACAGTCTCAAATTTCCAAAGAGCAAGCAGATGAATCTTTGGCTCTAGCGAAGAAAAATTATAAAAATCTGAAAGATGCCTATGATGAACAGCAAAAAGATTCAACATTGGTAGCAACTGTTAGCAAAGCTCAGGTGGATAGCGCTAAAAAACAAATTGACATTGCCGAGCTTCAACTCGACAGTGCCAAAGTTGGCCTCAAAAGCATTCTAGACAACCATCTAATAACTAGCCCAATCACAGGCGTTGTTATCAGTAAAGATGTTGCGGTTGGAGATTCTGTTACGGCCGGACAATTGATTGCTAAAATTAGCCAATCGAAAAACATCAAAATTCGGTTTTATGTCGATCAAACTCAACGAAGCCAATGTACTCTTGGTCAGGAAATTTCTATGCTTGATGCCACCGGCAATTCATTGCCTTTGAAAATTAGTAACATTGCAATCGCCGCCGATTCAATTACTAAAAGATTTTTGATTGAAGCTATTCCAATTGATTATTCCAGTACATCCTTGCTTTCCGGCACAATCTTGACTGTCAAAATCAAGACTAGTCTACAACCGAAAAATAACAATGATTTGATTTTGCCGCTTTCCGCTGTTAACGTTGGCCAAAATGAAAGTTACATTTTCATCACTGATGGCAAGATAGCTAAAAAAACTTCTGTCACAGTTGTGCAAGTGAATGGTGAAACTGCTGAGATTGCCATTGATTTGCCAGCTGAAACAAGAATCATCACTGGAGGTGCCAAATTGGTGCATGACGGAGAAACAATTTCAATAATTCAGTAACTTCAAAACTTCTATGTTAGAACCAAATCAAGAAAAATCCGCAAAAACAACTGACTCAGCCTACTTGGATAAACTGGAATTTTCTCCGGAGTTGCGTAAGACTTGGCTGAATTTTTTTGTAGCCAATTTTCGCGTAGTTATTCTGCTCATCATTTTGATTTCCGGCTGGGGAATTTTTTCTTTCCTTCAATTGCCGCGTGAATCAAATCCGGAAGTTAAAATTGCCACCGCCATCATCACTGACGTCTATCCTGGAGTGGCCCCTTCCGACATTGAAGAGTTGGTGACAAAAAAAATTGAAACGGATATCTCTGGCGTCAGTGGAATCAACAAAATCACCTCCACTTCTTCCAATTCTTTCTCCACTGTGGTGGTTGAATTTGATGCCAATCAAAATGTCGACGATGCTGTTCGCAGATTGCGAGATCAATTGCCGGCCATCCGAAATGATATCCCGACTGATGCCAAAGATCCACAAATCAAACAAATCTCTTTGGATGATACTCCAATTGTAACCTATGCTTTCATCGGGCCATATGATGGTTTTTCTATGCGAACGTACATTGACAGTATTAAAGATGAATTGGTGAAAATTCCTGATATTCGCGAAGTGAATGTTTCCGGTGGTGATGAAACGCAATTTGAAATCGCCTATGACCCGCAAAAACTGGCATTATATAACATTTCTCTCGACCAAGCCAACGCTGCTATTTCAGCCACCAATCGCGCGATTCCTGCCGGAAATTTTGAAGGCAGTGAATTCAACTATCCCGTCCGGTCTGACGCGCGTTTTTTTGACGCCAAAACCTTGGGCGACATTCCTGTTTTACACACATCAGACAACGCCATTGTCTATTTGAAAGACATTGCTACTGTCCAAGAAAAAGCCATCGAAAAAACCATCTATTCCAGATTTTCTTTGGACGGCAAGACACCGCAAAATGCCGTCACCTTGCAAATTGTGAAAAGAACGGGCGGTTCAATCTTGAACACTGTCGACAGCGCCAAAACAAAAATTGATGAGATGTTGAAAACTTTTCCAGCTGGCATTACCTACGATGACACCGTCAACCAAGCCACCCGCATCAACAAAGATTTCAATCAACTCACCCATGATTTCATATTCACTTTGATTTTGGTAGTTGGAATTTTGTTTTTGATTGTCGGACTCAAAGAAGCCTTCGTGGCGGGCATCGCCATCCCATTGGTTTTTTTCATCACCTTTGGCGTGATGCAGACTACCGGAACATCCCTGAACTTTTTGTCTATTTTTGCACTCTTGCTTTCTCTTGGACTTCTGGTTGATGATGCCATTGTGGTAGTTAGCGCTACCAAGCAGTATATGAAAACCGGAAAATATACTCCGGAAGAAGCAGTGCTTTTAGTGTTGAATGATTTTAAAGTAGTTCTGCTTTCCACAACTCTGGCGACAGTATGGGCCTTTCTTCCACTACTTTTTGCCTCAGGTATTATTGGTCAATTTATCAAATCAATTCCAATTACTGTTTCCGTTACTTTAATTGCTTCTCTTTTGGTGGCTCTCATGATCAATCACCCACTCGCGGCAGTTTTGGAACGAATACGCCTAACAAAAAAGTTTTTTTGGATAATTTTTGTTTTCATTTTGGCTATTGGACTTTTCGCCATCGCAAGTCACAGTGTTTTTGGCTATGCCTTTGCCTCAGCTTCTTTGGTTATTCTGATCTGGATGATTCATTGGTATTTTTCCGGCGGCCAAGAAACTTTGGCACGTAACAAAAATCTTTCTCAAAAAGAATGGGGGGATGACTCCCTGATCAAGCAAAAACTGCTCCACCAAGGCGACCATGACAATGCCACTTTTGCCAGTCGTTTGATTCACGGCATCATTCGCTTTGATCGTGTTTTGCCAATCTATGAAAAATATTTGCGCCTAGTCACGCGCACGAAAAAAAGAAGAATCACAACCTTGATTGCAACTCTAGTTTTGTTTATTTTTGCCATCGCTCTGCCAGTGACGGGCATTGTCAAATCGGAATTTTTTCCTGCGGCTGACGGCGATGTGCTCTATGTCGATTTGCTCGGACCGGCGGGTTTGAAATTAGATGAAACTGATGCCATCACAAAAAAAGTTGAAGAGCGACTGCTCAAGATTCCAAATATTGTGAATTTTTCCACTATTGTTGGAAATCCTGGCTCAAATGGCAGTAGTCTGGGTGGTGGCGGAACAAACAATTCCAACACAGCGTCAATTACCATCAAGTTGATTCCCCAGGAAGATCGCACCATCAAGGCCTATGACATTGCTCAGACAATTCGCGATAACATTGCTGACATTCAAGGAGCCACCATCACAGTTTCTGCACCACGTGGCGGTCCGCCTTCAGGTAGCGCTTTTCAAGCCCAGATTTCTGGGGATGATTTGCAAATTCTGGATAAAATTGCCAATGATTTGAAACCAAAACTTGATTCAATTTCCGGCACCATTAACAGCGATATTTCTTTGAAAGATGCTCCTGCGGAATATACTTTTTCTTTGGATGATGCCAAAATGGAACTCTATGATTTGAATGCCACCGTTGTCGGTTCGACTCTCCGCAATGCAATTTCCGGCACCACCATCTCAACTGTCATTCGCGGCAACAAAACTATCGATGTCATCGCGCGTTTTGGCAAAGATAAAATTCCAACTCTGGAATCAATTCAAAATTTGCAAATTCTGAATAATAGAAAGCAACCGGTCTTCATCAAAGACGTGGCTGCCGTCAAGCTCACTCCTTCCGTTGATGCCATCACTCGCATTGATCAAAAAAGAACCGTGCTTCTCACTGCGGGTGTGAATGGCACGACCAATTCCACTCAAGTGGTCAAAGAGTTTCAAGATAAATTAGCCAAAGAATATGTCTTACCGCAAGGCTATTCAATCAGCTATGGCGGAGAGAATGAACAGAACAATGAATCAGTTCTCTCAATCATCCGTGCTATGGCGATTGCCGCAGTCTTGATTGTTTCAACATTGGTGATTCAATTCAACTCTTTTAGAAAGGCCATCATCGTGCTGGTCACTTTGCCGCTAGCATTGATTGGAGTTTTTATTGGCATGGCACTGCTGGGTGTGACATTGAGCTTCCCAGGGCTCATTGGAATTTTGGCACTGTTTGGCATTGTGGTGAAAAATGCCATCATTCTCATCGACAAAATCAATCTCAACATCAGATCAAAGATTCCTTTTGAAGAAGCGGTGATCGATGCCGGGAAATCCAGGCTAGAAGCCATCTTCATCACTTCCATCGTCACCATCG
>JAHFOP010000035.1 GCA_023261605.1 Candidatus Moraniibacteriota bacterium
GGCCATTTCCATTGATCAAAAGGCTGCTTCGCATAATCCGCGTTCCACTGTCGGCACAGTCACGGAAGTGCATGACTATTTGCGTTTGCTCTATGCTAAAATTGGCGTGCCGCATTGCCCGATCTGTGGTCGGGAAATCAAGAAACTTTCGGTGGATGAGATTGTGGATCGGATAATTGAGTCGTGCTCTACAAAAGATAAAAAATGTGAAATTGAAATTCTTTCTCCAGTTGTGCGTGCTCGGAAAGGCGAGTATGGCACATTTCTGGCCGATATGTTTCGGCGCGGATTTTCAACGGCCTATGTCAACTCTGAAAAATATGAATTAGACGCCAAGATTGGCGAGCGAGTAAAATTAGCGCGTTACAAAAAACATAACATTGATATTCTGGTGGACACGGTGGAAATTTCCAGCGAGAACATCTCTCGGATTTTTGAAAGTGTGGAAAAGGCGCTGAAACTTTCGGAAGGACTGATAAAAGTTCAAAGTTCAAAGTTAAAAGGTAAAAGTAACATGGAATATATTTTCAATCAGAAACTGGCGTGTCCGGAACATGAGGTAGAGTTTCCGGAAATGGAACCACGCTTGTTTTCTTTCAACAGTCCGTTCGGAGCATGCGCCGCTTGCGAAGGTTTGGGCACAAAAAAGGAGATTAACCCGAGTTTGGTGGTACCGGACAAAAATAAAACCATTGCACAAGGGGGAATCATGCCGTGGAGCTACAAGAAAAATAATTGGCAGGGTACAATTCTCGGCGCAGTCTGCAAACATTTTCACATTCCTGACAATATGCGTCTTAGCGATCTGACGGAACAAAAATTTAATATTTTGTTGTATGGAGAAGAAGATGCGCAGGCGGCTATTTCTGAAGAAGAATCTGAAGATATACCTGTGACACTTAGGAGCAAGACTGGATCAATGTGGAAATATAATATGCATTGGCGTGGAGCAGTCGGCTATTTGCAAGATCGTTACAAAAAAACAACTTCGGATGCGGTTAGGGTGGACACAGAAAAATATATGTCACAAAATCCTTGCTCGGTCTGTGATGGTTCGCGCTACAAACAGGAAGCTCTACTAGTGACGGTAGGAAATAAGAATATTTCAGAAGTTTCCAAGGAAAGTATTTTTGAAACGGTGAAATTTTTTCGCGAACTGGAATTGACTGAAAGAGAAAAATTAATTGCCAGCCGCATTTTGAAAGAAATTGTGGCGCGCCTGGGATTTTTGGAAAATGTGGGACTGGGATATTTGACCTTGGGACGCGCGGCCAACACTTTGGCGGGCGGGGAAGCGCAACGCATTCGTTTGGCATCGCAAATAGGCTCGCAGTTGGTCGGAGTGCTCTATATCTTGGACGAGCCGTCCGTGGGCTTGCATGCCCGCGATAACACTAAACTTCTGGAAACACTGCTTCATCTGCGCGATATTGGCAATACTTTGATTGTAGTGGAACACGACGAAGAAACGATGCTAGCCGCCGATTACCTAGTAGACATTGGATTGGGTGCGGGAGTGCATGGGGGGACGATTGTGGCGGCCGGTACGCCGGCAGAAGTGATGAAAAACAAAAAATCTTTAACCGCGCAGTATCTGACGAAAAAATTGCAGATCGAAACGCCAACCTGGCGGCGGCCGACAAAAAATAAAAAATGGATCACAGTGAAAGGGGCGCGCGAACATAATTTGAAAAACATCACCGTGCAATTTCCTTTGAAAGTTTTGACGTGCGTGACGGGTGTTTCCGGTTCTGGCAAGTCAACGCTAGTAGAAGATATTTTGTTTAAATCATTGTCGGCTAGTATCATGCGTTCACTGGATCGCCCGGGCGCGCATAGTGAAATCACGGGAGCACACCACATCAATAAAATTATTATGATCGATCAGTCGCCCATCGGTCGCACGCCCAGATCAAACACCGCCACCTATACCGGTCTCTTTACTCCGATTCGCGAACTTTTTGCCTCGACTCGCGAAGCACGCGCTAAGGGCTATGGTCCCGGCCGCTTTTCTTTCAATGTCCGTGGCGGGCGGTGCGATAACTGTCAAGGCGACGGCTATAACAAGATCGAAATGCAATTTATGCCGGATGTTTATTTGCCGTGTGATGTGTGTGGTGGCAAAAGATATAACAGTGAAACTTTGAAAGTGGATTATAAGGGTAAAAATATCGCGGAAGTTTTGGACATGACTGTTTCAGAAGCGCGGGAATTTTTTGAGAATTTCCACGACATTCATGATAAGCTGGCAGTCTTGGAGGATGTCGGTTTGGGTTACATTAAAATCGGGCAGAGTGCGACGACTCTTTCCGGTGGGGAAGCCCAACGCATCAAATTGGCCACGGAACTTTCCCGCCGTGCGACAGGTGACACGCTCTACATCTTGGACGAACCGACTACGGGCCTGCATTTCGACGACATCAAAAAACTTTTGAAAGTTTTGAATCGTTTGGTGGACGCGGGCAATTCAGTGGTGGTCATTGAGCATAATCTGGATGTCATTAAAACAGCTGACTACGTGATTGACCTGGGGCCAGAAGGCGGAGACAAGGGTGGCAAGGTGGTGGCGAGCGGTACGCCGGAAGAAGTGGCTTCTTATCACGAAAAGAGTTGGACGGGGAAGTACTTGAAGGAAGTTCTGAAAAAATGATTTTTTTATGTTAAATAAAATTGCAAAAAAATTAAAGGAATTGCCAACTTCTCCTGGTGTTTACATTTTCAAAGACGCAACAGGCAAAGTGGTGTATGTTGGCAAGGCGACGTCCCTGAAAGACCGGGTGGGTTCGTATTTTCAAAATATTGGTAAAGGATATGCGCGGCCGATTGAGATTATGATTTCTGAAGTCGAAGATATTGAAACGAAAAAAACCGACACGGTGCTGGAAGCGTATATTCTGGAGCAAGAGCTGATCAAAAAAATTCAGCCGAAATATAATGTCGATGGAAAAGATGATAAATCATTTTCGTATGTTCTAGTTACAAAAGAGGGTTTTCCTAGGTTTGAAATGTTGCGCGGGACAGATATCGCTCAAAGTTCAAATAAAATCCAAATTACAAATTCCAAACTTAAAGATATAAAATTCTCAAAAATTTACGGGCCGTACACTTCCAAGAAACAAATTGAAATTGCGCTCAAAATATTGCGAAAAATTTTTCCGTATCACAATAAACCACAAAAAACGGAAAAAGGCTGTTTGGATCATCAGATTGGTCTTTGCCCAGGGCCATATGCCGGAGAAATTTCCAAGCAGGATTATGCTAAAAATATCCGTGGCATCCGGATGATTTTGGAGGGCGAGAAGAAAAATTTGCTGACCAAAATGAAAAAAGAAATGGAAGCGGCGGCAGAGCATGAAGAATTTGAAAAGGCGGCGAGTTTCCGCAACAAAATTTTCGCGTTGCAACATATTCAGGATATGGCACTTATCTCGGAAAGTAGAGACGCGATTAATCGCGTCTCTACGGGCGCACCAATGCGAATTGAGGGATATGATATTTCCAACATCTCCGGGCAATATGCGGTTGGTTCGATGGTGGTGTTTGATAATGCTAATGGAAAATTTGAAGCGAACAAAAATGAATATCGTAAATTTAAAATAAAAACTGTGAAAGGCGCGAATGATGTGGCGATGATGGAAGAAGTTTTACTCAGGCGTTTCAAAAACAATTGGCCGCCTCCAAACTTGCTTTTATTGGACGGCGGTGCGGGACACTTGAACATTGCGCGGCGGGTTCTGCGTCGATTGCATCTCGACGTTCCCATTTTGGCAGTGTCCAAAGGTCCGACCCGCAAAAAATTAGACCTGCGCACTTTTGGCACTGTGCCGGAAATTCCAGAAAATATTATTACTCAAATCCGCAACGAAGCCCATCGTTTTGCGATTAGCTATCATCGGAAGTTGCGAAGGAAGGGGAGTTTGGAATAAAGAAAACCCATCCCTTTACAAAACTGAAATTTTCCTGTAAAATCGTTAATCAGTATAACACTTCTTCAAAAATCCAATGTCAAAAACCAAATCCACCCCTATTAAGCGGGATAAAATCAAAATTTTCGGAGCACGCGTAAATAATTTGAAAAACATCAGTCTGGAAATTCCGCGCGATAAATTGGTGGTGGTGACGGGACTTTCGGGATCGGGCAAATCTTCTTTGGCTTTTGATGTGGTGCACGCCGAAGGCAATCGGCGCTATTTGGAAAGCATGTCCAGCTATGTGCGGCACTTTTTGGAAATTTCAGGGAAACCCGATGTGGACAAGATTGAGAACTTGAGTCCGACCATTTCCATCGATCAAAAAAGCATTAGCAAGAGTCCACGCTCAACCGTGGGCACTATTACGGAAATTTATGATTATCTGCGTGTGATGTTCGCCAAGATTGGTACGCCGTATTGTCCGCATTGCCGCTTGCCCATGACGCAAAAAAGCAGTTCTGAAATTTTGGATGAAATTTTTGAATTGCCCGACAATACTCAGCTGGGAATTCTAGCTAGGTTGCGAGAGGACGGGAAAGATACACAACAAATTTTGAAAAATATCAGCCAATTGGGTTATGCCCGAGCGCGGATTAATGGCAAGATTATGCTGATTGCGGACGCGTTGGTTTCCTCGGAAGGCTTTTTGGCGGAAAGCATCGAAATCGTAGTGGATCGCATCACTTTCAAAACGAAGGCGCCAGATCGAGAAAGAATTTTAGATTCAATTGAAACCGCCTTTCGGTTGGGTAAGGGTTTCATGGCTATCAGTATCGATAATACCGAGAGCCGCATTTACAACCAAGATTTTGTCTGCAGCAATTGCTATTTCAAGATTCCGGAAATCACCCCAAAACATTTTTCTTTCAATAGTCCGGAAGGGGCGTGTGAACATTGCGCGGGTCTTGGCGCGGTGCGCGAAGTGGACGCGGAACTTATTATCCCGAACCGCAATTTGTCTTTGGCGGAAGGCGCCATTTTGCCATTGTCCAAATCCGGTGGACGGACTGGAGGAACAGGTAATTATTTGTATAAATTGGAAGAGATTGGGAAACGGAAAGGCTTTTCTATCAATACTCCAATCAAAAACTTAAGTGAAAAAAATCTCGACATTATTCTCTATGGATTGAAAAGTGAGGATCAGGAAATATCCTTTTCCGGCGTAGTCGCAATCATTAAGAAGAAATATAATGAATCTACCTCGGTCACTTTCAGAAAAGAAATTGAAAAATATATGTTGCAAAAGGTTTGCGCTGAATGTGAGGGGAAGAGGATAAAGAAAGAATACGCCGCGGTTTTAGTTTTAGGTAAATCAATTGACGACATCGTCAAACTGGACGTGGAGGCCTTCTTGGAATTTTTGGTAGATTTTGAAAATTGGCCCCTGACCAACGCCAAAAAGGAAACTATCCGCCCACTCGTAAAAGAAATGATGCAAAAAGCGGCCGCGCTCAAAAATGTTGGTTTGGAATATTTGGAAATTTTCCGCTCAGCTGAATCATTGTCCGGCGGCGAAGGACAGCGGATCCGTTTGGCCACTCAGATTGGATCGGAACTGTCCGGCATTATTTATGTTTTGGATGAACCGTCAGTAGGGTTGCATAGTCGTGACACCAAAAAATTGATTGAGACTATGAAATTTTTGCGGGATAATGGCAATTCGTTGGTAGTAGTGGAACATGATCGGGATATTATTGAAAATGCCGATTGGATCATCGATATGGGACCCGGTGCGGGGCTGGCTGGGGGCGAAGTGATCTTCGAAGGCGATATCGTCAAGTTGAAAAAATCTAAAACTTCCACGGCGCGCTTTTTGTCTGGCGTGGAAAAAATTTCCAGCCGAAAAAAACTACGGTCAGTAGCTAATAAGTATATTGAAATTTTAGGCGCTACGGAACATAATTTGAAAAACATCAATGTTAAAATTCCATTGGAAAGATTCGTGTCTATCACCGGTGTTTCAGGGTCAGGGAAATCCACTCTAGTTTCTGATATTTTGGCAGTGGCGCTGTCGCGGCATTTTTTCCGCGCCAAGGCGGAAGCGGGGAAGCATCAAAAAATCACCGGGCTTAATTTGATTGATAAAGTGATCAATGTCGATCAATCGCCTATTGGTCGTACACCCAGATCGAACGCCGCCACCTATACAGGAGTTTTTTCGCATATTCGCGAATTGTTTGCCATAACTGAAGAAGCCAAAAATCGTGGTTATGACGCTAGTCGATTCAGCTTTAATATGAAAGGCGGGCGTTGTGAAAGTTGCCAGGGCGATGGGACGAAAAAAATAGAAATGTATCTTTTGCCGGATATGTATGTCAAATGCGAAGCTTGCAATGGTAAACGCTACAATCAAAAAACCCTAGATATTGAGTATCAAGGTGTCAATATCTTCGATGTTTTGGATATGAGCGTTTCCTATGCGCTTAGATTTTTCCATAAATCTTCGCTCATCGTAGAAAAATTGCGCACCTTGGAGGAAGTGGGGCTGGGGTACTTGAAATTAGGCCAGAGTGCAACTAACTTATCCGGCGGAGAAGCGCAGCGTATTAAGCTGGCAGCGGAGTTGGCGCGTAAATCTACTGGTAAGACTCTATATATTTTGGACGAGCCAACTATTGGTTTGCATTTTGAAGATGTGCGAAAACTACTTAAGATTCTGGATGCGCTAGTGGAAAAAGGTAACTCAGTGGTTGTAGTGGAACACAATACAGATGTGATTGCTTATGGCGATTGGGTGATTGATCTTGGGCCGGAAGGAGGTAAGGGCGGCGGAGAAATCGTTTATGCCGGTGTGCCAGCCGGTCTTAAAAAGTGCCGTCGGAGTTGGACGGGGAAATATTTATAAAATTGAAAATTGATGAACAATCTTAGCAGTCAAATTCTATCTACGCTTATATATTACGATATCCTAGACTATCCCATGACCTCTTTTGAGGTTTGGAAATATTTAAATGCAACGGACAGGAAAGAAAAAGAAGAAGATATCTTCAAGTTGCACGATATCATGAAAGAATTGGAAAATGATAAACTGAAAAATCAGATTGAAGAATATCGCGGTTTCTATTTTTTGCGTGGCCGGAAAGCATTGGTGGAAAGACGCTTGGAGAAGAATAAAATTTCTGAACAAAAATTTAAAGTTATTAGAAAGGTGGTTTTCTGGCTCAGGTTTTTGCCATTTGTTCGCATGGTCGCGGTGACAGGAACGGTGGCTATGAAAAACGCTGGCCAAAGCAGCGATTTGGATCTGTTGATTGTTTTGAAAAGCGGGCGGATTTTCCTGGGTAGGACTTTGGTGACGGGGCTCGTCCATCTTATGGGTAAACGGAGATATGGCAAAAAAATCGTTGATCGAATATGTCTTAATTGTTTTTTGACTGACAAATCTCTGGAGAGTCGTCTGCGCGATGTTTTTTCCGCCTCGGAATATTTTTTCATCGTTCCTTTAGTCGGGCGAGAAACATTCCGGAGTTTTCAAAGGGAAAATATTTGGATAAAAAATTTTAAAACTAATTTTTATCCGGACGCTTCCGGTAATCTGAAAGAAATTTCAGAAAAAGGTTGGGCGTTCAAGATAAAATTTTTTTTAGAAAAGTTTTTTGAATTGAATATTTTCAATGAATTGGAGAAAAGCTTGAAAAAATGGCAGACTGAGCGCATCGCGCGGGATCCGCGCACTAAAGAAGAGGGCAGTATTATTGTGGCTGATGCGCAAGCGCTGATTTTTTTCCATCGCGCTCATAGTCTAAAAATGAATAAATTGTTTCAAAAGCGCCTAGAAGAACTGGCAGTTAGCTAGTTAGCTAGAATGATACAAATAAAAAACAGTGTCTTGGGTTGACCAGCGCTGTTTTTTTGTCTTTTTTGTGGTATAATAAAAACAAGATACAAAAAATAAACATAAAATTTTCCCATGAAATTCATTAATGATTTTAATTTAAGAAAACAAGCTGAAGAGCTGGGGGTCAGTGTGTGGCAGACTCCGGGATTCCTGTCTATCATTATGGGGTTTGTGTCTGTGGTCATTATGACGGCCACATATTTTGTTTCCAAAAATTATGACAATCCACAGGTCTTGATTGCTTCCGAATGTTTAGTTGTTGTTGTTGTATTGATTATCGGAACTTCAATTAGTCGATTTGTCTGGCAAATGGCCGATCTCAATCGGATGAAAAGCGAATTCGTAGCGGTGGCATCTCATCAATTGCGCACGCCCTTGTCGGCTATCAGATGGGAGATAGAATTATTGTTGACCAAAATGAAAAAAGGATTGGACGAGAAACAGGTACAGAAATTGGAAAACATTGCCATTCTCAGTCATAGGATGACAAGATTGGTTAACGATCTTCTGGATGTGGCCAGAATTGATCAGAACAAGTTGATTCTTCGAGGACAGGATTTCGATTTGGCGAAACTGGCTCAGGAAATGCTCGACGAAGCCATTTCTGCTTATGAAGACAGGCACATCTGCGTCAGTTTGGATATCAAAAAACAATTGCCGACAGTTGTGGGAGATGTGGACAAGATAAAATTGGTTTTGGATAATCTTATCAGTAATGCTTTCAAATATACAACCAGTGGTGGGAAAATTCACATCAGTCTTTTTCAGAAAGATAAAGAAATTGTGTTTGAAATAGACGACAACGGAGTGGGGATTCCCAGGGAACAAATAGATCGAGTTTTTGAAAAATTTTTTCGCAGTGATAACGCTATTAAATATCAAACTGAAGGTACGGGGCTGGGCCTCTACATATCTAAAAATATTATAGAACAACTAGGAGGACATATTTGGTTTCAATCAATTGAAAATGTCGGATCCAAGTTCAGTTTTTCTTTGCCAGTAGCAAAAAATTCAAATAAATTAATTTAATAAATTCATCCCCAAGAGGGATAATTATATGACCAAAAAAATACTACTCATTGAAGATGAGGCGGAACTACGAGAGACCATGGTGGAATACCTGATGGGTGAAAAATTTGAAGTGGTAGCCGCCATAGATGGACAATCCGGCTTGGAAATGACACAGAAAGAATTGCCTGATCTAATTCTTTTGGATATAATTTTACCCAAGATGGATGGGTTCACAGTTTTAGAGGAGATAAAAAAGAATGAAAAAACCAGACATATCCCAGTGATTTTGTTGACCAATTTAGAAAGTATGGAAAATATTCAAAAAGCCATCGAAAAAGGAGCCTACGCTTATTTGATTAAGGCTGATTTCAAACTGGAAGAAGTAGCTAAAAAAATAAAAGAAGTTTTGAAGATGTAAATCAATGCGCATTGAAAATAAACAACTTAGGGAATTTATCTTAGATTCTAAAAAAGTAGATCCTGAAAAACTTGAGACATCCTTCCAAGAAGCGGAAAAAAATGGAAAAAAGTTGGGGGATATTCTTTTGGCTGAAAATTTAATCAATGCAGAGGATTTGCGCAAGCTTTATGCTTATGTTTTAGGCATTCCCTTTGTGGATATTTCGAAAAATACCGTGCCGACGGAAATTTTACAAATAGTGCCGGAACCGATTGCTAAAAAATACAAAGTGGTAGCTTTTGAAAAAATCGGGACTGAGCTGAAAGTAGCCATGCTTAACCCGGAAGATATCCAGACAATAGATTTTATTCGTAAAAAAACCGGTTTTAAAATAATCCCATGTCTCACTACAGAAGAAGGCATTGAAACAACACTCAAACTGTATAGCAAAAGCTTGAAGGCGGAGTTTGGAGATATTATTGATAGAAATTCAGATGAGATAGCTAAGGAAAGAACGGCGGATAATTTGGAGGAAATCGCGCAAGAATTGCCAGTCATTCGAATTGTGGACACCCTCATTAAACATGCTATTTTGCAAAGCGCGAGTGACATTCATATCGAACCGGATGAGAAGGAAGTGCGGGTGAGATATCGCATTGACGGAATTTTGCATGAAGCTATGACGCTTCCGAAGCAGGTGAGTGACGGGATTATCGCGCGCATCAAAGTGTTGTCTAACTTGAAGCTGGACGAACATCGTATTCCGCAGGATGGACGCTTCAAGATTGAAAAAGAAGACATTAAAATTTCTTTCCGAGTCAGTATTTTGCCGATTTTTGATGGAGAAAAAATAGTTATGCGGCTTCTTAATGAAAATTCTAAAGGTTTGACTTTGGAAAAGATGGGCATGACAGGAGAGGGATTAGAGATCATTCATCGTGAAATTAAGAGGCCGAACGGTATGATACTCGTGACGGGACCGACTGGCAGCGGGAAAACTACGACGCTGTATACTGTTATGGATATTTTGAACACGCCAGATGTTAATATCAGTACAGTTGAAGATCCGGTGGAATACCGGATGGGTCGGATTAATCAAACGCAAGTCCAGCCGAAGGTTGGTTTGACTTTCGCTGCC
>JAHFOP010000005.1:0-19826 GCA_023261605.1 Candidatus Moraniibacteriota bacterium
TGCGATTTTCACGCCGTTCATTATGAAGGCACTCACTCCAGGATTTTCCCCAGATAAGTTGGCACAGGTGGTGTTTTTTACCCGTATAATGTTTTTAAGTCCAATCCTTCTGGGTATTAGTGGTATTTTGGGTGGTATTCTCACTTCCTATAAACGTTTTTTGACCTATTCTTTGGCGCCGATTTTCTATAACGCGGGTATAATTTTTGGCATTTTGGTATTGGTCAAAATCATGGGGCCGATTGGGCTGGCCTGGGGAGTGGTTTGTGGCGGATTCTTGCATCTGCTTTCACAACATCTTTTTGTCGGACAGCTCGGGTTCAGGCACAAATGGTCATTGGTTGCCAGCCTTTCCAATCGGGAAGTGCGAAAAGTTTTCACTTTGATGATTCCGCGCACCATGGGCATTGCAGTGAACCAAATTAATCTTTTTGTTATCACGATTTTTGCTTCACTTCTGGCTTCTGGGTCGCTGGGCGTTTTCAACTTGGCGCAAAATTTGCAAAGCGTTCCTTTGGGCTTGGTCGGAATTTCTTTTGCGATGGCAGTCTTTCCGACTCTTTCCAGCTTGTTCGCCCAGAAAAAAAACGAAGAATTCGTCAATGCTTTTTCGGAAACATTCCGGCAGATTATTTTCTTTGTGATTCCTCTCAGTGTTTTTATGATTCTTTTACGCGCCCAGATTGTGCGGGTGGTTTTGGGCGCCGGAAAATTCGATTGGGAGGACACGACATTGACTTTTCAATGTCTGGAAATTTTCGCCTTTAGTCTTTTTGCTCAAAGCGTTACTCCGCTTTTGGCGCGAGCTTTTTATGCCATGCATAACACTAAGACACCATTTTACATCGCGCTTATCAGTGAGGCGGTGAATATACTTGCGGTTATAATTCTTATCGGGAAATATCAGATCTTGAGCTTGGCCATTGCTTTTTCATTGGCTGCTATCGTTCAAATGTTCCTTCTACTTTTTGCTTTGCGTATGGAATTTGATAATTTAGATGATCGCAGAATCATAATTAGTGTGGGCAAGGTTGTCGGGGCTACTTTTTTTGCCGGTTTGACTGTACAACTTTTCAAATATTTAATGTCCAGTATAGTTGATTTGGAAAGATTTGTCGGAGTCTTTTCTCAGCTGGCCGTTTCTTCTATCGCCGGTATTCTGGTTTTTATTATCGTTGCACACCTGCTCAAGATGGAAGAATACATCTATTTGAGAAAATCTTTAAACAGACGACTCTTTCGCAAAAAACAACTCATTCTGGAAGAAGATACTTCTGAGATCAGCGGAATTTGATTTTTTGGTAAGGATTAAAATACATATTTAAATATGTATTTTTTATAAATAAAAAAATCCAAGGCGCGCGCGGTGCGCCTTGGATTGAAGCGTTAAATTTTTCCTAAAAACATCATAGGAAGAAAGATTATTATTGCAATGAAACAACAGATGAAAAAGATAAGGAAAGATATTAATCCGCCCAATATTATCCAGACTGCTTTTTGGTTAGATAAAGTCAAGGGCTCGTGCAAAAAATAAATCACCACAATTTGTGCGACATAGTAGCCAGTCCATAGATGCAGTGAAGCACTTACTATGCTAATGATAGCGATTTGCAGAATATGCATAAGACCTCCTTCTGCTTTTTTGTTTTTTAGTAGACAACTTGATCAAAATATCCTGGAGGAAATTTTCTTTTTTCATCAAGTTCCTTAAGATAGTGAGCGGTTTCTTGTAATTTTTTTCTGATTACAGCTTGTGCTTGCGGGTCTTTTTTCATTCGTTCAGTTTGTAGTTTCAGATCGATAAGATCTTGTCTGGTTATCTTGGTCATAATATTCTCCTTATGGAAGTATACCTTGATTAAACCATTTTTATTATTGGAAAAGAGCCGAATGTATTCACTTACCTTGGAGCTTACCACGGATTGATTTTTTCGTCCAATCAGGCTAGAATGGCTTATAGACTAAAATGAAGCTAATTTTATGAAAAACATCAGAAATTTCTGTATTATCGCACATATTGATCATGGCAAGTCGACCTTGTCCGATCGGATGTTGGAATTGACTGGGACAATTGAAGCACGCAAGATGAAAGAGCAGTTGCTTGATACAATGGATTTGGAGCGGGAACGAGGAATCACTATCAAGATGCAGCCAGTGCGCATGGATTACAAAGAATATATTTTGAACCTGATTGACACGCCAGGGCATGTGGATTTTGGCTATGAAGTTTCACGTAGTCTTGCGGCTGTGGATGGAGCAGTACTTCTTGTTGATGCCACTAAGGGCGTGCAAGCGCAGACGTTGGCCAATCTATATCAAGCGCTGGAACATAATTTGGAAATCATTCCCGTAGTCAACAAGATTGATTTGCCCAATGCCAATGCTCCTAAAACTAAAAAAGAAATCATGCATCTTTTGGGTTGCGCCAAAGAGGACATCTTGGAAGTGTCGGGTAAAACTGGCACAGGCGTGCCGGAACTTTTGGAAAGGATTGTGAAAATCATTCCGCCACCAATTGGAGACCCAGCCAAGCCTCTGCGCGCTTTGATTTTTGATTCGAAATACGATACATATAAGGGCGTGTTGGCTTATGTGCGGATTTTTGATGGAGAAATCAAAGCGGATGAAAAAATCAGGATGATGATTGGGAAGATGGACAGCGATGTTATCGAAGTGGGCAATTTCAAACCAAGCCTGGTGAAAGCCGAAAAATTGACTGCTGGTGAAATCGGCTACATTGCGACGGGGCTGAAAAGTGTGGAACATTGCCGGGTGGGCGACACCATCACCAACTTCAAAATTAAAAATCCCATTGTTGAACCATTGCCGGGTTACAAAGAAGTGCAACCAATGGTCTATGCTTCATTCTATCCGGTCGAAGGCGATGATTACAATTTCATGCGCGACGCTTTGGACAAGTTGAAGCTGAATGACGCGGCTTTTGTTTTTGAGCCGGAGTCGAACACTGCCTTGGGGCGCGGTTTTCGTTGCGGATTTTTGGGTCTCTTGCATTTGGAAATCATTCAATCGAGGCTCGAGCGGGAGTTTGAAATCAGTCCGACCATAACGTCCCCGAGTGTCGTTTATGAAATCAAACTCAAAGACAAGTCGGGACGGATAATGGTCTATTCTCCTTCCGAGTTTCCTGATCCTTCAGTCATTGAAGAAGTGTATGAACCATTTGTGAAATTGGAAATTGTTTCACCGTCCAGCTATCTCGGAGCGATTATGGAAGTGATGGGCAACACTCGCGCTGAGTATCGCGACACGGAATATCTGGATGCGGAACGGATGATCATTAAATTTAGCTGTCCCTTGACTGACGTGGTGACCAATCTGCACGACGATCTGAAAAGCGCTTCTTCAGGATACGCATCGATGAATTATGAAGTGGAAGATTATCGGGCATATGATCTTATCAAATTGGATTTCTTGGTGGCCGAAGAAAAAATTGAAGCTTTTTCACGCATCGTGCCGCGGGAGTCCGCTCACTCGGAAGGCAAACGCATTGTGGAAAAATTGAAAGAAGTCATCCCACGCCAAAACTTCCAAATTGCCCTCCAGGCGACCATTGGTGCCAAAATTATCGCGCGCGAAACGATCAAAGCTTTCAGAAAAGACGTGACCAGTGGCCTCTATGGCGGCGACTTTTCCCGCAAGAAAAAATTGCTTGAAAAACAAAAAAAAGGCAAAAAGAAAATGAAAAACATCGGCCGCGTCAACATCCCATCGAGTGCGTTTTTGTCGGTGCTGAAGAAATAGAAAATAGTATTCATTATATGAAAAAAGAATTGGAACTGGTTCGCGAGTTTCACCAAAAATTCAACACTCCTGTTTTGGATCGGCCATCTTTGATTCCGAGTGATCGGTCGAAATTTAGATTCGATTTGATGGATGAGGAAGTTAAGGAATATCTGGCAGGCGCGCAAAAGGGGGACTTGGAAAACATCGCCAAAGAATTGTGTGATATTTTGTATGGAGTTTATGGCACGATTTTGGAACATGGCTTGCAGGATAAGATCGAAGATATCTTCAAAGAAGTGCACAACTCGCATATGAGCAAAGACTATCATCAGTATAAAATGATCAAAGGCAAACAATATTTTAAACCGAACGTGGGGAAGTTTTTGAAAAAAGTTAGATGAATTTTTTCAAATTTAGAAAATTGAAAAAGGAAGTTATACCGCTTTTAATCCAAGGAAAGATAGGAATTTTGCCGACAGACACTTTGTATGGATTGGTCGGGCAAGCTTTGCAACGAGGTAGCGTTGAAAGAATATATGCAGTGCGTCAACGAAACCCGAAAAAGCCGTGTATAATTTTGATAAGTTCGATTGATGATTTACAACTTTTTAAAATAAAAATAAATCCACTACAAGAAAAAGTTTTGCAAAATGTGTGGCCGGGACAGGTGAGTGTGATTTTGGATTGTGAACAAGGAGAATTTGATTACTTGCATCGAGGAACTAAAACTTTAGCATTTCGCTTGCCGAAAGAAAACTGGCTGAGAAGGTTACTTACCATTACGGGGCCACTAGTCGCTCCCAGCGCCAATCCAGAGGGTGAATCACCGGCGATTGATATTCTGCAGGCCAAGGCGTATTTTGGAGAAAATGTTGATTTTTATTTTGATTTCGGCTGTATTTTGGCGGAGCCGTCAACATTGATGGAACTCGGTAAAGGTGGAGAAATTTCAGTTTTGCGAGGAGCCATCGCAAAAATGAAGACGGGTTAGGTATTATATTTTTTTATACAGTCTTGGCGAAAATCGAAAAATTTGCTAAAATACGAAGTATGAGAACAAGGAAGAGTCATAAGCGATTTGCGCGGATTTGGCTGGTGATCACCATCATCGCTGTTTTTGCCATGGTTGCTTTTACGCTGGCGCCGATGCTGGCTTATCGATAAAAAAATGAAAAAAAACGCAAAAGGATCAGCCACATCTTTTTTGGTCATCGGAATTGTTTTTCTGGCAGTGGTCGTGCTCGGACTTTTTGGTTTCAGCGTATACAAAGAAAACATCAAGAAAAAAGAGATTGAAAAAGATATCGCGACGTTGCAAGAGCAAGCGGATAAGATCAAAAAAGAAAATATGACACTCAGTGATCGAATCAGCTATCTTGGTAGCAAGGATTATCAAGAGGTGCAAGCCAAGGATAAACTCAATTTGCAAAGCCCAGGAGAAAATGTAGTGATCATTGCGCCGAAAAGTTCTGGGCAAGTTAGCACTTCCCAGCCGGAAAGTAGTCAGGTAGTTTCCCAATCGGATTACGTGCCGAATTTCCAAAAATGGTGGCAATATTTTTTTAAGGTTTAATATTTTTTTAGATTGAAATATGGACAATTCAAAAAAGCAATCCGAAAAAAAAATCACTTGGGAAACGTTCCTAGCGGCCAGCCTAATTTTTGTGGCGGCCTACTTCATCACAATCTGGCTTATGATAGTTTTTTCTTCGCGGCTCACAGGGAGAATTGATCAAAATCGGATAATCCAAAAAACGATTGAGTCAGTTCCTTATCCTGTAGCTATGGTTGGCGGAAAATTTATAACAGACAAACAACTACTGGCAAATTTAGCCAGTGTGCAAAGGTTTTATGAAAATCAAGATTTTTCCAAATTGGGATTGCGCGTTGATTTTTCTACGGAAGACGGCAAAAAAAGGTTGGAAATCAAGGGTAAAGAAATTTTGAGCAAGTTGATAGACGACACTATCATTCAATCGGAAGCGCAAAAAGTTGGCATTATTTTGACTTCTGATATGATCAATCAGGAAGTGGAGCGATCACTCAAGGAATATGGAACGGGAGACACGCTCAAAAACAATTTGGAAAAATTGTATGGTTGGAATATGGATGATTTTAAGGAAAACATAGTCAAGCCGGATTTGTATAAAGAAAAAATAGCTGCTTATGTCCAAAAAAACGATGCCACATTTTCAACTACTAAAGACAAAATCACTGCCGCGCAAACAGCTTTGAAAAATGGTTTGAGTTTTGCTGACGCGGTCAAAAAATATTCAGATGGAGAAAGTGCGAGTGCGAGCGGATCTCTAGGCTGGTTCAGTGCTGATCAAATGTTGCCCGAGGTAGCCTTAGCGGTTTTCAAACTGAATGTCGGGCAACAAAGTGAAATAATTCAGAGCAGTGTGGGGTATCATATTGTGAGACTGGAGGATAAGAAGGCGGAAAATGACGTGGACATGGTGAAAGTGAGTCAGATTTTTGTGAGGACTAAATCTTTTTCCGATTGGTTACAGGAAGCGGAAAAGAAATATCGAGTAAGGGTCTTTTCCAAGGAGTTTCTGTGGAATGCGGATAAGGGAGAAGTGGAATTCAGGGCGACGAATCTGCGGGACTATGAAAAAGATATACAAAGCAATCCACCCAATGATCCCTCGGTAATTTTTTAGTAAAGATTAATTAATAATTTTAAAATAAAACTATGGCTAAGCCAAAAGTGAATGAAGAGCTTTGCATCGGTTGTGGAACCTGCGAATCTCTTTGTCCGAATGTGTTTAAAGTAGAAAACGGCAAATCGCATGTCATTGTCGAAGATTGTGCCGATTGCAATTGCCAAGAAACGATTGACAGCTGCCCCGTGAGTGCTATTTCTATGGAATAATTTTTTTCACACACTCTTAACTAAAAATGGCGTGTCGGAAAGAATATGCTGGGTTTGATTTTTTCCGTTACTCGCCGATATGCATATGGAAAATAAAAACGTAGAAAATCAAACATCGTTTAATATTGAAAACGAAAATATAAAAGGCCAAAAAGGCAGCCACTTTTTTTTCGCAGCGGCTGTTCTGGTCGTTTCTATTTTTGTTTCAGCTACTGTTGGTGGTTTTTTTGGTTTCTTAGCGGCTAAAAACGGAGCCGGTTTTTTTGAAGCGATAGAAAGCGGAAAATTTGGAAACTTGTTATCAATCCCAAAAGATTCTCAGCCGGCAACTATAAAACAGAATATAATTCAAGAAGATTCGGCCGTCATCGATGTGGTCAAGAAAACTAGTCCAGCAGTGGTGAGCATCGTTATTAGTAAAGATGTCTCCAATACGTCGGAATTTTTCGATCCGTTCGGTTTTTTCGGCCAAGGTTCCAATGGTAATGGCGGAGGTAATTCGACAGGTGGCACTCAAAAACAAGAAATTGGCGGAGGTACGGGATTTTTCATAACAAGCGATGGGATGATTGTCACGAATCGACATGTTGTGGATGATTCTAGCGCCAGTTATACGGTTGTTACGAGCGATGATAAAAAATATTCGGCTAAGGTTTTAGCTATTGATCCTGTCGGGGATATTGCGGTCATTAAGATTGAGGGCACTGATTTCCCGACCCTCGAACTGGGTGATTCAAATGCGGTTCAAGTCGGAGAAACAGTGGTGGCTATCGGCAACTCACTGGGACAATTTTCCAATACTGTCAGCCGAGGAATTGTTTCTGGACTTAAGCGCAATGTAACTGCCGGAGGAGGAATCAGTCAACCGGAAAATCTGACTAATATAATCCAAACAGATGCAGCTATTAATCCAGGGAATTCTGGGGGACCTCTTTTGGATATTGATGGAAAAGTTATCGGTATCAATGTAGCGATTGCAAGTGGCGCGCAAAACATTGGTTTTGCCATTCCAGCCAATCAGGTGATGCGCGTTATTGATCAAGTCAAGTCGACCGGTAAAATTTCCACTCCATTTCTTGGCGTGCGTTATATTCCAGTGGACAGCACCTTACAGAAGCAAAATAATCTACCCTATAATTATGGTGATTTGATTGCTAGGGGGAGCGCGATTACAGATTTAGCGGTTATTCCAGGTTCTCCGGCAGATAAGGCGGGAGTCATGGAAAATGATATAATTTTGGAAGTTAACGGCACGAAAATAGACAATGCTAACGGGCAAGGATTGACTGATTTAATTGCTCAATATAAAGTCGGTGACACGATAACTTTGAAAATTTGGCATAAGGGAGATGTTAAAGATGTGTCAGTAGTATTGATTGACAGAAGTAATAACTAAAAAGTCAGAATGACCATGGACCTAAACAAACTGACAACCAAATCTCAAGAGGCACTTCGCAATTCTCAAGAATTGGCGATTATGAAAACCCAGCAACAGGTGGATGTTTTCCATTTGCTCCACGCTTTGATTTCTCAGCCGGATTCTTCTGTGCCAATCATTTTCAAAAAATTGGAAATAGATGTGGAAAAAATGAAACTTGAATTGATGCATGAGATAGACAAATATCCGAAATTTGAACAAGGAAACGCGGCACAGATTTTCATCACACCGGAACTCATCATGGTTTTGAGCGGTGCAGAAGAAGAGGCGAAAAAAATTGGAGATGAATACATTTCCACGGAGCACCTGCTGATGTCGTTGCTTTTGAGCAAAACCAAAGCCAAAGATTATTTGGAGAAAAAAACTTTGACTTACGAAGGTGTCTTGCAAGTGATGTCCCAGATTCGTGGGACACAAAAGATTGACACGCCGGAACCAGAAAGGAAATTTCAAGTGATGGAAAAATATACGCTCAATTTGACTGAGTTGGCGAGGAATAAAAAACTCGATCCTGTCATCGGTCGGGACAATGAGATTCGGCGCGTGATGCAGGTTTTGTCGCGGCGCACTAAAAATAATCCAGTGCTTATCGGTGAGGCGGGAACAGGTAAAACGGCTATTGTGGAAGGTTTGGCGCAACGGATTGCCGATGGAGACGTGCCGGAAACGCTTAAGGATAAGATGTTGGTTTCTTTAGATCTGGGAGCACTTTTAGCTGGTACAAAATTCCGCGGAGAGTTCGAGGATCGTTTGAAGGCGATTATGAATGAAATTGATCGGGCAAGTGGGAGATATATTCTTTTTATTGATGAATTGCATACCTTGGTGGGCGCTGGGGCGATTGAAGGATCACTTGACGCATCGAATATGTTGAAACCAGCACTCGCGCGCGGACGGATTCGGATGATTGGTGCAACCACCACGCGGGAATATCAAAAGTATATCGAGAAGGACACGGCTTTGGAACGTCGTTTTCAGCCGATTGTGGTCGGAGAACCTTCTATTGAAGATACGATTGCCATTTTGCGTGGGCTCAAAGAAAAATATGAAGTTCATCACGGAGTGAAGATAACGGATGGCGCTATTCAGGAAGCCGCGCTTCTTTCTGATCGCTATATCACTGATCGCTATTTGCCTGACAAGGCTGTTGATTTGATTGATGAAGCCACTTCAGCTTTGCGCATGGAAATTGATTCAATGCCGGCGGAAATTGATGCCGTAGGGCGGCTCACTCGTCGCATGGAGATTGAAAAAAAAGCCTTGGAAAGAGAGAATAACCCTGATTCTAAAAAGAAGGCGCGCGAACTGAGTCGGAAATTATCGGAAGTGAAAGAGCAATCGCAGAAAATGATGGTGCAATGGAAAACAGAAAAGGATTTGATTACAGTTATTCGGCGTCATTCAGCTGAAATTGAAAAATTGAAATTGGAAGCGGAAATTGCGGAGCGGAAAATGGAATTGGACAAGGTGGCGGAAATCCGTTATGGGAAAGTTCCCGAGCTGGAGAAAAAGATCAAAGGAGAAAAAAGTAAATTGGACAAAATCCAAAGTAAAAATCCGATTCTCAAAGAAGAGGTGACAGAAGAAGATATTGCCAAAGTCGTTTCTCGCTGGACAGGGATTCCGGTAGCCAAGATGCTGGAAAATGAAATAGTCAAATTAGCTACTATGGAAAAGGAACTGGCTTTGCGAGTGGTTGGACAAGCGGAAGCGATAAAAGCGATTTCGAACGCCGTGCGCAGGTCGCGGGCTGGAATTTCCATGAAGAATCGTCCGATTGGTTCTTTTATGTTTTTGGGTCCGACAGGTGTCGGAAAAACTGAACTGGCCAAAACGTTGGCAGAATTTTTGTTCAATGATGAAACCTCGATGATCCGAGTGGATATGAGTGAATATATGGAGTCGCACAGCGTGGCTAAAATGATTGGTTCACCTCCTGGGTATGTCGGTTATGAGGAAGGTGGACAGCTGACGGAAATGGTCAGGCGAAAACCATACAGCGTCATTCTTTTTGATGAAATTGAAAAAGCTCATCCGCAAATTTTCAATATTATGTTGCAAATTTTGGATGAAGGCCATTTGACTGATGCCAAGGGTCGGCGGATCAACTTTAAGAATACAGTTATTATCATGACCTCAAATGTTGGGTCGGAAATAATTTACCGAAATTCTTTGGGGTTTGAAGAAGAAAAAACAGCTTCTCTTGGTGAGGAAGATATGCGCCAAAAAGTCATGGTGTCTCTCAAGGAAAATTTCAAACCGGAATTTTTGAATCGACTGGACGAGGTGATAATTTTCCATCCTGTCAGTCAAAAAATGTTGACTATGATCATTAATATCGAGTTGAAAAATATCCAGAAAAGATTGGATGAGAAAAATATTAAGTTGATATTGAGCACTGAAGCGAAGAAATATTTGGCGCGCGTAGGTTATGATCCGGCTTATGGTGCGCGACCCTTGAAACGCGTTATCCAAAACGAAATTATGGACGAGTTGGCATTGCAGCTAATTGAGGGTAAGATAAAGGAAGGAGAGAAGGTCAAGATTGATGTTGAGAAGGATAAAATAATATTCAAATAAATAATGTTTCTCCGTTTCCGTCCACTTTTTTACAGCCTCGTTTTTCTAGTTGGTCTTGAGACGATAGTTTTGTGGCGGTCGCACGTGGGCATTATCATACTTTCTTTATTCTTTTTTTCCATCTACCAAGGAAAATCAGTGGGCAAGAAGTGGAAATTTTCCGTGTTGCCGGCACTCTTTACACTTTCTTCATCGGCTCTTCTTTATCTCATCACCATCTCCTATGAACAACAGACTTTCATATTCCTGACGGCCCTGATGTATTATTTGTCACTTTTCGGCGCGTATCGCTTGAATGAGTACGCTCTCGACCAGACAGCTCGTGGCATGAATATGGCTGCTACCGCCTCAACAATTTTTTTCACCTACACTGCGGCTTATGGCCTGTATCTGAATTTTTTGGTACCGCTTTGGATCTTGATGCTGGTTTATCTCTTAGCGACTCTTTTTGTCAGTTATCAGCATTTTTCCATTATCAAAGAAGGGGATAGGCAGACTGTTTGGATCTACAGTTTTCTCTTGTCTTTGGCGATGGTAGAGATAATCTGGACGATAAATTTTTGGCCGTTCGGTTACTTGACTGCCGGCACAATTGCGCTTATACTCTACTATGTCCTGTGGGATCTCATTCAGAGCTTTTTTTTGAACCTTTTAAGTCAAAAAAGAGTAGTGGCTAATATGATTTTTTTCTCGGTTGTTATTGCTCTCGTTTTGCTGAGTTCAAAATGGATACCGGTAATATAAAAGTAAAAAGTAAGATGATCAAAAAAATATCAATTATCATTGCAATTGTGTTAATCGCAGGCTTAAGCGGCATTTTAGCTGATCATTTTTTATTCCCATATTTGGCTACGACCAATATCTTCCAGCGCTATCGATGGTTGGAGAAGTCAGTGGAGAGCGTGACGGTTATCAATAAGACCGAGCAGGTTTATGTTAAGGAAGATTCTTCCGTAGCGAAACTCATGAGCCCAGTGGCCTCTTCAGTCGTGAATATTATTTCTTATCCAAACCTAGAAGTGAAGGGTGCTGTTTTTGCGGATAAATTCAAGAATGGCACTGGAGTTATTGCCACTAGTGATGGTATGATTATGACTTATTCTTCAGCACTGAATTTTGCCAAAATTCCCAAGACGGGAATCATGGAATATAAATACAGAGTGATGACAGCGGATGGAAATTTGTACGATGCCGATTTTGTTGGCATTGATTCGTGGAGTAATCTGGCTTTTCTCAAAATTAATGCTTCCAATTTGCCGGTGATTTCTTTCGGCGATTTTGATAACTATAAAGCAGGCGAAAAAGTCATTGCCATCGGCAACGACTATACTACTTATCAAAACCGATTCAGCACAGGCATCATTAATAGTTTTGATCCAACCTTCAATATTGCAGGACTTGCATTGGATGTATCGGAAAAGTTGGAAGGAGTTTTTGTGTCTGATTTCAGCGTGGAAAATTTGTCAGTTGGCAGTCCGATAGTTGATTATAGCGGACAGGTTGTTGGCCTAGTTGGCGCAGTGCCACAGCAGAACGGACTGAAATATTTTCAAATATCCAGCGATAAGATCAAGGATGTCTTGGATAAAACTATTCAAAAACAATTAGATACCAACCCGATTTTGGGCATCTATTATGTGCCTGTTACCAAAACGCTCATTGCTACTCAAAATCTGAGCGTTGCTGATGGTGCCATGGTTTATTCATCTTCTGGGCAACAAGGTTTGGCCGTCATTTCTGGAACTCCCGCGGCCGCTTCCGGTCTCAAAATTGGCGATATTATAACTAAAATAAATGACACGGATATAAACTTGGAGAACAATCTTTCTTCAGTGCTATACAATTACAAAAAAGGCGACAAAATTCATCTGACGCTTCAGCGCGGTGGACAACAGACTGAACTGGACGTGCAACTTTAGTGATGAAATTATCTGGGTGAACAATAGCCGCCACTCAACAGGCGGTTTTTATCTTGTTATTTTTTGTGTTAAAATATAAGCATATTAAAAACAAAAATGAAATTTAAACATGATGAAAAATTGAAAATGGGGAAGGTGAAGATGCTGAGTTTTTTTTCTTTGCTTTTGGGATTGTCGCAGGGAGTTTTTGTCTATGTGATGTCGACCTATTTCAAACAGGCTTCCGGTATTGAAAATGTCGGAATGTTTTATTTGGTGAGCTACAGCGTAGTTTTGGCGGTGATTTTAAATATGTATAAAGTCATAAGGCTTATTGGCAAAGCTGATTTTTTCTATATCTCATTATTTTTAGAAATTCTAGCTATCATTGCATTGCTCTTTGTTTCTCCTGGGCCGATTGGGATAATCGCCATGATAATTTACATCATTTTTTTGGATCTGCAATGGCTGAGTATGGATATGATTTTAGAAAATTATTCCACTGATGAGATGTCGGGGAGAATCCGTGGTGGCTATCTGACTGCTATGAACGTCGGATTTTTTGCCAGCCCGATAATTTCAGCGGCGGTTCTGGAAAAATATGGTTACTACGGGATATTTTTTCTTATGCTGGTTTTTAATGTGGCCGTCCTTCTTTTGGGAGGGCTGGGCATCGGGCAAGTGAAGCATGATATCAAAAGAAAAACCACTAGCCTGAATAATATTTTCAAAAAAGTATGGCAAAGAAAAGATATCTGTCGCATTTTTTATATTTCTTTTGTGTTGGATTTTTTCTTTGCACTGATGGTAATTTACGCACCTATCTATCTTTTGAATTTAGGTTTCAGTTGGAAAGATCTTGGCATAATTTTTACCGTAATGCTTTTGCCATTTGTCTTGGTGCAATATCCTGCCGGAGTGTTGGCGGATAAGAAACTAGGGGAAAAGGAGATGCTCATCGGCTCTATTTTTCTTATGGGATGCGCTACGCTAACTGTATATTTCGTCACTTCCAAGGAAATTTTCATTTGGGCACTCGTTTTGCTTTTGACTCGTATTGGTGCGGCTCTTATTCAGATTCTGCGCGATTCCTATTTTTATAAAAGAATCGATGAGCGCGACGTTGATCTTATTGATTTTTTTCGCACCTCCTTTCCTTTTGCCTACATTTTTGCCGCCATCTTTTCGGTCATCATGCTTTTCTTTTTCCCCTTGAAAACAATTTTTATTCTGATTGCTGTAGTGGTTTTTTCCGCTCTTATTCCAGCTTTTCTTTTGGAGGATAATCCAAGTGAGGCCAGAAAGGTCTAAATCGCTTTACAGTTGCTCTTTTCCTAGTAAAACGGTATAATGCCAATACGTTTTAACTGTAATACAAACATATGAAAAAAGTTTTAATAATCGGGAAAAAGGGGATGTTGGGCCAAGAATTGGTCAAATTTTTCAAGGCGGACAAAAACTACAAGGTTGTCGCTTGGGATAAAGAAGATATTGACATTACTCGCGAAAAGGAAGTGGCCAAAAAAATTAGCATCATTCATCCGGAAATTATTTTGAATGCAGCGGCTTATAACGCCGTGGATAAGTGCGAAGTGGATAAAAAAGAATACGCGCTGGCCAAAAAAGTGAACGGCGAGGCTCCTGGTTACTTGGCCGCGGCCGCCAAAAAAAACAAAGCAATCTTTGTTCACTATTCCAGTGATTATGTTTTTTCCGGCCTGCCGGAAATCCCAGAGCCTTCTGGATGCACCCATTCCTGCGCTTCTTGCGGTCTGCACGCCGGCTTCACGCCGGAAATCGGTTTTTTGGAAGACGACAAGCCCAAACCGGTGAATGTCTATGGCAAAACTAAGCTCTTAGGTGAAAAAGAAACGACCAAGAATACCAAGAAATATTATTTGATCCGCACCTCTTGGCTGTTCGGTGCGCCGGCTATTTCTAAAGAGGCGAAAAAAAGCTTTTTTGATGTGATGTTGACAGCTGGTAAAAAAAATAAAGAAGTGAATGTGGTTGATGATGAGACGGGCTGCTTCACTTACGCGCCGGATCTGGCCAAAAAGACCAAGGAAATCATTGATGCGGAAAAACCTTTTGGGATCTATCACATAACGAATACCGATCAAGCGACTTGGTATGAAGCTTGCGTGGAGCTGTACAAACTGGCCAAGTTAAAAACAAAAATCATTCCTGTAACAGGGGCGGAATTTCCTCGTCCCGCGGTTCGGCCATATTTTTCGGTTCTCTTGAACACCAAACTCAATCCATTGCGAAGTTACAAAGAAGCGCTGAAAGAATATCTTAAAAGTCAGAACCACTGATTATCACTTGATTACCCTGATTTCACATGAATTATAAAAATTTTCTAAAAACCAAGAATTAATTTTACAAAATAGTATGAAAAATTTGAAAAAGCAGGATCCAAAAATTTACAATGCCATTCAAGCTGAGATTAAAAGACAAGAAGAAGGTCTGGAACTTATTCCATCCGAAATTGCGGCCTCGCCGGCGGTCATTGAAGCGTTGGGATCAGTCATGACTAATAAATATAGTGAAGGTTATCCACGAAAGCGTTATTATGGTGGACAGGCTAATGCCGATACGATTGAAGAAATTGCTCAAGAGCGAGCTAAGAAACTTTTCGGCGTGCCACACGTGAATGTGCAGCCCTATTCTGGCAGTCCCGCCAATTTGGCGGTGTATGTTGCGACTTGTCAGCCAGGTGACACAGTTCTCGGGCAAAGTTTGACTGATGGTGGGCATCTGACGCACGGTTGGAAAGCCAGCGCTACTAGTATGTTCTATAAAACTATTCAATATCACGTGAAATCAGATGGCTATTTGGATCTGGTTGAGATTGAAAAATTGGCCAAAAAGCACAAACCAAAATTGATCTGGGTGGGAGCGACGGCCTATGTGCGTGAATTTCCCTTCAAAGAACTTTCCAGAATTGCTGACAGTGTGGGAGCGTACTTGGCGGCGGACATCGCGCATATCGCAGGCTTGGTGATTGCCGGCGCGCACAAAAGTCCGGCGACCTATGCGCACATCATCACCACGACGACTCACAAGACTCTTCGCGGTCCACGGGGTGGCATGATTATGGTGACGAAGAAAGGTTTGAAAAAAGATCCGGAGTTGGCTAAAAAAATTGACCAAGCCATCTTCCCGCGTTTGCAAGGCGGACCGCATGATCATCAAACAGCGGCGGTGGCGGTAGCCTTGGGCGAAGCACTTAAACCGGAATTCAAAAAGTATGCTTTTCAAGTGGTGAAAAATGCCAAAGCCTTGGCCAAAAAACTGATGCAAAGGGGTGTCAAATTGGTGAGCAACGGCACAGACAATCACATGATGCTCATTGATTGTGGGAAAGGTCGTGGACTATTCTTGCAAGAAGCCTTAGAAGAAGCAGGAATAACGCTGAATAAAAATACTATTCCGTCTGATCCGTCCTCGCCGTATTATCCTAGTGGAGTGCGTCTCGGGGTGCCGTTCATTACGGTGCGAAAGATGAAAGAAAAAGAGATGGAAAAAGTTGGTGACTTTATTGCGGATGTTTTGGAAGAAATTAAAGATTTTAAATTTCCTGCGCAAAAAGAAGATTTAAAAAAAGAAATGGTAACATTCAGAAAATTCATCGGGAAAAATAAAAAGATTAAAGAAGTGCACGCGGAAGTCAAAAAACTCTGCGCGAAGTTTCCTTTGTATAAAAAATAAAAATTATGGAATTTAAAAAGACAAAATTCAAAGATGCTTGGCTCATTGTGCCGCAAGTCTTTCAGGACGCGCGTGGTTTTTTCATGGAGAGTTATTCCAAAAAGGAATTCGAGGAAGCGGGAATCGATATTGATTTTGTCCAAGACAATCATTCTCTCTCTGCGAAAAAAGGCGTGCTCCGTGGATTGCATTTCCAAAAGCCGCCGTACGCTCAAACTAAGCTGGTGCGGGTGACGCGTGGCAAAGTCTATGATGTCATTTTGGACTTGCGGAAAGATTCGGAAACTTTCGGACAGTGGCAAGGCTTCGAACTTTCGGCCGAAAATTTTCAGATGCTTTTGGTGCCGCGGGGATTTGCGCACAGCTTTTTGACGCTGGAGGATAACACGGAATTCCAATATAAGTGCGACGAGTTCTATCATCCTGAGAGTGATTCTGGCATCATCTGGAATGATCTGGAGTTGAAAATCGATTGGCCAATTGAGAACCCGATTCTGTCAGAAAAAGATGCAAAACTTTTAGGCTGGAAAGAATTTATTAAAAATAATTCATTTTAATTTTATGTCTTTAGGAAAATGGAAAAAGATTAAAACTGAAGAAGTATATGAATGTGGGAAATTTTACAGGGTAGAGAAAGACAAAGTTATTACTCCCGGTAAAAAGGAGGGAACTTATTATGTTATAAGACGAGATCAAGAATCGGTGGTTATTATTGTTTTAGATAAAAAAGGTAATTTTTTTCTTACTAAACAACATCGGTATCCAGTAAATAAATTTTCAATAGAATTCCCGGCTGGATGGATAGATAAAAATGAAACAGTTCTTAATGCGGCGAAAAGGGAACTTGCGGAAGAAATGTCATTATCTTCTGATGATTGGAAAAAAATTGGAGAATATGTTCAGGTTTTGGGTATGAGTAGTTTAAAGATGAATGTTTTTTTGGCAAAAGATTGTTATAAATCGGAAATAATTAAAAAAGACCCATTGGATTATAATTTGCATGATACGCTGATGTTAAATCACAAGAAGCTTAAAGAGAAGATTGCGAATAGTGAAATTATTGATTCTGTTACTTTATGTGCCTTTGCAATTGCTGAATCTCAAGGGGTATTTAATGATTATAAAAAATAAATTATGAAAATTTTAGTCACTGGCGGAGCAGGGTTTATGGGTTCTAACTTCATTAGATACATATTGGAAAAATATCCGGAGTATGAAATAGTTAATCTGGATAAATTGACCTATGCCGGCAATCTGGAAAATTTACGTGACGTCGAAAAAAATCCTCACTACACCTTCGTGAAGGGGGACATCGCCAAAGCAGAAGACGTGGACAGAGCCATTGGCGAGGGAGTGGACGTTGTCATTAATTATGCCGCCGAAACCCATGTGGATCGGTCGATTCTCGATCCGCGGGCTTTTCTTGACACCGACATCTATGGCACCTATACTCTTTTGGAGGCCGTGCGTGCGGGTAAAGCCGGAAGAATGGTCCAAATTTCCACTGATGAAGTTTTTGGGATGGTGCATGACGCAAAGGAAGAATTTGCGGAGGATACCCGTTTTGACCCATCCAGTCCTTACAGTGCGTCGAAGGCTGGGGGAGACCTGATGTGCAGTGCCTATTTTAGGACGTACCAAACACCGGTCATCGTGACGCATAGTTGCAATTTCTATGGTCCAAATCAATATCCGGAAAAACTTATTCCACTTTTCGCGACCAATCTACTAGAGGGCAAAAAAATCCCAGTCTATGGAAAGGGCGACCAGTTTCGCGAATGGATCTTTGTCTCCGATCATTGCCGGGCGATTGATGTGATTTTGCATAAAGGCACGGTGGGTGAAGTATACAACATCGGCACACGTCAAAGAAAGTCCAATTTGGAAATAACTAAATCTATTTTGCGGCAGTTGGGTCAAGGTGAAGATATGATAGAATATGTGACTGATCGGCCCGGACATGATTTCGGCTACGCCGTGAACCCGGATAAATTGATGCGAGAGCTCGACTGGAAACCGGAAGTTGATTTCGCAGAAGGTCTCGCGCAGACGATTGATTGGTATAAAAATAACGAAGATTGGTGGGAAAAAATAAAATCGGGTGAATATCGCGACTATTTTGAAAAAAATTATTCACGGCGTAACGAGCTATTAAATTTAAAATAATCCCTATGATAACTCCAAGTATGAAAGGTATCATTTTGTCTGGTGGAACGGCTACACGTCTTTTCCCGCTGACCGCTACGACTTCCAAACAACTTTTGCCGGTCTATGATCGGCAAATGATTTTCTATCCTTTGAATATGCTGGTGAAGGCTGGCATCAAGGATATTTTGATGATCGTGGCGCCGGAGCACAGCGGACAATATTTGAATCTGCTCGGTTCGACGTTGAAAAAATTTGGCATCAACATCTATTTTGAAGTGCAACGGGTTCCGCGTGGCTTGGCAGACGCCTTTATTTTGGGCGAATCGTTTATCGGTGAAAATAATGTGACCATGATTTTGGGAGATAATATTTTTGAAGATGATATTGCCGCTTCAATTCGTGATTTTTCCTCCGGCGGGATGATTTTCGTTAAAGAAGTGAATGACCCACAAAGATTTGGTATTGTGGAATTTGATGAAAGTGGCAAGGTGCTTTCCATTGAGGAAAAACCGCAAAATCCCAAAAGTAATTTCTGCGTGACGGGTGCCTATGTTTATGACCAGCGCGTGGTTGAAATTGCCAAAAAAATGAAGCCATCTTCGCGAGGAGAAATTGAAATCACGGATGTAAATAACGCATTTTTGCAATTAAACGAACTCAAAATCAAAAAAATTGAGGGCGAATGGCTGGACGCTGGAACTTTTGATTCGCTTTTAGAGGCGGGAAATATTGCTCGAGATAAAAAATTATACGAAAATTTTGATCCAATCATTGATCAAGCAATTGCAGAATTTAATGAAGAATTGAAAATTTTAGCTAAAAAGAAATTGCTCTAGCAATTTCGTTCCGCTGGGACATTACCCGCGGATTTTTGATGCAATAAATACATGTCAGAAGACAAGACAATCAATTCCAAAAAAATCAGAGCCACTGTTGTTATTCTCAATCATACTAAAGCCGCTAGAGTAGCGGAAGGCGTTGAATATATTTTGAAACAAGAAGTTGATTTTGGTTTTAAGTTCATAATAATCGACAATTCTTGCGCAGCCTCTGAAGTGAATGTGCTGAAGGAAATAGTGCGACAGCATTCAGGTGTTGAGCTTATCATAAATCAGAAAAATCTGGGCTATGCTAAAGGCAGAAATCTCATCAAGGGCAAGGAAGCGGGCGAATACATCATCGCTGTCAATCCGGACATACTTTTCAAAGACAGGAATATTCTCGCGCGGATGGTTGACTATATGGATGCTCATCCGGACATTGCCATTCTTGGTCCAAAGCAGATCAATGATGATGGAAAACTGGCCATGTCGATTCGGGCTTTCCCAAAATTCTATCTGCAGGTAGCCAGAAGAACGTTTTTGCGTTATCTGCCTTTTTTTAGAAACAAGATAGCCTATGACGAAATGCGTCATTTGGCTTATTC
>JAHFOP010000005.1:19836-28154 GCA_023261605.1 Candidatus Moraniibacteriota bacterium
TATGGCGGATACTCAGATGTGCGTCAAAGCTTGGGAAATGGGATATCGAGTGGTCTATTATCCCGAAACACAAGTTTGGGCGGATGGAAAAAGAATCAGTGCGGGAGGATTTTTGAACTTTTTCAATAACTGGATTCTTCGTCAGCATGTCAAAGACTCCCTTAAATATACTTTGCGACATTCAGGTCAAAAAAACCCGCGTCAAGTTTATTATGAAAAACATAAAAGTTAAAATTGAAAAAATTAGGCGTTTGTTTTCGCGAGCTGGCGTATTTAATGGGTTTAAGGTTTTGCGAGAATATAGTGCTCGCGCTCGCGATAAGGGTTATCTTAATGAAGATGCCAAAGTTCTTTTTGTGACCAGCGGAACGGGAGATAGTGCGATGTATCGAGCGTATAATCCGGCGGAAGAGTTGAGATTGCACGGAATCAGCGCTTATGGAATAAATGCTGATAATGTCGATATCTTGAATCTTGTAGATAAATGTAAAATATTTATTTTTCATCGGGTATCCTATACGGACTTCATAAAAAGCATAATTGAAAAAATAAAAAAACAGAAAAAAGAAATTATCTTTGAAACGGATGATTTGGTCTATGATCCCAAATATCTTTCCCAAATGGATTATTTTAAAAAGATGGGGAGAGAAGAACAAGCTCTCTATGAAAATGGAATCGGCGCGGAGATAATAAATGATCCATATGTCAAAGTTTGCACGACAACGGTCTCTTATTTGGCCGAAAAACTAAAAGAAAAAAACAAAAAAGTTTTTGTGGTGCCGAATAAAATGTCCCAAGATGAGTGGGATTTTTGTCAGAATATAAAAGGAAAAAAGGAAAGCAAAGATGGATTTATAAGAATTGCTTACGCCAGTGGAACTCTATCTCATAACAAAGATTTTGCTTCTATAAAAGAGGCATTGCTTTCAATCTTAAAAAAATATTCTCAAGTTAAGCTATACCTGATGGGTCCATTAGACATTCCAAATGAGTTTAATGAATTTAAAGATCAGGTAGAATTTTTGAGTTTTGCTCCAAGGAAGCAGTTTCTAAGGAATCTGAATAAGGCCGATATAAATTTAGCGCCGTTGGAATTGGGGAATCCTTTTTGTGAGTCCAAATCGGCTCTCAAGTTTTCGGAAGCTGGTGCATTGGGGGTGCCGACGGTGGCGGTTAAAAATCAGACTTTTTCAGAAACGATAATTGACGGCGTAGACGGATTTCTGGCTGGCAGCACGGCTGAGTGGGTGGAAAAAATTGGGAGATTGATTGAAGACTCGGAGTTGCGCCGCTCCATGGGGGAGAGGGCGAGGGAAAAGATACTCAAAAATTACACCAACAAAAACAGCCATACGGAAGATTACTACAACTATCTAAGAAAAATCATAAAGGATTAAAAGTATGCATAGTGAGCAAGCCCGGCCGAAAGTTTTTATCGTTGTCCTGAACTATAATGGCGGAGAATTGCTCCAAAATTGTTTGGCGAGCCTTGATTACGTCAGTTATCCTAATTTTTCCATTGTGATTGTTGACAATGCCTCGGCGGATGGTTCGCTTCGCAGGGTGCGAGCAAATTTTCCACAAGTGACAATCATCGAGAATGAAAAAAATCTAGGATTTTCCGGTGGCAATAATGTTGGGATAAAATATGCATTAGAACAGCAGGCGGACTATGTTCTATTGCTCAATCAAGATACGGAAGTGGAACCGGATTTTTTGGAAAAATTGATAGTGACCGTCGAGAAAAATCCGCAAATAGGAATTCTTTCCCCGCTGATTTTTTGGGAAAAAACGGATTGTGTCTGGTTTTCTGGTGGTCGGATCAATTGGTGGACTATGAAAGCGATAAATGAAACAAGGAGAAGGGATAGAAAATATTGCGCAACCGGGTTTATCAGTGGCTGTTCCATGTTGATCAAAAAAGCTGTCATTGAGAAAGTGGGGCTTTTAGACGAAAAATTCTTTTTATATTATGAAGACGTTGATTTCAGCTGCCGCGCCCAAAGAGCTGGATTTCTTACGGTCATTGATCCTGCTAGCCAGATTTATCATTTTGAAACCAGTGGAGCGATAGCTGGAGAAAAACTCTACCAATTGGTTTTTTCCGGACTACTTTTTTTCAAGAAAAATTCCGTTGGCTTTATGAAAATCTGGATCAGTTTTTATTATAAACTCAGAAAGCTAAAAAATAGATTTGAAATGACATTGCGTCCCAATGAGAAGGCGCGTATTGTTCAAAAAGCCTATTATGATTTCGAACATGGAAAATAACAAAAAATTATCAGTCATAATTGTCAATTACAAAAGCGAACAATATCTCGAGCGCTGTCTTTTGTCGCTCCATTCTCAGGTTAACAAAACAATAGATTTTGAAGTGATTATCGTTAATAATTATCCTTCGGAAACATTGGAAAAAATCAGAAATATTTTTCCGGATACCCAGATAATTCTCAATTCTAGAAATGGAGGTTTTGGTCATGGGAACAATGTCGGCGCTCGCGCGGCCACAGGAGAATTTCTTTTTTTTCTCAATCCTGACACGGAAATAATAACGGGCTCTTTGGTTGATGTGATCAAGGAATTTGAAAGCAATTCTGACACCGGAGCCGTTGGTGGATGTCTCATGACAGAAAAACAGAAGGTTCAGAGATGGAGTGCTGGAACAAGAATAACACTTTGGGATATTATAAAAAATAACCTAGGGATTATTTCCAGCCGGCGAGTTTGGGAGAAAAAAACTAGGGCAGAAGCGGGCTGGGTGGCTGGCACGGCGCTGTTTGTGTCACGTGAACTTTTTTCGGCAATTGGCGGTTTCGATGAAAATATTTTTATGTATTTTGAAGATGTTGATTTGTGTGAACGAATAAAGGCCAAGAATAAAAGGATTATATATTTTCCTGAATTCAAGGTGTTGCATAAATGCGGAGGCAGTTATGAAAGGGAAAATAAGAAAAATCAGAATAAAAATTATCATGATTCTCTGCTCTACTATTTTGCCAAACATCGTCCCAAAGCAGAATATATGATTGTAAAAGTGCTCAGGAAGTTGTTTTTTGTCTGATTTGAGGTATAATTTAGGAGCAAGCTAATTTAATTGATAAGCATAAAAATATGAAGATCAAAAAAGCGATTATCGCGGTAGCTGGTTCTGGAACAAGGCTTTTACCAGCCACTAAATCGATGCCTAAGGAAATGTTGCCGATTGTGGATAAGCCGATCATTCAATTGGTTGTAGAAGAGCTCGTTGAAGCAGGAATAGAGGATATTATTTTTGTCACCCGTTGGGATAAAAAACCGCTAGAAGATCATTTTGATCACAGTGTAGCACTGGAAGCTGATCTGGTAAAGAATGGCAAGAATGAATTAGCACAAACTATTGCCGCACTAGCCGACATGGCTAATTTTATCTATGTTCGCCAAAAGGGGCCATATGGCAATGGGACGCCGGTTCTTTCAGCTGCGAGTATTGTCGATGATGAACCTTTCGTGTTTGTTTGGGGAGATGATTTAGTTAAATCAAAAGTTTCCTTCACCAAGCAAATGATGGAGGATTATGAAAAAAATGGAAAATTGATGATCGGAGTGCAGGAGGTTCAACGTGAAGTAGTTAACCGTTATGGCATTGTAAAATTACGAGAAGGTACAAATGAAATTGAAGATATTATTGAAAAGCCTTCAATTGAAGAAGCGCCATCTCAATTGGCTGATTTTGGCAGAATGATTTTGGATCAAAACTTTATAAATATTCTGAAAGAAACTGCCCTGGGTAAAGGCAATGAGCTTTGGATAACCGATGCGATTAAAAAATATGTTGAACAGGGTGGAATATTTCTGGCTAAAGAGCTTAAGGATGGAGAATGGCTAACGACAGGCGATCCGCTTAACTATTTGAAGGCCACCTTGGCTTATGCGGCTGACCGAGAAGACCTCAAGACTGAAATAAAAAACTTCGCTGCCGGTTTGTAGAACTTAGTCAATTGTGTAAGGCTCAAGGCTATTTAGGAGATTTAAATTTTTTTCGTACTTTCGATTAATTCGTATTTCGTAATTATGAAGATTGCCATTCAAGCAGCTGATTTGGATCATGCCCGGATTGACGGTACGCGCGTCTATATCAAAAATCTTTTGAAATATTTTGGAGAATTGGATAGTGTCAGTAATTTTTTGATTTATCATAAAGATGAATTCAATCCGGAGCTGGCGCCGCCAAAATTTTCCAACTACACGGTCATCAAAAAAGCTTGGCCGTTTTTTTGGACGCAGCTCAGGCTGTCTTCAGCGTTGTGGCGGGAAAAGCCGGACGTGCTGTGGATGCCGATGCATAACATTCCGTATTTTCGGTCGGGAAAACTGAAAACCGTGGTGACGATTCATGATTTGGCTTTCAAATATTTCCCTGAATATTTCACCAAAAAAGAATTGTGGAAGTTGAATTTTTTGGCCGGGCTGGCGATCGGACGCTGTGATAGGATTATTACAATTTCCGAATCATCAAAAAAAGATATTTTGAAATTCTACCCGAATATTTCCGCAGATAAAATTGTTGTCATCTATCATGGTTTTTCTGGGACTGTGTTTTCCAGAGAAAGAGACTTGAAAAAAGAAGCTGAGGTTAAGGATAAGTTGAAAATCGATGGCCGATATATTTTGTACGTTGGTGCTATTCAGCCGAGAAAAAATTTGAATACGTTGATAACGGCTTTTGAAAAACTGAAGTTGATCGTAGGGCATGATGATTTGAAACTGGTCTTGGCCGGAGAGAAAGCTTGGCTAGCAGAGGATGTTTTTGCAGCTATCGAAAAAAGTCCATATCAAACAGACATCATCACTCCTGGAAGAATAAAATTTGAGGACATTGGACATTTGATGCGCGGTGCGTCCCTTTTCTGCTTTCCTTCACTCTATGAAGGTTTCGGCATCCCAGTATTGGAAGCGTTTGCAGCTGGCGTGCCCGTAATCTGTGCGCGAAATTCATCGCTCCCAGAAGTGGCGGGTGACGCGGCTTTGTATTTTTCTGGCAAGGACGACCAGCAGCTGGTAAAAAATTTGAAAAATATTTTGCAGGATAAGACTTTGAGAGAGGAGCTTATCGCTAAAGGGAAAAAACAGGTACAGAAATTCTCTTGGAAAAAGTGCGCCAAGGAAACACTCGAGTGCTTAAAGCACCTCTGATTTTATTTCTCAAAAAAAAGTTTATACAGAAAAAATTCGCTACCCAGAGCGAGAAACATAATGAAAAAAGCTAGGTAGAGGTTGAGTCTGAAAAGACCATTGAAGATAAGTGCTGCTGTCAAAATCGCCAAAAGGGTGATAGTTTTTTTATTTGGACTCTTTTCGATTAAATTGATTTTGGCGGCTCCGCCGACCGCACCAAGCGCAATCAAATCAATCGTAATGAAAAAAAGTATTTTCAAAAAGCTGATGTGGGTCGAAACGATTCCGGAAATCAAGTTGTCAGCGATGAGTGACAGCGCAAAAAACATCAAAAGCAGGAAGAGGATATCCACCAGTAATTTATAGATGACGGGCAAATTATTCTTAACCAGTTGTGTTAGATGCATAAGTTCCTATGATTGAATTATATATACCGAGCAGAAAAGCTTTGAAGTTGGCTTTGTTGACGTTCTTCTGATAGTCGACATTCAAAGAATCCATTTGAATAGCCGTATCTGAAGCCAGATTGAATTCATAGGTGAAACCGATGAGGGTGGAAAATTTGTCCAATGGAATTTCACAGGCATAACTTGATCTGTTCCAAAAGCTATTTTTGAAAACGCACTCGGCGTGAATGTCCAGCGCTTTTTCGGAAACTGCCACGGGTGTTTTTTTGAGCCAGGAGGCTGCGATAGCCGCGCTGGGGAGGGGATGTTTCTGTCCATTTCTCACCATGTAGAACTTTCCATCTTCGACAGTTTTGAAAATGGTGCCGTTTGGATGGGGGCTTTTGATGTTGAAAAGTTTATCTTTTTGATAGATGGCAATTTCATCTTCACCCACGTTTAGGAGATCGTTCCAATTGTAGCCTTTGCTCTCAAAAGTCTGGACATTGTCCACCGGTAGAATTTTGTCGTCACTGATGATGAAAACTGAGCCACCATTGGCAACTAGCGTACCGTCTGAAAACCCCGCCAAATCGTCTGAAAGGGGATAGCGGTCTAGGAAGCTGGGGTCTTTTGACAGGGCCTCCCGAGGGTCATATTTTGACAAATAGGCCTGATCACTCACGAATTTCTCCAATTTTTGATTGTCCATAATGTAATAATTATCTGCGATTCTGAAAAGCGCGCCATTCGGATAAAAATTTTTGACGACGATATCTTCGCCGAGTTGATTATAGGCCAACTCTTCAGTGGAAACCGCTTGGAAATTGTTTGCGTCATAACCCAAAAAAGAAGGATTGTTCGCGCCGGCAAATTTTCGTAAAGTGGAATCGGAAATGATGTAATAGCTGCCGTTATTTTTAAGAAGCGATCCGTTTCGGAAGCCGATCGGATCACCGAGGCTATACATGAAAGCTTGATAGGATCGTCTGACTGAAACAGTTGATGCGATTGTTTTTTTTGACGCACCGTTCAAATTGAACGAAATAACCGCCTTGGAATAATCACCCGCGATATTCGTGTCAAAAGAGAGTTTGTTTCCCGGCGGCAAACTGCCGTTTTCCAAGCTGTTCCCACTGGATAAAATAGGAACGGAAGTGTTGTTTTGATTGGAATTGGGGTTGAGAAAGGAGAAAGAAAAATATTTATGAGGGAAGATAATGAGATAGCTCAAGAGGAGAGCTAGAAGCAGTGCAAAAGCATAGAGGGAAAATTGAAGCCGGCGATAGATTTTTTTATCCGTATTCGTGAGTTGAACTTCTTTGGTTAGGTCGAACATAATTTTGTCGCAGTAAAATTATTGTTTTAACAGATATATCTTGCCATAGATATAATTTTTGAGATAAGGCGGCAAGATGACGGGACTGCTGTAGCGATCCGCCCTAGATATGTCCATTTCGTTTAAACTGAAATTCTCTAAGGAGTAACTTTTCACGGTGATCATATTATTCAGAAGACCGGTTTCCTTGTAGGCAGGCAGATTGTCATCTGGAATGACGAGATACACTTTTTTGAATTGGGACAGATCGATCTTTTTCAAGTCATCCGGATTGAAAAAATAGATCGCTTGTTTTTTAAAAAGCAGATTCATGGGTCCCGTCATCATGGCCCAAGGATTGCCCGTCGCACCTCTGTCTATCAAAACCAAATCGTTGTCTTCGAAATTGAGACTCAATTTTTCTATTTGTGGCAATAGAGTTGGGTTTTCTTGTAACTTGAGAAAAGGAGAAAAAATCATCAAATTGGTCAGCAGTAAAAAGAAAGAAAAAAGATAGAAGAAGCGCTTTTTTTTGAGGAAATCGCTCAAGAAAATTATGGAATACAGGATACTTATAGGAACGACGGCAAACTCGTAGCGTCTAAGCATCCACGGATGATCCAAGGAGATGCTAGGGTTCAAAAGATAGATAAAAGCTGGCAATGTGATAAAAAACGGCAGGAGCTTTTCAAAATTTCTTTTTTTCAAGAAATAACCTAGGGCAACGATGGCGAGAATGATGTAGGTCAGAAGGGCGTAGGCGGAAAAAACACGCAAAAGATAGAAAAGGCCGGCCAGCGGGTAGGGTGACACCTCTCCGGCATCGCCGCTAGAGGAACTGAAAGAATTGAGAAAACCTTTGGCGATGCTTGTATAAAAAGCACTGCTGGCATGAAGACTGGCGAGGAAAGCGCACAAAATGAGAACCGCGATGGCGATGATTTCCCGCCTAAAAAAGAACTTTTTCAATTTCACCTTTTCTTTTTTGTATTTTAAAAAAAGCGCAGCGAGAGCAACAGCTAAAAAAGCGACGGCCTCAATCCGGACAAAAAGCAAAAGACCAAAAGAAAACAAAAAGCCAAAAAGGCTCAATCGATTTTCTTTTTTCCAAAAAAACATAAATTGGGCAATCCCGAACCACAAGATGGCCAAGGCTAGATTTTCACTCAGCGTGAATTTGAAAAACCAAGAAAAGACAAAAGAAGTGGCGACGAGAAAAAGTGCGATCAACGCCGGCTTTGATTCGAGATAGTTTTTGGCGACAGCATAAAAAGAAAGAAGAAAAAGAAAAAAAGAAAAGGCATTGGCAATAACGAGGCCGTGCAGTCCGAAAAGAGCATAGAAAAAAGCCAACCAAGAAATGTAACCCAGTGGAAATTGTGTCGTCAAATCACCGTTCCTTGTGTAATAGAAACCGGGAAAATTGAGTGCCTCGCCTGCGCCGTATATGTGGAAGAATT
>JAHFOP010000005.1:28164-33973 GCA_023261605.1 Candidatus Moraniibacteriota bacterium
CAAAGAATGATTTTGCACTAAACTGATGGCAGCTGAAGAAAGCGAACCCTGATCGCGTCCGGTGAAAATTGTTGGTACGGTGAAATAGGAAAAGACAAGAATTATCAAAAAAGAAAATGCCAAAACCAGTGAAAAATCCCAGCTGAATCGGGATTTCTTTTGCCATTTTAAAATCCCATATGAAAAAGATAACAATAGGACTAATGCGAGAATTATAATGAGCCAGCGGTGGAACAGTCCTAGAATGGCCAAGAAAAAAGCCAGCCAACCAATAAGAGTTAGGCTAAACCCAAAAAAAGAAAAGGGCGTGATATTGTCGATTTTTTTCATAATATTCATATGCTTCATTATAATCATTATAACTTTAAAAGTCATCTTTGCCAATAATCAATTTTTAATCTAAGATAGAAAGGTGTGCAAGTGTAAAAATACCTCATGTATATAATTAAAATAAAAAATAGTATACTGGTCTTGTTTAAAAATTGGACCAAGAAAAAAACCATAATTACAGCAGCTATTTTGATTCTTGGAGGCGGAGGATTTTTTCTATTCAAGATGGCCTCTTCTAATAAGGTTAGCATTGGCATCGGATCACTAGCGGCGCTTAACAAGATTTCCAACTTTTTGCCGATTCCGGCCGATGAAAAAAAGGAATTGGAGGTGATGAATACCTTGGTGCAAAATTTCACTCAAAATGACGGGACTACCAGAACTTTCATGGTTATGTTGCAAAACGATATGGAACTTCGTCCCGGTGGCGGTTTTTTGGGTCAATACGCCATCATCAAAGTGAATAACGGCAAGGTAGTGTCGACTTTTGTGGAAGATGCTAATTTGCTTGATCAAAGAATAACGACCAAAGTGGCTCCGCCCTATCCGATCAAGCGGATGCTTGGGCTCAAAACTTGGAAATTCCGCGATTCTAATTTTTCACCGGATTTTCCTACTAATGTGGCTAAGGCGGAATATTTCTACCGTTTGTCCGGTCGCGTGGCCAACTTTGATGGGGTCATTGCCGTCAACACCGATGTGTTTAATGATATTTTAAGCTTAACAGGCCCGATTAGTGTGCCGGGGTATAATGTGACTTTTGCCGCTCCGGACGGTGCCTTAAAACTGGAAGAATATGTGGAGAAATATTATCTGGACAATCCAGGCGTGGACACACAAAACCGTAAAAATATTATGAAAGATTTAGCGCCAATCATTATTGGTAAACTTTTCAGTCTAGGTAATATCTCCAAATTGGCTGATCTAGCGCATAAAGAGTTTCAAAATCGCAACATTATGGTGAACTTCAATGACACTGCGCTCCAATCGTCAATTGAAGGCGTGCATTGGGACGGTGAAGTTACGAAAGATTGGGCTTCTGATTATCTGATGATGAACGACGCCAACATGGGCGCGCTAAAGACTGATTATTATATGAAACGGACAGTCGAATACAATGTTGATCTGACGACGGATCGTCCGACAGTTACGCTCAATATCAAATATGCCAATACGGCTCCAGCTGGGAATTGGCGCACTAGCGACTATCACGCCTATTTGCGGATCTACGTGCCACTCGGTTCGACGTTTGTGAGCAGTCATATGGTGAGCAAAATTAGCGACGCGGATGAATTTAATAAAACCTATTTCGGTTTCAAGTGTGATGTGCTTATCGGCGGAGAAACAGATGCCACAATCGTCTATCAGCTGCCGGAAGGTTTCAATAAGGATGATTATCGTTTGCTTATTCAGAAACAATCTGGAGTGGAAGACGTGCCTATTACGGTCAATTTGAAAACTAAAGATGGCCAGACATACAAACAAACACAGACTTTGAATAATGATTTGAAATTCGAATTTAAAAAATAATAAAGTTAGGGCTTACACATTTAAAAAAAATCACCCCCGCTTTGACGGGAGTGATTTTTTTTAAAAAAGTGATTTCCTAGTAAGCGGAAGGAGTTGCAGCTGGTGCAGGCATATTTTTTACAGGTGCAGGCATCGTTGTTGTTGGGGCAGTTTTTGCTACAGGCGCGGTAGTGGAAGGAGTGCTTGCAGCGTTGTCAGTAGCAGGCGCTTTTGGTGAATTTTTGGAAGGGCGCATGTTGGTCGGGATAAAAACTCCATTAGCATCGTTTTCTCCGGTAATCACTAGAAGTTCTCCAACAAAAATGTCGGCGGCGCTGCCCAAGCCGTCTGCTCCAAAGGTCATACTGGTTGAATAGGGGATGTTTTTGCTGCTACCATCTGTCATTTTGAGCGTGACGCTCTTGTCATCACTGGCGGTCACTGTGCCTTTCACTGAATTTTCAGCCACTTTTTTGCTGGCTGATTTATTGACAAGCAGACCTAACGCACTCAATTTATGTTTTTCATATTTAGCTCCGGCATAAAAAACTACCGCCGCTCCAATGATTAGGATAGCCACAATGGCCAGCGTCTTTTTTTCATAGCCGACAATTTTACCTTCGAGGTTTATGATCTTTTGATCCATATTTTTTTGTCATTTAATTAAATTACTTTACTCTCATAATTATATTCCACGCTCTTTTTTTTAGCAAGGGCGCTTTTGACACTCTTTTGTTATGCTAGTAGAATTGGTTAGTAGGGTTAAATTGATATAAATAATTAAATAGCTAATAGCTAAAGACTAAAAATATGAAAGTATTCATTACTGGTGGAGCGGGGTTTATTGGCTCGGCCTGCGCCAAAAAACTCATGGATCGCGGGGATCAAGTGGTCATGATTGACAACTTCAATGATTATTATGATCCAAGCTTGAAAGAAGCGCGCATCAAAAAGTTTCTCCATGGCTATAAATTTAAGCTCTATCGCGGCGACATTCGTGATGAAAAATTAATCGAAAGGATTTTCAAAAAAGAGAAGATTGACAAAGTCATTCATCTGGCGGCTATGGCCGGCGTGAGAAATTCCTTGCTCAACCCGAAATTGTATCTAGATGTGAATGTGATGGGCAGTTTGAATCTGCTCGAAGCGGCGGTCAAATATAAGATTAAGAATTTTGTTTTCGCGTCTTCTTCTTCGGTTTATGGCAACAACAAAAAAACTCCGTTCTCGGAAACTGATAATGTGGATACGCAAATTTCACCTTATGCCGCTTCTAAGAAAGCGGATGAACTGCTGGCGCATGTCTATCATCACATTTATGGTTTAAACATTACGGCGTTGCGTTTCTTCACTGTCTACGGACCATGGGGACGGCCGGACATGGCGCTTTGCCTTTTCACGGATGCTATTACGCACGACAGACCGATTAATGTTTTCAATCGTGGCAAAATGAGTCGCAACTTCTCCTACATTGATGACATTGTTTCCGGCACACTTACTGTCCTGGATAAATGTACGGGTTATGGCGTGATGAACATTGGTGGCGACAAAGAAGAAACTCTGATGCGTTACATCGAAGTTTTGGAAGAGAATATGGGGAAAAAAGCGAAAAAGAAAATGCTACCAATGCAACCGGGTGACGTGCCAACCACTGTGGCCGACATTAAAAAACTCAGAAAACTCGGCTGGGCGCCTTCTACTCGCATTGAAAAAGGTATCAAAAATTGGGTGGCATGGTATAATGAATATTATACGCAACAATAAAAAAATAATTAACTCAATCAAAAAAATGAAAAAAGATATCAGACTCATCACTTCAGAGTCGGTGACTGAGGGTCACCCGGACAAAGTTTGTGATCAGATTTCCGACGGAATTTATGACGAAATGTTGAGACAAGATCCTGACAGTCATGCCGGAATTGAAACTTTTTGCACCACAGGCTTGGTTATCGTGGGCGGTGAAGCTCGCACCAAGGCTTATGTTGACATTGAAACCGTTGTGAGGAAAGTTTTGCGCGATATCGGTTATGACAAGCAAGAATATGGTTTTTGCGCGGATGACGTGGGTGTAATGGTCACTTTGCACGAACAAAGCCCTGATATCGCTCAGGGAGTGGATGAAGGCCAAGGTGAATTCAAAGAAATGGGTGCCGGAGATCAAGGCCTGATGATTGGCTATGCCACGGATGAGACGCCTGAATTTATGCCATTGCCTATAGTGCTGGCGCATAAATTGACAAAAAGATTGGCGCAAGTGAGAAAAAATAAAACTTTGCCCTATCTCCGACCGGATGGCAAAAGCCAAGTCACGATTGAATATGTGGATGGGAAAGCCCATCGCTTAGAAACGGTGGTTGTGGCGGCGCACCACTCAAAAGATGTCAGCACAAAAAAACTGAGACAAGATATTTTGAACAAAGTGATCGAGCCCGTCGCCGGTCGTTTGTTTGATGCCAAAACAAAAGTGTTCATCAATGCTACGGGCAAATTTATCCTAGGCGGTCCACCAGCCGATGCCGGACTCACTGGCCGAAAAATCATTGTGGACACTTATGGCGGAGCCGCGCCGCATGGTGGTGGAGCTTTTTCCGGTAAGTGTGCTTCCAAAGTTGATCGCTCGGGTGCTTACATGGCCAGATATGTGGCCAAGAACGTTGTGGCGGCCGGGCTGGCCAGTCGTTGTTTGGTTCAAGTGGCTTATGCTATCGGTGTGGCCGCGCCCGTAGGAGTGTACATTGATACTTATGGCACTAGTAAAATATCCGAAACAAAAATATTGGAATTGATTAAAAAGAATTTTGATTTTCGTCCCAAGCAGATCATTGATCATTTGCGTTTGAAGCGGCCTATTTATCAAAAAACGGCCGCCTACGGGCATTTTGGTCGGGCAGACAAGGATTTCACTTGGGAAAAGACTGACAAGGCATCTCAATTGAAAAAAGAAGCTCAAAAACTAGCTTAGGAAAAAAACAAAAACAGGCGGGAAAAGCAATCTCCGCCTGTTTTTGTTTAAGCTAAATCACAATCAAGATCGCCACTAGGATGACGGAAAGAAAAATGAATCCAAGGATAATAAACCACAAAAAATAATTTTTCAAAAACCATGGTTTGTATTGAGAGAGGCGTGACTCAAGTTCATGTAAATTTTGCCAGATATTTTGGTTTTGATAAACCGGCCGGATGGAAAGCGGCTGAGCCGGATCAGTGCCTGAGGTAAAAAACTGGATAGCTTTGGCGCTGGCTTTAACTGGTTTGAAAGTGGCGACGAGACAAAAAGTTTTGTTTTTGGACGTGGCAACTTTTTCAAAATTGAATTCATACAAGTTGTCCGAAGCCAGAAACGAGCTTCTCAATTCTCCTTTTTGCAAAGAGTGCTGGCAAGTTTCGTCGGCTAGCTCCATTTCAACCTTATCTTTATTTTCAAAAGCAATACCCGGTGTGCGCAGTAGAAACTCGACCTTCGTGAGGCCGTCGCGCGCAGCCACGAATTTTTGTGTCAAAGAATTTTCCGGTTGCAATTTGACCAAGGCGCCTTTTTGCAGACTGATGCTTGCATCTGGGAAAGACAATTCTGTTACGAATCGCCAAAAAATGGCAATAAGTAGAAGACTGAAAATGACGAGAAATATGTTTTTAGTGGAAAGTTTTTTCATAAACTATAAATAAAATCTGAAAAGGATAACATCGAAAATCAGATAGAGCGAAATGGAAAACATCGAGAGCAGTCCGATGAGTAGAGCTTTTTCAAAATAGCGTTCGCGTTTGGCGTAACTGAAAAGAGCGCCAAGCCCAGTGAATATCAAAATAATGTGTGAAGCAAGGTTGGGCAAGAAGTATCTTCCGGGGGTGCCAATTTCAATCTTGCCTGATGCATTGAAAAAATGCCAGTCGGCGGTGCGAATTCCCAGTTGCAATCCGAGCGTCATCAAGAAGAAAAAAATGATGTATTTTTTTTCTGGAAGAAAAGCTG
>JAHFOP010000073.1 GCA_023261605.1 Candidatus Moraniibacteriota bacterium
CTTTGCAAAAAGATTTATCGCCCACTGAAAAAGAGTTACTTGTCACCGAGCTATCTTTCGAATTCCAACAGGCGGCTTGCGACGTACTCATCAAAAAAACCATTGCCGCCGCGCAGAAATATGCAGTGAAAACAATTATGTTAGCCGGCGGAGTGAGTGCCAATCTTGAGCTCAGGAATCAGCTGAACGAAGCCATAAAAAAAGAACTGCCGAATGTCTCCTGCGTCGTACCTGATCTGATCTACACTGGTGATAATGCCGCGATGATCGGCACGGCGGCGCATTTCCGCTACACACTAGCAAAGAACAAAAACATTTGGGACAAAAACTGGAAAAATTTGGAAACCAACGCTAATCTAAAACTTACTAAAAGTTAAAGACTAACAACTAACAGCTAAAAAATGACTGAAAAATTTAAAATGCTTTTGGGGGGCATACTCTCGGCGCTGGGCGCACTCGCTCTAGAAACCACGCTTTGGATTTTTATTGATCCTTACAATCTGGCCAAAACATCCCCCACTGCTACCTGGATTATGCCGGCCGAAGTTTTCATCGAGGAACTGGTTGCGCTTATCATCATTAGAAGACTTTTTCAAAATTCTTCAGACAAAAATAATCTTTTTTCGCGAGCACTTCTCTTCGGTGTTGGATTTTCTATTCCGGAGATACTGCTGAATTTCTCAAATTATCCCCTTCTGTCCCAAGATATCATACTCTCTTATCTGGGACTGCTACTCATTCACACCGCTACCGCTGGCATTTTCGGCTATTATTTTTCCCGTCGTCCCAATCGCTCGCTTTTCATCTTTTTTTTCTTCTTCCTAGCTTTGTTTTTTCATCTTCTTTTCAATTTCGCGGTCATGGCTGCCGTGGCCACTTGGATGATTCTCGGACTCCCAATAGGTATTATCTTAGCCTGTTTTTTAGCACTAAAATTTACCCTAGTAAAAAGTTCCTTGCCAATCCAAAAAAATTAAATTATAATTTAGACAGGACTTAAAGTTAATAATATAAATAGAATATCTATGACAAAAGTTAAAAAATCATTTTTTGAAAAGTTGACTGGGGCCAAAAGAATCGAGGAGGAGGAAATGGAAAACACTTTTGAAAGAGAAAGGAATTTCTCCACTATTCCGGAAATTTATTCCGAAGACACCCAGACTGATGTGATTTTCAATTCCGCGCCCCGCCACTCGGCACGCGAAGAAGCCACTTTTTCCACCCCGTCAGAAAATGGCGAAGGTCAGTTAACAATTGATGTCTATCAGACCGACAACGATGTAGTCATCAAGTCCACTATCGCGGGAGTGAAACCGGAAGATTTGGATGTCAGCATCGTGAATGATATGATCACTATTCGTGGCGAGAGAAAGCAGGACGATGAAGTGAGCGAAGAAAATTATTACTATCAAGAATGCTACTGGGGCAGCTTTTCCCGTTCCATCATCTTGCCCATTGACGTTTTGGCTGACAAAATCGAAGCTTCCATGAAAAATGGTATCCTCACCATCAAGATGCCAAAAGCCGACAACACTCGCACAAAAAAGATTCAAGTCAGAGGATTCTAACATTATTTGAAAATTTGCAACTTCAAAAAACACGAGAGCTTAGGCATTCGTGTTTTTATTTTCCCTACCCTTTCCTGCCATTTTATGCTATATTTCAGTTATGAAAATATCCAAATTTTTATTGGTTTTGATTTACCTATTTTGGTTCATGCCAAATATCACGCAGGCTGAAAATGGCACCCCGGGTGATTTTTCGCAGTCTTTTTCAGCTGATAAGATCCCACTGGAGTTGAACTTTTCTATAAATGAGAAGAATTACTCTTTCTCGCGCTCAGATATTTTGAAATTAATCGAAGAAAATTACAGCCTTTCACTCTCCCCTGATTATCAGACCGAGATGGAAAATCCTGATTTTTGTGCGTATAAAAAATCGCTTCTTTGCCGCCTGGTTTTGCCTTATGCCACTTATGGTCATGTCAAAAAGATATATACCCGCACTTTTTCTGAAAAAAATTCCCTCTCCTTTCTCCAAGACCTGGCACAAAAAACCGACACTGGACCAGTGAATGCCAAACTCCAAATGCAAGACGGGAAAGTGTCGGTTTTTGATTTGAGCAGCCCTGGAATCCAGCTGGACATCAAAAGAAGTGCTGTTGCCTTAGCTGACTATCTCACTCAGGGCAATTTTCAAAACGCGCTTACTTTGCCCATCAAAAAAACTGATCCAGAAGTATCCACTGCCAGTATAGAAAACTTAGGCATCAATGCTCTCATCGGTGAGGGCGTTTCCGATTTTCGCGGTTCACCAAAAAATCGGATCTTCAACATTAACACCGCCACCGAACACTTCAATGGACTCTTAATTAAACCGGGTGAAGAATTTTCTTTTGTGCAAAATTTGGGGCCAGTAGACGCGGAACATAACTATCTGCCGGAGCTCGTCATCAAAAATGATAAAACTGAACCGGAATTTGGCGGTGGAATTTGTCAGGTGTCCACCACAGCTTTTCGTGCGGCCATCTACGCTGGATTGAAAATCACCATGCGACAAAATCACGCTTACCCAGTCAGCTACTACAACCCGCAAGGTATGGACTCAACAGTTTATATCCCCAAGCCCGATCTGCGTTTCATAAATGATACACCGGGGTACATCCTGATCGAAACCAGAATCGAAGGCACAAAATTGTTTTTTGATTTCTACGGCACAACGGATGGGCGCAGTATAAAAGTGATTGGGCCAAAGATAACAGAGCGCGGTGCCGACGGCTCGCTAAAAGCCACCTTTACCCAAGAAATTTATGACCGGAATGGAAATCTCACTCGCAACGATGTTTTCAATAGCGTGTATGCTTCCCCTTCTAAGTACCCTCATCCGGGAACTGAACCGACTTTCACCGAAAAACCCAAGAACTGGTCAAAAAATGAATGGGATAATTACAGAAAAGCACATGGACTATAAAAAGATTGACTAAAGCAGTTGAATACGCTAGTATTTCATAGTGTTCGCGCGGCAGGTAGATAGGCAAAACTGAAGCGCCGGTAGCTCAGTGGATAGAGCAGTAGCCTTCTAAGCTATTGGTCGCAGGTTCGATTCCTGCCCGGCGCACAAAAAGATTAGTTAAGCATGCGCCCATAGCTCAGTTGGTAGAGCAGTTGCCTCTTAAGCAAACGGTCC